>NZ_NOIF01000117.1 GCF_002265265.1 Photobacterium sanguinicancri
TTTGGTAGTTTTTATTGAATGATAAAAAAAGCGAGACTAGATAGCCTCGCTTTTTTACATTTGATTAACCATTCTCATCGCTAAAGCACGCATTAACGCTCAGGTAAGTCCAACCCAAAGTGTAAGTACGCGCGATGTGTGGCTATTCGCCCTCTCGGTGTTCGTTGTAAGTACCCCTGCTGAATCAAATAGGGCTCTAATACATCTTCAATCGTATCTTTCTCTTCACCAATCGCCGCCGCTAAGTTATCGAGCCCCACCGGGCCCCCCATAAACTTATCAATGATCGCCATTAATAACTTACGGTCCATGTAATCAAAGCCACTGCTGTCGACGTCTAACATATCAAGCGCTTTTGCAGCGACATCATGGCTGATATGACCATCTGCCATCACTTCAGCGTAATCTCGAACTCGGCGGAGTAAACGGTTAGCAATACGCGGTGTACCACGAGCGCGCACAGCGACTTCCATCGCCCCTTCTTCTTCCATCGACAGCTCTAGGCAATTAGCACTACGCTGTACAATGTCTTTCAGATCTTCAACTTTGTAATACTCTAAACGCTGCGTAATCCCAAAACGATCACGTAATGGCGAGGTAAGAGAACCCGCTCGCGTTGTCGCACCTATTAGGGTAAATGGTGGCAAGTCGATCTTAATTGAGCGAGCAGCTGGCCCCTCACCAATCATGATATCGAGCTGGTAATCTTCCATCGCAGGGTATAGCACCTCTTCAACCTGAGGGCTTAAGCGGTGAATTTCATCGATAAACAAGACATCATTTTCTTCAAGGTTTGTTAGAAGTGCAGCTAGATCGCCAGCTTTCTCCAAAACAGGGCCTGAGGTCGTACGGATACTCACACCCATTTCATTAGCAACAATGTTTGCCAATGTTGTTTTACCTAAACCTGGAGGCCCAAAGATCAGCAGATGATCCAGTGCCTCGTTACGAAGTTGCGCTGCTTTGATGAATATTTCCATCTGACTGCGCACATGGTCTTGCCCTTGGTAGTCTTGCAACAATTTAGGGCGAATAGCTCTGTCTATCACATCTTCATCACGTGATGGTTCAAAGTTATTCGAGATAAGGCGATCCGCTTCAATCATTATTTACGTACAACCTTCATTAAACCATCGAACGCAGTGCATCACGAATAATCGCTTCACTTGTCATATCAGGCTGAGCAACTTGAGATACGACTTTCGACGCTTGTTGCGGTTTATAGCCAAGTGCAACCAATGCACTCACAGCTTCATCTTCAGCGCGTGCAGCTAACTGTGCCCCAATAGCTTGAGAAGCCGCAGTATCTTGTGCCGGAGTAAATAGATCTCCTTCGCCCCACCCTTTCAGGCGGTCACGCATTTCAATAACCAAACGTTCAGCCGTTTTCTTACCTACGCCTGGAATTTTCACCAGTGTTGTCACATCTTCGTTTTCAACACTCAGCACAAATTGGCTTGCTGTCATCGCAGAGAGAATCGCCAGACCCAGTTTAGGCCCGACCCCATTGGCTTTAATCACTTCGCGGAATAATTCACGCTCGCTCTTTTTATTAAAACCATAGAGTAATTGTGCATCTTCACGCACAACAAAGTGTGTAAAGATAACCGCTTCTTGGCCTTTTTCTGGCAGCTCATAAAAACAGCTCATTGGCATTTGAATTTCATAGCCCACACCACCAACTTCAAGTAATACTTCAGGTGGTTGTTTTTCAAGTACGGTTCCACGTAGACGACCAATCACAGCTTCATCTCTATCTTTGAATCAATAATTGGCTCTAGGATAGTCAAATACTGGATGGACATCCAGCTATTTGTGGTACCTAAACCTCAAGATCCCCCTTCATATCACCATTACGGAAAAGTGCGAATTTCTTGTTGCCAGCGCTCAACAATCTTAGCGGGTTCATAACGTTTTACCCCGATTAAAGATTGCTGTTGGTAATAAAGACGTAGCTGGTTATCTTCCATCAACTCAGACAGAGAATCAGCCAATCGTTCAACCGATTCAGCTGGCACAATAATCCCGAACTTATCCTGAATTATTTCTTTTGGCCCCATAGGACAATTATAAGCCACAACAGCCAGACCTCTAGCCATGGCTTCAACCAATGTCATGCCAAAACCTTCATAACGCGAACTCATCACGTAAATAGAAGCACTGTCATAAACTTGCTCCATATTGTGGCTCGCTCCGCCAATAATCACTTGGCCTTCTAGCTGCAACGCGACAATTAACTGTTCGATTTCCTTGCTCGCACTCCCTGTGGGGCCAACTATTTGCAGCTGCCACTGAGCACGTATTGCAGTGGGAATGAGTGACCAAGCACGCACCAGAAAATCAAAACCTTTTTGCGAAGTAAACCGTCCAACTGACACGACTTTTTTAATTGGCGTTTCTTCTCTTGTAGGAAGCATAGCCATAGCGCAAGGATTAGGAATAACAGACACTGGGGAATGAGGTTGATACCTGTCTAGCCAAGAGGCTTTATCTTGCTGGGTCAGTACCACAATTTTATCAAACAATCTTGCTGCGATTTTCCGTCCAAACCAACGGCTGCCAAACCGAGTAACTACCTGTGAGTTAAAATGCTCCCATGCAACAATTTTTGCTTTTGATAACAACGTTAATGGCCAGACATATAAACAGAGCTGAGTATCAGAGGCGATCACAACATCGAACTGCTTACGCAATTGAATAACTTGCCATATTTGGTGAAGATGTTTGAGTAGAGAAGAGTAAGTGCGCTTAGGCTGTAGCAGTGTCACATCATCATTGAGTGTAAATGCGGGTGATGAACCAACGGATGTCAGGCTTAAAACCGAAACTTGATTGCCATTTTCAGCCAATAAATTAGCAATATGAGTTGTGACTCGCTCGGTACCGCCAACACCATTGAGCCCATGAATAACCAATAAAACTTTCATACCCACAGTAATCCTTTACAGGTGATTACTGTTAAATCTAGTACACAGCTTTGCCAAAGCACATGTTTATCGGCTTGCAACATGCACAAAAAAGCAGCCGAAGCTGCTTTTATAACAACGTCATTTAACGATAACGTCCTCGGCGGGCGCCAGTTGCACGCCCAGCCATTGCGATTAGCGTTTTATGTGTATGGGCATGACAAATAGCAACAGCCAATGCATCTGCAGCATCGGCTTGGGGTTTACCGGGTAATTTTAATACCGAGCAAACCATGTGTTGCACCTGAGATTTATCTGCAGCCCCAGTTCCAACAACGGCTTGCTTAATTAAGCGGGCCGCGTACTCACTAACAGGAAGGTCAGCATTAACAGCAGCAACAATTGCGCTTCCGCGTGCTTGGCCTAATTTTAAGGCAGAGCTCGCATTCTTGCCCATGAAAACTTCTTCAATCGCAAAGGCATCGGGCTGGAATTGGGTAATCACCTCTGACACCCCAGCATAGATCTGCTTTAATCTACCAGGAATATCCTCACAAGAAGTTCGAATACAGCCACTTCCAAGGTACTCAAGGTGTCGACCTTGCTGACGGATAACGCCATACCCAGTAATACGAGAACCAGGGTCGATACCCAAAATGATGGACATAGTTCGCCTTTATACAGACAGCTTATAGCTGCTCTGCAACCTCATCTGAAATTTCACCGTTATGGTAAACTTCTTGAACATCATCAAGATCTTCTAATACATCAATCAAGCGAAGTAGTTTTGGCGCTGTAGTAATATCAAGATCGGCTTTCGTTGAAGATACGAGTGTCACTTCTGCGTTTACCGCTTCAAAGCCTGCACCATCAAGTGCATCTTTTACAGCACCAAATTCAGCGGGTGTGGTATACACATCGATAGAGCCATCGTCATTGGTTTCAACATCATCAGCACCGCCTTCTAGCGCAGCTTCCATGATCGCATCTTCATCTAAGCCCGGCGCATAAGAAATAACACCTTTCTTATCAAACAAGTAGCTAACACTACCATCTGTACCAAGATTACCGCCTGATTTACTAAAAGCATGGCGCACACCTGAAACCGTACGGTTACGGTTGTCTGTCATACACTCAACCATTACGGCAGTACCCGCAGGGCCATAACCTTCATAAATAACGGTTTCAACACCATCATCACCTTCGCCACCAGCACCACGGCTCACAGCGCGGTTAATAGTGTCGCGTGTCATGTTGTTCGAAAGTGCTTTATCAACTGCCGCTCTAAGACGAGGGTTATTTTCGACTTCAGCGCCACCCTCTTTTGTTGCAACAACAATTTCACGAATTAACTTAGTAAAAATTTTACCGCGCTTGGCATCCTGTGCCGCTTTACGGTGTTTGATATTGGCGAATTTACTGTGTCCAGCCATGATCTACTCCGAATTAGTCCCAATGAGTAAGCGCTACTTGCTCCCTCTGGGTAACGTTGAAAACGTTATTCCAAAAAAAAAGCTGATCAGATCTGGGCGATCTGATCAGCTCATCAAAAAAGATTAAGCGTTGTTAGCTTGGTCTTTTTTCTCTTCTTTTTTAGCAATCGCTACAGCAATTGATAGCTCTTCAAGCGACGCTGGGTTAGCTAGGCTTGGTGCATCAGTCAGTAGGCAAGATGCTGCAGTTGTTTTCGGGAACGCAATAACATCACGGATGTTATCTGTACCACAAAGCAGCATTACTAGGCGGTCAAGACCGAAAGCTAGGCCCGCATGTGGTGGTGTACCGTACTTCAATGCTTCAAGTAGGAAACCGAACTTCGCTTTTTGCTCTTCAGCTTCAATACCTAGAATGCTAAATACCGCTGATTGCATTTCTGCGTTGTGAATACGTACAGAACCACCGCCCACTTCGTAGCCATTGATAACCATATCGTAAGCATTCGAGTTTGCAGTTGCTGGGTTTTCAGCAAGTTCAGCAGGTGTCATACCTAGTGGCGATGTGAACGGGTGGTGCATCGCATGTAGGTTACCTTCGTCATCTTCTTCAAACATTGGGAAGTCGATAACCCATAGTGGTTTCCATGCTGACTTATCAGTCAGTTCAAGGTCTTCACCCAGTTTAAGACGAAGTGCACCCATAGCTTCAGTCACAACACGCTTACTATCAGCACCAAATAGGATGATATCGCCAGTTTCTGCTTGAGTACGCTCTAGAATAGAAGTAACTACTTCTTCGTTTAAGAACTTAGCAACTGGAGATTGAACACCTTCAAGGCCCGCAGCACGGTCGTTCACTTTCATCCATGCTAAACCTTTCGCACCGTAGATACCTACGAACTTAGTGTATTCGTCGATTTGCTTACGAGACAGAGAAGCACCGCCTGGTACACGAATAACCGCTACGCGGCCTTTTTTATCGTTTGCAGGGCCAGAGAATACTTTAAACTCAACATCTTTCAGGATGTCAGCAACATCAACAAGTTCTAGTGGGTTACGTAGATCTGGCTTATCAGAACCAAAACGACGCATCGCTTCTTCGAACTTCATGATTGGGAATGCGCCAAGATCTACGCTTAGTAGCTCTTTCCACATTTCAGTGATCATACGCTCAGTCACTTCGCGCACTTGTGATGCACTTAGGAAAGAAGTTTCGATATCGATTTGAGTAAATTCAGGTTGACGGTCAGCACGTAAATCTTCATCACGGAAACATTTAACGATTTGGTAGTAACGGTCAAAACCAGACATCATTAGCAGCTGCTTAAATAGCTGTGGTGATTGTGGTAGTGCGTAGAAGCTACCTTTATGAACACGGCTAGGTACTAGGTAATCACGTGCGCCTTCAGGCGTCGCTTTTGTTAGTACTGGTGTCTCGATATCTAGGAATAGATTGTCATCAAGGAAACGACGAACAAAGCTTGATGCTTTTGCACGTAGCTTGATGCGATCGCTCATTTCTGGACGACGAAGATCAATGTAACGGTATTTTAAGCGTTGCTCTTCAGAGTTCGTTTGGTTGAAATCTAAAGGTAGCGCTTCTGAACGGTTAATGATCTCAAGACCCGTTGCAAATACTTCCACTTCACCTGTTGCCATGTCTTTATTCACTTGGCTTTCAGGACGAACGCGTACTTCACCTGTGAAGCGAATACAGAATTCGTTGCGCAGCTGGTTCGCGACTTCGAATACATCTTTCATATCCGGATCAACGACTACCTGAACAATACCTTCACGATCTCGCATATCAACGAAAATTAGACCGCCTAAATCACGGCGACGGTTAACCCAGCCGCATAACTCTACTGTTTGCCCTGCTAGGGACTTGTTCAGGTGACCACAATATTGGGTGCGCATAAGAAATTCCCGATCTGTTTACTTAAATCCTGTGAGCGATTACAGCAAGCGGCTTATATCGCTTGCACAGGTTGACTCATCCCGACCGCAAATCGCTCAAAATTCATCCAAAACTGATGATTAGGTGTGGTCGAGAGACAAAAATAACGCGTTATTATAAAGCAAAAGTTTTAATGTAGGAAAAGAGGACGGTCGAAATCAAGTAAAAAAACACAAACAAAGCGTGTTCAGCAAGTTTGGTTCACATATTTTGATGCGTACTTACGTAGAAAAACTTCGTATGATTACCAAGCGATGTGTATTTCGCCGACAAAGTAAGCAAAAAAGGATCCGTTATGTTAGCGTCGAAAACCATACATCCCCTTCCCATCAGACTAGGATTGGCCATGTGGTCACACAATCAATGGCAATCTTCTCTATATGGCAGTGGCTGTAAAAATAGCGAACGGTTAGCGCGTTATGCGCAAGTGTTCTCTACGGTTGAAGGCAACACCACCTTTTATGCAACGCCCGCAAGCACAACAGTAAGAAAATGGCACGATGCAACTCCCGATGATTTTCGCTTTACCTTTAAATTACCGTCCACGATTACTCATCAGCAACAACTGCAGCACTGCGATCAACTGATCGCTGACTTTTTTCACGTCATGGCACCGCTCGAACACAAAGTAGGTTTGTGGAAAATTCAATTACCCGCACAATTTGGACCACACTCGCTACCCGCTTTAGATGCTTTCTTAAGACGACTACCGAAGCATTTTCCTATTGGTGTCGAAGTTCGTCATGCGGCCTTTTTTGCTAAAGGCGAAGAAGAAAAAGCACTCAACCAATTGCTCATCACGCACAATGCGAACCGTATTATTATGGACAGCCGCCCGGTGTTTTCTGCACCACCTCTCACAGAAGCTGTGATTGATGCACACCAGAAAAAACCCAAAGTCCCCGTGCATGCCATTGCCACCAGTGACTCACCAATGGTGCGCTTTATTGGCCATCCTGAAGATTTAAGCAACGACCCTTTCTTTGCTAATTGGTTATGTCGATTACCCAAGTGGATCAAGGACGGTAAAACCCCTTACCTCTTTATTCATACGCCAGATAATAATCATGCCCCCGAGCTTGCGACTCGCCTCTACACATTGCTTCAACAAAAATGTTTGCAACAACAAACCAATTTACCCGATGTTCAATTGCCGGCAGCCGAAACGAACCCACAAATTGATTTATTGTAGTTTCATCGATGCCATAAAGGCTTAGCGTAGAAAAAATGCCTAGTAGTGCAAACATTCATTAACAGCAATGATACAAGACCTAACCGCACCTAAATGCCCTTATAACCAAAATACATTTCATTAAAGACAAACGGCCACATTTTTTCTACAATACGCGCCTTTTTAGAGGATGATGGATCATGCCTCGTGCCTGTTTTTACACAGGCAAACTGCATTATGCATACCATTTCCTAAAGTTAAGAGGTTCGTGAGAATGGCTGGCCACGACAATATATTCGCAGCACCGATTGAAAAAATGGGTGACTTCACGTTTGACGCACGCGTTGCTGAAGTTTTTCCTGATATGATTCAACGATCTGTACCAGGTTACAGCAACATCATATCTGCGATTGGCATGCTCGCTGAACGTTTTGCAAAGCCACATTCTAATATTTACGACCTTGGTTGTTCGCTAGGGGCTGCAACCCTATCAATGCGTCGTCATATTCAACAAGAAGGTTGTGCCATTATCGCCGTAGATAATTCTTCTGCGATGGTTGAGCGCTGCCGCTTACATCTTGATGCGTACCGTTCAGACACCCCTGTCACTGTGATTGAAGCCGATATCCGTGAAATTGAAATCACTGATGCATCGGTTGTGGTTCTGAACTTCACGCTGCAGTTTCTATCACCAAATGACCGTCAACAATTACTTGAAAAGATCTACGCAGGGCTTCGTCCAGGCGGTATTTTGATTCTTTCAGAGAAATACATTTTTGAAGACGAAAGTGCGAACGAGTTATTGATAGACCTTCACCACGATTTTAAACGTGCCAATGGGTATAGCGAATTGGAAATCAGCCAAAAACGCAGTGCCATTGAAAATGTGATGCGTCCAGACAGTATCGATACTCACCGCGAACGTCTTGCAAACATTGGTTTTAGCAGCTCTGAAGTCTGGTTCCAGTGCTTCAATTTTGGTTCTATGTTTGCGATTAAATAAGGTTTAAGTTTTACATGTTTAGTTTTTCAGAATTTTACCAGCTGATCGCACAACACGAGACGCTACGCCCTTGGCTTAACACACTCCCTAAGCAACTTGATGACTGGGAACGTGCACAGCATGGTGATATGGGGCGCTGGACCCGTGCTTTACAAAAATTTCCTACCGATAAGCCCGATTCTATCGACATCAAAAATGCCGTTAGCATCGCGTACGAAGATGGTATTGCCAATGGTGAACAAAAACGCCTAGAAAGCCTACTTCGATTGTTACATCCATGGCGCAAAGGGCCATACCATGTCCACGGTATCGATATTGATACAGAATGGCGCTCGGATTGGAAATGGGATCGCGTTTTACCGCATATTTCCCCCTTGAAGAACCGCACCGTACTTGATGTGGGTTGTGGCAATGGCTACCACATGTGGCGCATGCTAGGTGAAGGGGCCAAGCTAACAGTTGGTATCGACCCATCAAACCTATTTTTAGTGCAGTTCGAAGCCATTCGTCGCCTAATGGGTAACGATGAGCGCGCGTTCTTGCTACCGCTTGGTATTGAAGAACTGCCAGAACTTAAAGCATTCGACACGGTATTTAGCATGGGCGTGCTTTATCACCGTCGCTCACCGCTTGATCACATCATGCAGTTAAAAAATCAACTTCGTAAAGATGGTGAGGTTATCCTTGAAACTTTAGTTATCGAAGGCGATGAAAACACGGTACTAGTACCGACTCACCGTTATGCTCAAATGCACAATGTCTACTTTTTCCCATCAGCAAAAGCATTAAAGGTGTGGATGGAGAAATGTGGTTTCGTTGATGTGCGTATTGTCGATGAAAATGTCACAACCACTGACGAGCAGCGCTCGACTGACTGGATGACCAATAACTCATTACCTGAGTACTTGGATCAAAACGATCCAAGTAAAACAGTAGAAGGCTACCCTGCACCACGCCGTGCAGTATTAGTGGCTCGAAACCCAGATTAACACTGTGTTGAGTCATTTTTTTGTGGTTTGTTACTTATCTACCTTCGCATTAATAACAAAATCATAAAAAGATGACTTCCCCCTGACATGGGGTGCTATTCGCCCTTTGTTTTGTGCGCTAAACTAGCGTCGTTTATATAAAAACAACAATTATTTACCGGAGATATGATGCTTCGCCGTAGTTTTCCCTTATTGGCTCTCGCCTTGCTTTCTGGATGTGCGCTAAACCAGCCTGAACAGCATCAAAAAACACTACAAGCTATTAATGCAATGGAAACCAACGTTAATGGCCAGCTCTTAACAATGTCTGATCAAATAGATCAACAAAATGAACATATTGCAAATCTAGAAAAAGAGCTATTATCATTATCAGAGGGTGTGCATAACGCACCTGTTCGTACCATTATTCAACCCCAACTCATTGCAGAAAAACCAACGAGAGTGATACCAGCTATAGTGGAAGCACCAAACCCTAAGCTTGCTCACGGTAAAGCAATTTTAGGTGAAGAAGAATGGGTATGGTTAGATTCAGTCAAGTCGCACTTCAAAGCGCGAATTGATACTGGCGCAACAACATCGTCACTGAATGCAGTTGACCTTCAAGTTTTTGAGCGTAATGGTAAAGAATGGGTACGCTTTAATTTGAACCACCAGCTAACCGATGTAATCGAAGAACCTGAAATTTTCGAAGCGCCTATATTACGCTGGGTAAAAATTCGCCAGTCCACGAGCCAAGAAGCGGTTCGCCGACCAGTCATCGAAGCATGGGTTCAATTAGGTTCTTTACATGAAAAAGCACAGTTTACGCTCGCTGACCGAACACAAATGACCTACCCAGTATTACTAGGGCGTGAATTCTTTAAAGATATCGCTCTTGTTGATGTCGGTAAAAAATATGTTCAAGGCAAGGACGAACCCGAACAACTAACTCTAAGATAATGATGAGGATGTCATGACATCAAGAATACCTTTTTATTTTCTCGTCACATTACTCATCATTGCTGGTGTTGGCCTGAGCCAATATCGCCATGATGTGTATGGTGTTCCATGGACACCAGGAGAAAAACGAGACCTTTGGGAGCTTGAAGCACGTGTAGAATTCGATGCTATTGGCGACCCTGTCAAAGTATCAATGGCTGCGCCAGAAACGCAAAAGGGCTTTACACTTATCGATGAAAGTACCTCTTCACCAGGCTATGGTGTAGCACTTATCGATACCGATAAAGGCCGTAGAGCCGAGTGGTCCATTCGTGAAGCGATTGGTAAGCAAATCCTCTATTACAAAACACAAATGCTGGTTGATGACCAAGCACAGTTTGACCAATCACCTCCTAAAGGTGAAACGCTGGCTGTAAGTTTAGATAACCCACAGCAAACTGCTGCAACAGCACTGCTTGATCAAGCTCGCACCCTCTCTTCTGATAATCTAACGCTAACGCGTGAGCTGATTAAACAATTCAACGATAAACAAAATCAAAATGCATCGCTACTACTCAATAGTTTGAGCCGTGAAGATGCCATTATCAGCTTGTTATCATTGGAAGGTGTGCATGCTCGTATGGTTGGCGGATTAGTGCTTGAAGATGGCCGTCGCCGCCAAAGCATCAACCCGTTAGTCGAAGTCTGGAACGGTGAACAGTGGTTACTGTTTGATCCGCAAACGGGCGAAGAAGGCAAACCTGAAGATGTCTTGGTATGGAACCAAAAAGGTCACTCCATGCTTGATGTTGTCGGCGGTCGAAATTCGAACGTGAGTTTCTCGATCATTGCACAAGACATCACACCGCAACGCGCGACCAGCGAAAAAGTAAAAGCAGAAGATCTGCTGAACTTTTCGATTCACAGCCTACCGGTTGAAGAACAAGCCATGTTCAAAACCATTATGCTAGTGCCGATTGGTGCGCTTATCGTAGTATTCCTCCGCGTTATTATTGGCTTGAAAACCTCAGGTACTTTCATGCCTGTACTGATCGCTGTTGCCTTTGTGCAAACTCAGCTGGTGACCGGTATCGTCGGGTTCTTGTTAATTGTCGGCACGGGTTTGATCATTCGAAGTTACCTCTCGAAGCTCAATCTATTGCTCGTTGCCCGAATATCCGCGGTCATCATCACTGTAATAATGATTATCTCCGTCTTTACGGTTGTCGCCTTTAAGATTGGCTTAGTCGAAGGTTTAACCATTACCTTCTTCCCTATGATTATCTTGTCATGGACTATCGAACGTATGTCGATTCTATGGGAAGAAGAAGGGGCTAAAGAAGTCTTCATTCAAGGTGGTGGTTCGCTACTAACGGCAGTTTTGGTTTACCTTGCGATGACCAATGAAGTGGTTCGTCACTTAACGTTCAACTTTATCGGTGTGCAGCTCATCATCTTAGCGGTCATACTGATGCTTGGTAACTACACTGGCTACCGTTTAAGTGAACTACGCCGCTTTAAGCCCCTAACGGAGGATTAAGCTATGTCTTTACTGTCACAGTTTACCTCACCGTTTAGGCTTCGTGACCGTGGCATCATGGGCATGAATAAGCGTAATCATAGTTACATTGGTCGCTATAATGACCGTAGCTTGTACCCACTTGTGGATGACAAGCTAAAAACAAAAAAAATCGCTCAACAAGCGGGCGCTACCGTTCCCGAGCTAATCGGCATTATCGATAGCCAAGTCTATGTGCGTCGTGTGCACGACATGGTAAAAGACTGGCCGGGCTTTGTTATTAAGCCCGCACAGGGCTCGGGTGGTAAAGGTATCCTCGTTATTGTTAAACATAAAGACGGTGTCTATACCAAGCCATCAGGTGCTGAGATCTCAAAACAAGATGTCGAACGCCATATCACCAACACCTTAGCGGGATTGTTCTCGCTAGGGGGTAAAAATGATGTTGCGATGGTTGAGAACCTGATTCAGTTTGATGATGTGTTTGATGGCTTTAGTTACGAAGGCGTGCCCGATGTACGGGTTATCGTTTTTAAAGGCTATCCAGTTATGGCGATGATGCGCTGCTCGACGGCGGCATCAGATGGTAAAGCGAACTTACACCAAGGTGCTGTTGGGGTCGGGATTGATATTGCCACAGGCAAAGCTATTCGTGCCGTCCAGTTCAACCATCCAATCGAACGCCACCCAGATACTGGCCGTTTACTCAGTGAACTTGCTGTTCCTGAATGGGATCGCTTGCTGACATTAGCTGCAAGTGCTTGGGAAATGGCAGGACTTGGTTATATGGGTACCGATATGGTATTAGATAAAACCAAAGGCCCTATGGTGTTAGAACTTAATGCCCGCCCAGGTTTAGCTATTCAAATTGCTAATGGCTGTGGTTTATTACCTCGCTTACAGCATATTGAACACATGGGAACACCGAATGAGATCCCAACGCCAGCCGAACGTGTCGCTTACGCCGCCGATCAGTTTGGGGTGAAAACAACCAGTAAATAAGTCACTTATTCGCAATGTGACCTAAACAGCTCTGATGACAATCAGGGCTGTTTTTTTATGTGTCAATTTCCTTATACTGCAATTACTCTCCCTTTTTCAGAAGCGCCTGATTATGTCTGTACATCCACACAACTCTCTTTTCGACGCCATAATAGATCGTCGTCAATCAGGCAGCATAAAATGGAGCAAGTATACCAACCAAGACATATTGCCAATGTGGATTGCCGATAGCGACTTTAAAGTGCCAACCGAAATTACAGATGCACTTCATCAGCGAGTTGAACATGGTATTTTTGGTTATAGCCATGCACCCGAGCGACTCACCCAACTGATTGTAGAGCGCATGGCAACCCGCTTTAATTGGCAAATTGAGCCAGAATGGGTTGTGTACTTACCGGGATTAGTTTGTGGAATTAACTTATGCGTCCGTGCATTCACTGATGATGACCAAGGCGTCGTCACGCCAAAACCGATTTATCCCCCTTTTATGTCATCAATCAAACTCGCGAAACGTACACTATCGACCATCCCCGTGACACTTCAAAACCAGCGTTGGCTACCTGATTTACAACGCACCGAACTAGCGGTAAACACAACGTTGATGCTGCTTTGTAATCCGCTGAACCCTGGCGGTACTGTGTATCGTCAGCAAGAGTTAGAGCAAACTCTCGACTTTGCAGAACAGCATGACCTTTTGGTATGCGCAGATGAGATCCACAGCGATTTGATTTTAGATAAAAGCGCAACTCATATTCCCTTTGCCAGCTTAAATGAACAAGCCGCTCAACGTTCAGTTACCCTAATTGCACCAAGTAAAACCTTTAATATCGCAGGCCTTGGTGCATCTATGGCCATCATTCCCAATCCGGAATTACGTCGTCGATTTATTAGGACCAAATTAGGTATAGTCCCGGATGTAAATGCCCTAGCGTATACAGCCGCACAAGCAGCTTATGAACATGGTGAAACTTGGTTAATGCATCAAACAGAATACCTCCGTGAAAACCGAGATTTACTCACTACAGCAATCAATGCGATGCCGTATCTCAAACTACACCCGATCGAAGCGACGTATCTCGCGTGGATTGATGCTTCAGCCCTACCCGTTCAAAACCCACATACCTTTTTTGAACGAGCTGGTATTGGTATGTCGCCCGGTGCAGATTTTGGCAACAAGCAATTCATACGGCTTAACTTTGCATGTAGTCGAACCATACTTGAAGAAGCCATAACGCGAATGGAAACAGCAATCGCACGGCTTGAAAGTACGGCGAATTAGCATAGAAAAAAGAAAAGAGTAAGCTTTTTCTAAAAAACGCTAAAGAATTCAATCCATCACCCGATAAAAGAGGTATCACACAACAGAGCCTCTTTTATTCAGATGCAAATCCATACATTAGACAAAGCACAGCTGATAAACGAAGTACAGCTAGGCAGCCAACTCAACCATGCGGTTGAAACGGGTCGCCGATCTGACTTTGCGTTAATGCTTGCGATGCTATCACCGGACTATCTGGAGAAAACCCCAACCGAGATCCCACCAGCGGAAGGGAAAACAGAAGAAGAACTGCGTGAATATTTTGAGCTAGCACGCCCACAACCACTGACGAGTACTGAGCACTGCTATGAGCGTGCAGCTTCACAAGCCGATGCCTTTCACCGTGGTGGTTTACGCAGTTCACAATTCTTGCATGAGTTACAACCCGCAGCCTTAACATTCCCACCACAAGGAACCAAAGGCATGCCAGAAGAGCTGTATCATAACTTGTCTGGCCATGAGCGACGCCGCCTACCGCCAGCGGAAGAAGCCAAGCTGAAAGTGTCACCCCAAGATCTCTATTTATCGCTGATACACGCCAAGCGATTTGCCGAGATGCACCACGCAGCGTGACCCCCCTCAAACATCCATCCTCAATGACATCATCTTTAGTGACCCTAATCATACCTTTGTAGATAGGCTCGTTTAACGCCGATACAATTTACTAACATTTGAGCATGACCCTCTTGAATCAAAGTGCCGTAAAAGACGCCGTAAATTCAGCTTTCAATTCAGGCGGTCAATAACCAGTGTTTAGCCAAGACAACGTTCACTTCCGGCGCGACATTCAGTTCGCTTCGCGCAGTGATCACTTCAACGACTAAAACGGTATAAAAAGAAGTTTACTAAATCATACCAATCTAAATAAATACGGATGGTCGCCATGGAAATTGTGCAATCTGTCATTCTCATCACTGCCGCAGGTAGCCCAATAGGCAAAGCCATCTCACTGCATTTTGCGTCACTTGGCGCCAAACTCGCACTTCTCGATATCGACAAAGCACAACTTGACCAAACGTATCGAGCTTGTAAAGCCGTTGGAGCTCAATGCGAAGCATATCATCTTGCCAAACAGGATGAAGGGGGCATCAAATATGTATTTGACTCTGTTGATCAACAACTCGGCTCGATTGACGTACTCATCAACTACACGCTAGGGGCTGAATTGCCGGCTTTATTTTCCCCTTCGTCGGTCGATAGATTTAGCCATTCAATGCTTGAACTCACCACCACTTTTTTTGCCTTTGGTAAGCAAGCGGCACATTACATGCGTAACACCAACCGACAAGGCGTGATAGTCAACCTTATCACTCAGCCGCAAGACAACGAACAACACCAAAACTTTGATAGTACAAAAGCCATCGTCTCTGGATTAACCCTGAGTTGGGCGAAAGAACTATCAGACTTTAATATCAGAGTGGGTGGCGTTGCGCCGATCACATTAGGCTGCGACTGTAGTGATTGCACCACAAATAATGCGATCAACCAGCATTTACAGTATGAAATTGTTCGAAGTGCTGAGTACATTGTCACCAATGACTACTTCAATGGCAGGATGTTAGAGGCAGAGGTTTAGGCTGTGGCTGTGGCTTAGCCATTATCAGTAAAGTGATTAATGAATATTATTC
>NZ_NOIF01000118.1 GCF_002265265.1 Photobacterium sanguinicancri
CCTGACTCCGATAGAATATCGAAATCAGGCCTTACAAGCCGCTTAACTAAAATGTCCAACTTAATGGGGTCACTTCACAGGTTGGCTTTTGGCGAAATATCAGCAATTACTCACCGTATGGGTGAACCTTGATGATTGTTTCGTTACGGTCTGGACCAGTCGAAATAATATCGATTGGTACACCCGTTAGCTCTTCGATACGCGCGATGTAATCAAGCGCAGCTTGTGGAAGTGCGTCTAGTGATTTAGCACCGAAAGTACATTCAGTCCAACCAGGTACTGTTTCGTAGATTAGCTCTAGATCTTCGTAAGCATCAGCCGCCATTGGTGATACTTCTAGGATTTCGCCAGTCTTCGTTTTGTAACCAGTACAGATCTTGATTTCTTCAATGCCATCCATTACGTCAAGCTTAGTTAGGCAGAAACCAGAGATTGAGTTGATTTGTACTGCGCGGCGCATCGCCACTGCATCAAACCAACCAGTACGACGTAGACGACCAGTCGTTGCGCCAAACTCGTTACCAACTGTACCTAGGTGCTTACCAATTGGGTCTTGCTTATCTAGACCGTCGTATAGCTCAGTCGGGAATGGACCTGCACCTACACGTGTGCAGTATGCTTTCGCAATACCTAGGATGTAACCTAGGTGACGAGGACCAAAACCAGAACCTGCAGCAACACCACCAGCAGTCGTGTTAGAAGACGTTACGTATGGGTAAGTACCATGGTCGATATCTAGTAGCGTACCTTGTGCACCTTCAAACATGATCTTGTCGCCACGTAGACGCGCATCATCAAGTTCTTTAGTTACATCGATAACCATAGAAGTCAGGATGTCAGCTTGCGCCATCACACCTGCAAGTACTTCTTCATAGCTTACTGGTTCAGCATTGTAGTAATGCTCAATTTGGAAGTTATGGTAAGCCATTACTTCTTTAAGCTTCTCAGCAAATGCTTCTTTGTCGAATAGATCGCCAACACGCAGACCACGACGAGCAACTTTATCTTCGTACGCAGGACCGATACCACGACCCGTAGTACCAATTGCTTTTTTACCACGAGCAAGCTCACGCGCTTGGTCAAGTGCGATATGATAAGGAAGAATTAGCGGACAAGCTTCAGACAGGAATAGACGTTCACGAACAGGGATACCACGCGCTTCTAGCGGGCCCATTTCTTTCATTAACGCGTCTGGAGAAAGAACAACACCGTTACCAATAATACATTTAACGTTGTTACGCAGAATGCCTGATGGGATCAGGTGCAAGACAGTTTTTTCACCGTCAATGACAAGGGTATGACCTGCATTGTGACCGCCTTGGTAGCGAACCACATATTTTGCATCTTCGGTTAATAGGTCAACAATCTTACCTTTACCTTCGTCACCCCATTGGGTGCCAAGAACGACTACATTATTTGCCATCTGTCTTCATCTATAGTAGTTAAAAAAGGATTCTAGCACCTTAGTGCACGCCTTGCAGTCATTTTTTAAGCATGGCAATTATTTTTGCAAGAAGAGTGTCACAGGCGGCACTCAGCACAATTTACAGGCTGCGATACATCATGTAAGCAATCGTACAACCTGCAACCACCAAGCACCCTCCAATCCGGCGGAGGGAATTATCGTCTTGTTGCGCTAGCTGCCCAACCATGTCACGCCAGCCCCTAGGTGCCAGCAGTGGACCTAGCCCTTCAAAAACAAGTACTAGCCCTAAGGCTAACCAAATTGCATCACTCACTTTATTTCTCCCAAAAAAAAGACAAGGCCTTAGCCTTGTCTTTATGTTCACTCTAAACGTTAACTTAGTTTATACCGTCAGACTTCTTCATGTAGCGGAAGAAATCAGAGTTAGGGTCAACAACTAGCATATCGCTCTTCGAGTTAAAGCTGTTTTCGTAAGCTTTTAACGAACGTACAAAGTTATAAAACTCGGCATGTCCTTTAAAGGCATCAGCATAAATCTTAGCAGATGTAGCATCCGCACCACCTCGAACAACACGCGCTTCACGATCGGCTGCTGCAAGAATTTTAGCCACTTCTAGCTCAGATTGAGCACGAATAACTTCAGCTTTCTCACGGCCTTGCGAACGGTGTTTACGCGCAACTGATTCACGTTCAGCACGCATACGACGGTAGATAGATTCACTGATCTCATCAGGTAGGTTGATTTTCTTCATACGGAAGTCAACCACTTCGATGCCTAGGTCTTTTGCACTTTCTTGCGCTTCAACCAATACATCAGCCATGATTTGATCACGTTGACCTTCAACTTCTTTACGCGGCACAACTTGAGCCACAATTTCCGTTGCAGGGGCTGTGTCATCAACGACTACAGCACCAGGGTCAATCGTCTGACCACGATCCGGACCAGAAACGATTTGCTTGATTTCTTTCGCACCGATTTCAGCACGTAGGCTATCAACTACTTTACGTTTCAATAGTGCTTCAGCCGTCGACTTATCACCACCACCCGTTGTTAGGTAGTAAGCACCAAAGTCTTTGATGCGCCACTTAACGTAAGTATCAATGATAACGTCTTTTTTCTCAGCCGTTACGAAACGGTCAGCTTGATCATCCATGGTTTGAATACGTGCATCTAACGTACGAACACGGTCAAACACAGGCACTTTAAAGTGAATACCAGGCTCATAGATACGCGCAACTTCAGTATTATTATCTTTAATAATACGACCGAAGCGAACGACGATACCGCGATCACCCTCTTTAACCACAAAGATCGACATCAGTAGTAAAGCAATAAAAATCACTACTACTGGGATAATTAACTTACGCATTATTAATATCTCCCCTGGCGACCAGTGTCATTACGTGGCGTTGTCGCTGGAGTTGGTGTTGCCACTTTCTCTAGCTCGATACCGTAAGAACTGCTTGATGACTTTTTAGGTTTCGCTTGTGCATCACCTTGGTTCATCAGTTTATCTAATGGCAAGTACAGTAAGTTACCGCTCGACTCAGAATCGATCATTACCTTGCTGGTACTTGAGTAAACACGTTCCATTGTATCTAGGTACAGACGGTTACGCGTTACTTCTGGTGCCGCTAGGTATTCAGGTAGTAGTTTTTCGAATTGAGCAACTTCACCCAATGCACCGTTAACCACTTTCTCAGAATAACCTTCAGCTTCTTTTTTCAGACGTTCTGCACGACCTGTCGCTTTTGGCAAAATATCATTGCTATAAGCTTCGGCTTCACGAACAAAACGTTCTTCATCTTCTCGCGCTGCGATAGCATCATCGAATGCATCTTTCACCGCTTCTGGTGGACGCGCAGACTGGAAGTTCACATCAACAACTAAAATACCCATGTCGTACTTCGCAATGATCTTATCAATTGCTTCTTGGGTATTAGCACGGATCGTTTGACGACCGGTTGTTAGTGCTTCATCCATCTTTGAGTCACCGATAACAGCACGTAGTGCTGAATCAGTTGCTTGACGTAAACTGTCATCAGCGTTTACCACGCTAAACAGATACTTCTGAGCATCAGAAACACGGTACTGAACATCCATTTCAACTTTCAGTACGTTTTCATCTTTGGTCAGCATTAAACCAGAGCTACGTAGTGAACGAATCGCTTGAATGTTGACAGCTTCAACTTCGTCAATGAAGGTTGGTTTCCAGTTCAGACCTGGATCAACCATTTCATAAAACTTGCCGAAACGAAGTACGACACCACGCTCTGCTTCACCAATAGTGTAGAAGCCAGAGAAGCCCCACACTGCAGCTGCAAGTACTGCAATTGCCCCTAATCCAACAGCACCGCCGCCAGAAGATGGACCTTTTTTATTCCCAAAAATACCGCCAACCTTACGACTCAGTTTTGAAAAAACCTCATCAAGATCAGGCGGTCCTTGTTCACGTCCACCGCGATTATTATTACCCCAAGGGTCTTTATCACGGCCGCCGTTGTTTCCAGGCTCATTCCACGCCATTATAGAACTCCATCAATGTGATATGACGACAGTTTTCTTAAGAGCACATCCTCAACTGACAATAAAGTCATCCAGTGATGCACTGTCTCTTTTTTCTAACCGCGACCAATCTGCCTGCGGTAATCGAATGTCAATCGTCAGGCTGCCATCCGGTTCATATTCTTCACGCAAGATACAATCTAACTGACAAAACTTACTACGAATACGGCCAATATGTTGCGGTGGTATCCGCAAAGAATGGCTAACCATAGTGCCAGCTAAACGCTCTGTTAGCGCTTGGAATAGTAAGTCGATACCGATCCCTTCCATTGCTGAGACCCACACGCGGCGAGGAACACCCTCGTCATCACGTTCAATACGTGGTTCAGCACTTTCTAGATTATCGATTTTATTCATCACTATGAGCATCGGCACCTCATCGGCGTCGATCTCTTCAAGCACTTCGTCAACCGCTTCAATATTTTCACGGAAACGATCATCACTGGCATCCACCACATGAAGCAATAGACTGGCTTCTTGGGTTTCTTTCAGTGTGGCTTTGAATGCTGCCACCAAGTCGTGTGGCAAGTGACGAATAAATCCAACGGTATCCGCTAAAATAGAGGGGCCAACATCGGCCACATTAATTTTGCGAAGCGTTGGGTCGAGGGTTGCAAACAGCTGATCAGCTGCATAAACCCCAGCATCTGTAATACGGTTAAATAATGTTGATTTACCCGCATTGGTATAGCCAACAAGCGATATAGTTGGAATTTCAGCACGATTACGTGCCCGACGACCTTGATCACGCTGCTTAGAGACTTTCTCTAAACGACGTAAAATCGCCTTAATACGATCACGTAATAAGCGACGGTCGGTTTCCAACTGAGTTTCACCAGGGCCACGCAAACCAATCCCGCCTTTTTGACGTTCAAGGTGCGTCCAACCACGGATCAAACGTGTAGAGATATGACGCAACTGCGCCAACTCAACTTGCAGCTTACCTTCGTGAGTACGCGCTCGTTGGGCGAAAATATCCAATATCAGACCAGTACGATCTAATACTCGACATTTACAAAGGTATTCCAAATTGCGCTCTTGCGCGGGAGATAGGGCATGATTGAAGATGACTATTTCAGCCCCTTCCATTCGTACCGCATCAGCAATTTCTTGCGCCTTACCTTCTCCAACGTAATATTTAGGGTGAGGAGTCTTACGGCTGCCTGTTACTACACGCAGTGTATTGACTCCCGCAGAGGAGACCAGCATTTCACATTCGCTAAGATCTTCCCATTCCCCTTCTTGCGTGAAGTTGATATGGACAAGAATTGCCTGCTCACCGGCTTCATAACGGTCAAACAAGCAACCAACTCCTTAAAGAAGAAATTATTATTCTTCTGTTTTCTCTTGAGGACGGTCACCTGCTGGACGGTCACCTGTGTGATGATGATTCACAGGGCGAGCAGGAACAACTGTCGAAATTGCATGCTTGTATACCATTTGGTTTACAGTGTTTTTAAGTAGGATTACAAACTGGTCAAATGATTCGATCTGACCTTGCAATTTAATGCCGTTTACCAGGTAAATTGAAACCGGGATTCGTTCACGACGTAGCGCATTCAAAAACGGGTCTTGCAAAGATTGCCCCTTAGCCATTATTTCTTTTCCTTATTAGTTTGTAGTTGTATTAGCAACGAACAAAAATTAAAAATACGCAAAACAGTAATGAGTATACACGTTTATCAAACATCACATCTAACTGAGTTTGTGACTGTTTGTAACGCTATATCTACGTTACTGCTATCCAACCAGGTCAAATTTTCCCAGCCTCTCAGCCAGGTAATTTGACGCTTCGCTAATTGACGAGTAGCACAGACTCCGCGAAAAATTGCTTCATCCTTATCACACTGCCCGTCCAAATAGTCCCACATCTGACGGTAACCAACACAACGAATAGATGGCAAATCAGGCGTCAGGTCTTCACGCTCATATAGCGTGCGAACTTCTTGTTCAAAACCTGCTTCCATCATTTTGCCAAAACGTTGTTCGATCCGTTGATGCAGTACAGCCCTATCCATGGGAGCTATTGCAAATTGATGAACCTTATATGGCAGAGGTTCACCTTGAGTTTGTGTTAACTCTGTTAAAGTTTTACCCGAAATACGAAAAACTTCCAATGCACGAGAAAGACGCTGTGGATCGTTTGGGTGAATTCGAGCACCTGCAACAGGGTCAATACGCACTAATTCATCATGGAGCGCTTGCCAACCTAACTCGGCTGCATCACGTTCGATCTGCGCTCGCACATCGACGTCAGCAGCGGGCAATGGCGACAACCCTTCCAGTAATGCTTTAAAATACAACATGGTGCCACCCACTAGAAGTGGAATGCGCCCTGCTGCAACTATATCAGCCATTTCTTTTAACGCATCGGCTCTGAAGTCTGCAGCCGAATAACTTTGCGCTGGATCACGAATATCGATCAGTCGATGCGGCGCTAAGGCGAGTTCTCGCTCATCTGGCTTCGCTGTACCTATATCCATATCTCTATAAATAAGGGCAGAGTCGACACTAATCAACTCTACAGGTAGCTGTTCTCGTAAACGAATGGCTAAATCCGTTTTGCCGGATGCGGTCGGCCCCATTAAAAAAATGGCCTGTGGTAATGGCTTACTCATGATTAAATGCTTCTATTGCTTCGTTGGTATTCACCGCACGGAGCAAATTCTTATAATAAAGTTCAAGATCATTGGCCCATAGATGCTCGAGTTCAGTAACTAACTGAATCGCTTGGGACAGACTAAATGCGTCTGTTGGCATCACACATTGTGTCGCCAGCCAATCTAATAATTTGTCCCAACCTTGGGCTTGTTGATCCTCAGCAACCGAGAGTAAATACGTTAATAGATTCGGGATCAGTTGCTGTAAATTTTGTTGTCGCAGTGGCATGCACACTGACAAAATAATTAGGCCATTATTGTTTTTCTTTTTCAGCTGAATCCCCAACTGTTTCAATAACAGTGCATGCTGCTCTGCACATGCGATCAATTCTGGATCAACGGGCACAGAATGTGGGATCAATAATGGCTGTGGTTTCAACCCTTCGCTTTGCGCTAGTTTAAGCTGACCTTTATGACGCAAACGCTGCGCAACATCTAAAGACAGCAAATAAATCCCATCTTCTCGGCTTAATAATAAATAGCGCTGTGCTACAAGTGATAACGCTTTTCCTAACCCAACAGAGCTTGTCCCCCCAACCGGCATATTCACTGTACGACTGACTGGAACTATGGGAGTGCTTTGCTGCCATTCATTACGCACAGGTTGTGCTGATGACACTGGCTTAGAATATTGCCTCTCGTCCGATGCAGAAACTGACAACGACGGAGCCGCCTCAGTATGATACCTATCAGTATTATTCGCTGATTGACTATCAGTTTCAGCTTCAGCGGTTTGCATTAATCTTTGATAAGCTGCAACTTCTTGCCTTGATGGCGCATCACCACCGAATTGCCGTCCATTGCCAGAATTTGATGATTGAGAGCCCATCGTCGTTCTGGATGAGGACGTTCGAGCGTTACCATGATGCGTATCATGCGAACCACTTCGATCATTACTATGCTTAGGTTCGAGCGGTGTTTTTACTTCGCTATCGAGCCACTCATTGGCATCCGCTTTATTCGGATAATCCGGTGTATTTGCGATGGCGGCAGAAGACGGTGCTGCTTCAGCGACATGATGAACACGTCGTTCCGAAGAAGCTAAATCGACATAATGCTGTGCAGAAGCACTGGCTCGTTGCGGCGCTTGGTAGGTTTCTTCACCGGCTGCCATGCTCTGCTGTAAAGCACTTTGAATGGCTTGATAAATAAAATCATGCACCCAACGCCCCTGATGAAAACGAACTTCATGTTTAGCGGGGTGAACATTCACATCCACTTGATGCGGGTCAACTTCAATAAACAGCACATAAGCGGCATAGAGATCTGAAGGCAAGCTGCTTTCATAGGCTTGGCGAATAGCATGATTGATGAGTTTATCTTTCATCATTCTGCCATTCACATAGCAATACTGGATATCATTTTGTGGCCGTGCGCCGTGTGAGTTGCAAATCCACCCAGAGAGTTTTAAGTCTCCATGTTCTAATTCAACAGCAAGGGCATGCTTCAGGAATGGCCCACCACATACTGCGGCTAAACGACGCTCTTTTTGCACCTGCGTATCAGAAGCGCGATATTGGCGAATCAACTTGCCGTTATGACGTAAATTAATTGCCACATCAAATCGGCTCAACGCGATACGCTTAAGCAATTCATCAATGTGGTTAAATTCAGTTTTTTCAGTACGGAGGAATTTACGGCGTGCCGGTGTATTGAAAAATAAATCCAATACTTCCAATGTAGTGCCCACTGGATGCGCGGCTGGTTTCAGCTGCACATCCATATCACGACCTTCTGCATACGCCGACCACGCTTCTTCTTGGTCTTGCGTGCGCGAGGTAAGGGTCAAGCGCGATACGGAGCTAATACTGGCAAGCGCTTCACCACGGAAGCCTAAACTCACAATGGCTTCCAGATCATCTAGCGAGGCGATTTTTGATGTGGCATGGCGACTTAACGCCAAACCCAGTTCATCTTTAACGATCCCTTTACCGTTGTCCCGAATTCGGATTGTTCGACTTCCCCCTTTATCGATATCGATATCGATTCGGGTTGCGCCAGCGTCGAGGCTGTTTTCGACCAGCTCCTTGACGACTGAAGCGGGACGTTCCACTACCTCACCTGCTGCAATCTGGTTTGCCAGTCTGGCAGGTAATATCTGAATGGGCATAATTAACTTCTAGGGATGATTAATTTCTGACCGACGGCCAAGTTATCAGAGCTTAGCTTATTCACACTTCGAATACTATCGACACTGACACCATATTGGCTGGCAATTTTACCTAAAAACTCTCCGCGTTTAACGGTGTGATTCAAGGCTTTACGGTTACTTAGGTTGATTTTTAACTTTTGACCAACAGCCAATGAATCAGAGCGTAACTTGTTCTCGCTTCGAATGCTGGCCACCGTCACACTGTACTTATCAGCAATCTTGCCAAGGAACTCACCGCGCTGCACTTTGTGCGTCACGATATTTACCTTCGCTGGCGTGGTTTTGTTCACCGCGACAGTCGTTGACGACGGTGCTTTACCACCAGGGATCGACAACACTTGCCCTACTTTTAGCGTATTCGATTTTAAGCTATTCGCTTTCTTAATTGCACTTACAGAGGTGCCATAGCGTTTAGCAATGATACTTAACGACTGCCCAGAGGTTACTTTATGTTTTATGCCGTGTTTACGTGAAGCAAACAAGGTACCTTCTGGCGGTTTCTCATTGAAATACTGCAACACCCCTTTATAGACCGCATTGGCGATTTTATTCTGGTGCGCTGATGAGTTAAGTAAACGCTCTTCTCTCGGGTTGGTAATAAAACCCGTTTCCACTAATAAAGAGGGAATGTCAGGTGATTTTAATACCGCTAAGCTCGCATGTTCAGGGCGACTTTTATGTAGCGTGGTCACTCGACCTAATTCTTTTAAAACACGAGAAGCTACATCGTAGCCTTCTTTTTGTGAGTGACTAAATTGCAAATCAAGCACAGCCATACTCAAGTATTGGTCATCGTTATCACCCGACAACACATCACCACCACCAAGCAGCTGTGATTGTTTCTCGGTTTGTTCAATCCAACGACCAATTTCCGAATTCGCACGACGAGTGTTCAAGACCCATACCGATGCACCACGAGGCTGTGGTTTATGGAAACCATCAGCATGAATAGAAACCAAGAGATGCGCTTTATTTTTACGGGCAATCTCAGATCGTTTATTCAAGTTAACAAAGTAATCACCACCGCGAGTGAGGACAGCTTTCATGCCGGGAGTTGCGTTAATTTTCGCAGCAACGCGTTTTGATACATCCAGCGTTACGTTCTTTTCATACTTACGCGTTGGTCCAATGGAACCGGGATCTTCACCACCATGCCCTGGATCAATCGCTATAATAATGTCGTCGTTACCTGACGGTAATTGTGCCGCCTGATTTTCAACCGCTGGCTTTGACTTAGTCGGTTTAACTACCGCCGCTTTTTTACCATGGGGTAAATCCAACACTAACCGATGGCCGTAATGTCCATCAGGCGTTGGGGCCAGCGTAAATAGTTTAGGTGTCATACCCGTTTTAATTTCAAACACCAAACGGAATGACCCCTTATCCGGGGCACCACTGCTACGGATTTTTTTCAAGACCGCACTATCGCTCACCACAACGGGTAGCTTAGTTTTTAATGTGGTCTTCTTTAAGTCCACGACTAAGCGATTAGGCTTAGTGAGCGTAAAATAGGAATATACCGCCTCGCTTTGCATGTCGAGAACAACGCGGGTTTCGTCTGGCGCAGGCCATACACGAACACTCTTTAGCTCATTGGCCCATGCCGCCACCGAACTAAATAACCCAGCCCCTAAAATTACAATCTGAAAAAAAATCCGAACAGACATCCTATCAACACAACTCCAAACGTTTAACTATAGCCATGCCGTATTCGCTGTTTGCCGTTAATGTGGCTTTGCGTTGTTCACCATGGTAGCGCATATCTAATTCTAGGTCGGGTTCTGGCAATAAGCCGTGTCCTCTTTCTGGCCATTCCACTAAACAAATAGCATCAGCTGAAAAGTAGTCACGGATCCCCATGAACTCAAGTTCTTCTGGATCGGCTAAACGATAAAGATCGAAGTGATAAACTTGCCAAGGGGGCAGTTCATACGGTTCAACCAGAGTATATGTTGGGCTTTTCACATTTCCTTGATGGCCTAATGCACGAATAAAACCACGACTAAACGTTGTTTTACCTGCACCCAGATCACCATGAAGATAAATCGTTGTTTGACGATCACAAGCTTGTGCCAGTTGTTGGCCTAATTCTACCGTCGCTTGCTCATCGGCAAGTTGAATCTCAATTGTTTGCATGATCTTATTATCTTGAATTGACTAATTGTCGAATATACGGGAATAAATCACTGGCTATCATCCCACGCTCTCCCTCTTGAGCGCAAAGATCGGCAGCTTTACTGTGAAGAAAAACCCCCAGTACCGCAGCATCCGATAATGATAAATTTTGCCCCAAAAGGCTACCAATAATACCAGATAACACATCGCCCATGCCGCCTGTTGCCATTCCAGGGTTACCTGCTCGACACACATAAAACTGCATACCATCAAAAACCAAGGTGCCAGCCCCTTTTAGCACTGCCACCCCACCATACTTTTGTTGTAATCGTTGCACCGCCAGAAAGCGATCGGATTCGACATCAGCAATACTGCACATAAGTAAGCGTGCCGCTTCTCCTGGATGGGGAGTAATTATACGATTATTTTTATAGTCAGGGGAAAGCGCCAATAAGTTCAATCCATCGGCATCTAACACCATCTTTTTTTCACAATCGGCGAGATGAAAGTAAAGCGCTTTACCCCAATCATCGGTTCCTAATCCTGGCCCCAAGACAATCACATCACTCCAATCGCGTTGCTGTCTGATTTCATGTGCTTTTTCTTGCCACCCTTGTACCATTATCTCAGGCCGAGCAGTCACAATTGACAAAACATTGTCAGGCCGTGTGACAACGGCCGTTAAACCAGCACCAGTACGTAAACAAGCTTCCGCCGCTAACCGAATTGCCCCCGCCATACCGAGATCCCCGCCAAAACACGTCACTCGACCATGATCGCCTTTGTGTGCAGTCCGCCTGCGTTGCGCTAATCGTGTCGGGATGATTGTATCTGTAAGAGCAAACGCACTTGGCTGTTGCTGAGTATCAAAAATCGTATTTACGCCAAGACCCGCGAAATAAAGTTCACCCACCACATTAGAGGCTTGCCCTGTTGTTAACCCTTGCTTCACTCCAATAAAAGTTACGGTTTTCTTTGCTTGTATTGCACACCCCAGTATTCGTCCTGTATCTGCACATAAGCCAGATGGGAGGTCAACCGCAATAACGGGTTTGTGCGCTTGATTGATAGTCGTAATTAGCTGACTTGTCTCATCCCTTACTGAGCCAGATAACCCTGTACCTAACAGCGCATCAATAACAACATCTATATCATGAGGAAGTTCCGTTTTAGGCGCACTAATTCGCCCCCCTGCCGCCAACCAAGCATCACGCGCAGTAGCGGCATCACCCGTTAATTGATTCGCATCACCAAGGTGCCAAACTTCAACATCTATCCCTGCAGATAATGCTAAACGCGCCACTACATAACCATCACCACCATTATTTCCCCCACCACAACAAATCAAAAGTGAGGTCGTCGCTGGATAGTGACCGTTAAGGCACTCAAACACAGCAGCACCAGCGCGTTCCATTAGCGTGTACATCGCCAACTGCATTGTTTCAGCGGCCTGTCGTTCACCCGCTTTTACTGTTTCCGCTAAATAAAGGGGAATAGGCAGCCTTGAAGTCACCATAAAATAATCCTTTTTGAAGTGCAGCCACGGGGAATCTGTCTCGACGTTAGTAGCCGTGACATAACCATAGAGATAACATTAAGAATAACTATATAAAGAAAACATCCCCCTGTAATCATCCCCCAACAAACAGAACTGTCAGCTTTATTTACAGTTCAAAGGCATAACGGTAATTCCACTTTGCTAACCACATAAAAAGAAAGGCCTTAATTTCTTGGCATCCCCTTTGCTTTATTAAAAACACAACAAAGCGCTAGCACATTGACTAACGCCATCGAAAGTCCAGGGAGATACAAATGAAAAAGTTAGTTATCGCAACTGCATTACTTGGCTTTGCATTTCATGCCAATGCGACATCAGTTATTTTCGATGATTTCAATATTGATCATGGCCCACTCAGTCTGGGCAAATACGATATGCAAACAACCAAAGATGCTGCAGCCCAAGACGGAAGTATTTTAGGTGGAGAAAGAGATATTCGTTTACATATTGTCACTTCATCTGGCGTTTCATCAGATGCACTTGCTGAAGCAGGCGCAAACCCGATGGCTTCACAGCTGAGCTGGAGCAATGCAAGTGGCGCCGTGTCTTGGGTTGAAATGGTTTACGATGGCACCACCAATGCCCATGATACTAAAGGTCCATACTCCACCACCGAAGGCTTAGCCGATAATATTGATAAAGATGGCTTAGGTGCCACTGATCTCTCAACATTCACTGACTTCTTCTTTAATATCACCAGTAATGATGCAGCCAATAACTTTGATTATTACTTTAGCCTCTACGACACAATGGGAGGCTCGGCGATATTTACAGGCAGTAATATGGGGAGTGTGGGACAAGTATTACTTGGCTTTGAAAACTTCGCAGGCGTAGATTTCACTAAGATCAGTGCCATTTCTTGGGGCTTTATTGGTGACGGTGATGCCATTGATATCAGCATAGACTCATGGGGTGTCGTACCTGAACCATCAATCATGGCCGTGTTTGGCACAGGATTACTCATGTTTGGTGCTATGGGATATCGCCGTAAAGAAAAGGGCGAGTCACTACAAAAGCCTAATGCATTGCAATAAGACCCTCATTTTAAAATTAGCTTGGTACAACAAAAGTAAACGTCTAGATAAAAAGAAGCAGACTACAGACTCTTCTTTTTATCTAGACCTTCCTATTAACACGCCTAGGCTCCTACCAACGCCTACCGTTAACCCCTCATACTTTCACGAAATAACAGCACGGTTCTATGCTACACTTCGCCCCCCGAAATTGAGCGAGCAACACCATGAGCATCGACTATAACGCCCTAGCCCTACAAATTAAGCTGTGGGGAAAAGAATTAGGCTTCCAACACGTTGGAATTTGCGATGTCGACTTAAGCCAACATGAAGCACAGCTTCAGCGCTGGCTAGATGCTGGATACCATGGTGATATGGACTGGATGGCACGTCATGGCATGATGCGAGCACGTCCGCATGAACTCCTACCGGGTACCGTACGCGTCATCAGTGTACGCATGAACTATCTGCCACCGAATGCTGAATTTGCTCAAACATTAAAAAATCCAGACAAAGCCTATATTAGCCGCTATTCCCTCGGTCGTGATTACCATAAATTGATCCGTAATCGCTTGAAAAAGCTGGGGCAAAATATCGAACAAGTCGTGGGACAGTTTGGTCACCGCCCTTTTGTCGACTCAGCGCCTATTTTGGAGCGTCCATTAGCAGAAAAGTCCGGACTAGGCTGGACTGGTAAGCATTCACTCATTCTGAGCCAAGAAGCGGGATCATGGTTTTTTCTCGGCGAACTATTGATCGATTTACCTCTTCCCGTTGATACAGCGGAAACGAATCAGTGCGGTAAATGTGTTGCCTGCATAACAAGCTGCCCAACAGGTGCTATCGTTGAAGAGGGCGTTGTTGACGCTCGTCGTTGTATTTCTTATCTAACAATTGAATTTGATGGAGTGATCCCAGAAGAGTTTCGGGAAAAGATCGGTAACCGTATTTATGGTTGCGATGATTGCCAGCTAGTTTGTCCTTTTAATCGCTTCTCCGACATTACAGAAGAAGCTGACTACCATTGCCGTGACAATCTCTATCAACAAGACTTACTCGTATTATTTGACTGGAATGAAGCAGCATTCTTAAAAAATACTGAAGGCTCGGCTATTCGCCGGATTGGCCATACTCAATGGCTCCGTAATATAACGATTGCACTCGGAAATGCGCCCTACCAGCCAGCAATTATTAATGCGCTCACCGAGAAGCTGGGGCTTAATGAAATGTTAGATGTACACCTAGAGTGGGCATTGGCTCAACAGCAGCAAAAGCGTGCTGAAGCAAACCTTGAAATACTACCAACCAAAACAAAGCGCCTTGTACGTATTATAGAGAAAGGCTTACCGCGTGATGCTTAAGCCATACTTTAGCTAAGCCGACCCATCAGCCGTAATCTCACCGCTCTGAAATCGTTCTTATGTTATTCCCATACAAAATGCGAGCTAGGTCTTCATTCCGTGTATATGTGGAAAACATTTGCAGTTTGCTACTTTTCGCCTATAGCTCAAACAATTAAACACAGACAGCTTTATTCAACGTAGTCGTATTTTTTCCACAAGAATACATACTGATCAAGCTGTATATAAAGCTGGGAGAAAACAATCAAAACACATAAAAAACATACACTTAATATGTTGATAAAGTTATTAAGTTAGATCTGGGGATAGGTATAAAAATGGATATATGAAAGTTATTCACACGGCATCAGCACACGTAATCAACTGACTTACCCACAGCAACAATAATGTGGATAACTCTGTTAATTAAGATCGAAGATCCCCTGTTAGTATCACTGCGAGGCTAGATAATATAAGCCCTTAGATGAAAAACAGTACTGGATAAGAGAGCAGGTATGTTTGAAGCTTACCTTACCCGTCTAGCTCGTTGTATGAGCATTCACGAGGGTAACGCTACACAGCTATTAATCGTCACAGAGCATTAAAATACACAGATAACAAGAACAACCTCATAGAGGTTGCAGTATAAATTCTAATGATGTTTGAAGCTGATCACTTCTATGTATCCTAACCAACGTTAGGAATTTTTGAAGCCAACATGCAGGTGGTTTTCACACTTGGAAACCTGATGTAGCTAGGGACTATTACTTCACAGTAGTAGGGTACCGTTAAAGTACGGTAACAACTATTTGTTTTACTGCCTAAGCAATAAAATACTCTTTCATAAAGAAAAAGTGGAGCGACACATCGGGTTCGAACCGATGACCTCAACCTTGGCAAGGTTGCGCTCTACCAACTGAGCTAGTGTCGCAT
>NZ_NOIF01000119.1 GCF_002265265.1 Photobacterium sanguinicancri
TTATATGATCAGGGCAATCATTTAACGCTAACATATTGAAAGATAGATATAAAAAAAGCAGCCCTTATGGAACGATGATCAAGTTTTTGTTGGAAGTATGATCAAATATAAGCTAGAACGATGATCATTAATGTAATGGAGCGATGATCATCAATCATTGGAAAACATGATCAACAAAGCATAGAAACGATGATCATGCATAAATAACAGTTTATCCACAGCTTGTTATTGTTGTGTTGGTGAAAAATCATCCAACTAAGTATATTCATCGTTTTTTTTACTTAGTTTATCGCTGGAACGATGATCAACGTAATGCATTTTGACTCTGTTTTGGGGCTTTTCTATGAAAGCCTATAGATAAATACACGATGTGAAAGTTGAAATACAAAAATTGAACTGACATCAACCGTAATTTTCCCCTGTTATTGCATGTGTCCGCAAGCGGAGACATGATCAAGTCTGAAATATTGCATTTCAATCTCTGTGATATGAGGTATTTTGTACTTTTTCCGTGTTTACAGCGTTCTCGCTATGACGCGCAAAGCCTTATAGAAACTGCATTGCCCGTAGTTTTGTGAGGTTTTATCATGCTTCCGAAAGAAATTATACACCATACTGATTAGCTTGATCATCGATCCGAATAATTTTGTCTATTATTGCTGGTTCATTCGATCCTACAGCTAGATTTACAGCCTTGATCATCGTTGCGAGTTTTATTATTTATTCTTGGAACAATGATCAAGCTAGAAAGTGTGAAAAAGGGCTAAAGCTGTTATTTGTTGCTTAATTAGTGATGAGAGGGTCATGATCAGCCTGAAATGAGTAAAATCGAGTCGTGATGATCGTACTCGAGCAACGATTTCAGCTTGATCTTTATATCCTCCAAATTGATCTGACATTGGCCGTAATTTGCTTATTAATTATCACGCTTCCGGCATAGTTTTCGTACTTTTCAGGCGCTAGGATAGATTTACATTGTAAAAAGGTGACGCTGTAACACTTTAAGTAATTTGTTTAAGTAGGGTGATTAGCCATATTTATAAAAATTTTGACCACTAACAAAAACTGTTTTTTATGACGAGAACCGCTTTTTGAATGGTATTGAGTATTTGTTGCTAATGTTCAGCTTTTTATTGTTGATGCTTGTTTTTGTTGTACAATAGAGCCAATGATATTTGATGGTGATAAGTGATAAGTGATAATGAACAGGGAACAAACAATTCAAAACTTGCTCAATATTGCAGAGCAAACAAAGCAGGTTCAAGCTGACCGTATCGAGATTGTTTTAGAAGAGCGCCGCGAAGAGCATTTCCCTCCAATGTCGAAAGCATTAATGGAAACGCGTTCTGGTTTGACCCGCCGTAAATTAGATGATGCGATTTCTAGAATGGAAGCGACGGGGCATCAATTTACTAAAAACAATGCAAACCACTACTCTATTACACTGGAAGAAGCTCATAAATTGATGGATGCGGCGAAAAAGCCTGCATTTTATCAGCGTGAAGGCGCTGGTCGTAAGCCATGGGTCGTGAATGTGCAAAACCAAAAAGGTGGCACTGGTAAGTCAATGACGGCAGTGCACATTGCTGCATGTTTGGCGTTAGACTTAGATAAGCGTTACCGCATTTGTTTAATTGACTTAGATCCACAGGGTTCATTACGTTTATTCCTTAATCCTCAGATCAGTGTCGGCCAACAGGAAACTATCTATTCTGCAGTAGATGTGATGTTAAACAATGTGCCTGAAGGTCAAGAAATGGATAAAGATTTCTTGATGGATAATGTGGTAATGCCAACGCAATATCCAAACTTAAAGACGATTGCTGCCTTCCCTGAAGATGCAATGTTTAATGCGGATGCATGGCAAGATTTAGCCGTTAATCAAGATTTAGATATTGTACGTTTACTGAAAGAGCGCGTAATTGACCCTATCGGTGACGAATTTGACATGATCATGATCGATACTGGTCCTCACATCGATCCGTTGGTTTGGAACGCAATGTACGCCTCTAATGCGCTTATTATCCCTTGTGCGGCCAAGCGTCTTGACTGGGCATCGACGGTTAACTTTTTCCAGCACTTGCCCACAGTGTACGAAATGTTCCCTGAAGAATGGCATGGTCTTGAGTTCATTCGTTTGATGCCAACCATGTTTGAAGATGACAACAAAAAGCAAGTTTCTGTACTCACCGAAATGAACTACTTATTACGTGAGCAGGTCATGATGGCGACAGTCCCTCGCAGCCGCGCATTCGAAACCTGTGCCGATACATACAGCACGGTTTTTGATCTAACTGCTGCTGAGTTTGAAGGCGGTAAAAAGACACTATCGACTGCGCAAGATGCAATCCAACGTGTTGGTTTAGAGCTCGAGCGTGTTATGCACAGTCACTGGGCAAACCTGAATAAGGAGGCATAGTCGAATGGCTATTAAAACAACGGATTTAAATGCCCGTTTATTTGGTAAAGCTGATAAACGTCGTGCAACAAATGTTGTTGAAGCGCAAAAAGCCGCGCAAGATAAAGCCGCAGTCATTGAATTAGCGGTTGCCGGTGAAGATACCGTCGCATTTGAACTGATTAAAGTGAATGCCGATAAGGTGCGCCAACAGACCCAAGTGTTTGCCGAAAATGCACGTGAACAGGCATTTTTGAATGAGCACGCCTTGGCTGATATTTTGACGACGTTGAAAGAACGTGGTCAACAATACCCTGCTGTTGGTCGATGGTTAGATGATGGACGTATCGAAGTTCTAGACGGTAGCCGCCGTCGTATGTCATGTATTTTGGCAGAGAAAGACTTTCTAATTTATGTCGCGAAAGGCATTAATAGCGAGCATGCTAAATTCTTGTCTGACGTTGCTAATGCTCATAAGCCGCTATCTTTGTACGAGCGCGGTAAAGAAATGCAATTGTTGCTTGAGCAAGGCAAAGTTGATGACCAAAAAGAACTCGCAAAATACTGTCAATGCAGCGAAGCACTTGTTAGTGGTGCGCTAAAAGCGGCCAGTTTACCAATGGAATTACTGATGGCTTACCCAAGTGTCAGTGAGTTAGGCCGTCCGACAATTGTTAAATTGCACCGTTTATATTACGGCTTAACGCAACCTGATCAACAGCAACTTATTAGTCAACTTTCAGCAAATGATGCGCCGTTATGGCAAACCATAAATGTTCAAGGTATCGCCCGTATCACGCGTGAAGTAACCGTGGTACTGGAAGATATGGGGGAGACTATCAAGCCCCGTGTTGTGGTGGAAAAGCCGAAACAACAAGAGCTGATTAAGGGAAAAGTGAGTTTCCTTCGTGATGAAGATAAGCTACAGCTGAAAATGAAAAAACTCTCGAGTAAGCAGGTTGATGACATTTTGGCTTATATCGGTGACTATTTAAAATAACGTTATTATCCGTTATTAAAAAACCACGCTTTTTAGCGTGGTTTTTTTTGATTTGTAGTTAGCATGCTATGATCGGCAAGTTCTTTTTTATTGAGTGTAACCATGGCTAAGCCGCTAGATTATTCAACCCGTATTATCACTACACTTCATCGTCGCCACCATCGTGCGCTAGTTGTACTTGAAGGTGAGCTCGATTGGCAGCTTAGCCAAGTCTCGAGTTTTATTACTCACTATGCAGCACCGCTATGGTTAGGATCACAGGTCCAGTTGGATATTGATGTGGTGACGGCGAAGAAAGCAAAAAACTGGCTTGGACAAGAAGTTGATTGCTTAATCGTTGATGCCAATTGTACTTTTTCCCCGGAAGCGTTTGGCATGCTTGCTGGCACTGTTGTTGGTGGCGGTGTGGTTATTTTATTGGTTAAACCGACGGGAGCAGATGGTGATAAACCATCATGGCAATGGCTACGCAACCAATTTACTCGCAACAATTGTTTTTATTTTCAGCAAAGCGATCTGACGTTATTGGCCGATGAGGGTGTTCATTTAGAAAGACAATTGGCCCATTTTGAAGCCCATAATGATGACCTAGACCGCTGTATCGTACAGCCTCTTTGCCAGCCTCAGCCACTGAGAACAGATAAACCTACTGCGCCGAGTATCTCGGTTATCGATGAAGCATGGGGGTGTGTAACTGCAGATCAAACTCGAGCAGTTGAAGCGATACGAAAAGTGGCGTTAGGGCATCGCAAACGGCCCTTGGTTCTGACGGCTGATCGTGGGCGAGGTAAATCATCGGCATTAGGGCTAGCTGCAGCGAGTTTAATGCGTGAGCGTAACATTAAGATCGTAGTAACAGCCCCTAGTTATGCCACGGCTGAAACGCTGTTTAAACACGCTCGACATCAGCTCGATCGCAATAGTAATGGTTTTCGTGTTGTATCAGAATCTGAGTTCCATTGGCACACTAGCTCTCTTGAGTTTATTGCGCCAGATCGTTTGATTGAACAAGAGATAGCGTGTGATCTCTTGATAGTTGATGAAGCTGCAGCCATTCCTTCGCCGTTATTAATACCTTTGCTTAGCCGTTTTAATCGCATTGCCTTTGCTAGTACCATTCATGGTTACGAAGGAACTGGGCGCGGGTTTGCCATTAAGTTTCGTGGCTATCTTGAAAAACTGATGCCGCAATGGCGAGGACTACATATTCATCAGCCTATTCGCTGGGCAGAGAATGATCCACTAGAACATTGGGTGTTTGAGGCGCTGTTATTAAATGCCGAAATGGCTTCTCTCTCTGGAACAGAAAAATCAGTAAAAGCCAACACGCAGGCGTATATCAGTACAAACCAAATGTTAACGAAAGCTGAGTTACTGGCAGATCCGCAACGCTTAACCCAAATCTTTGGTTTACTGATTAATGCGCACTATCAAACATCGCCAGCTGATTTTTTTCAAATGTTAGACGATGACGCCTTACAGGTATGGATTACCCAAAGTGATGATCAAGTGATTGGCTGTTGCTTGTTATCTGAAGAAGGGCGTTTTTCTGAAGAACTGGCAGAGCAAGTTACTTTAGGACAGCGTCGCCCTAAGGGGCATTTGTTACCTCAATCTATTGCGGCACATATTGGCTTAACGGCTGCAGCGATGCAGCAAGGTGGTCGCATCCAACGCATTGCTGTTCATCCTACTCGGTGGCGTCAGCAGATCGGGCAGCAGCTATTAAACGATATAACCTGCTGGGCACAAGATAAAGGGTTTGATTACTTAGGCACTAGCTTTGGTGTGGCTGACGAATTAGTCGCCTTTTGGCAGAGTGCAGGTTTTTCACTTATTCGGCTCGGTGTTACTAAAGATGCTGCCAGCGGCAGTTATTCTGCCTTAGCCGTTAAGCCATTATCACCACGGTCATTTACGTGGTGGCATGATGCTCAAGATTTGTTTGCTATAAATTTCAGCGCTCAATGCCACGAGCAATTTAAAGATCTAGAGGCGACGACGGTTCGCTTGCTTTACCGGTTGTTAGCCAGTTATCCATCCGCTGAACCCGCAAGAATTGAAGGCCTCGTTTTCAAGCAACTATCAGCGTATTGCCAAGGTGGACTCGGCTATGATACCGCAGCTGGTAGTATCGAGTGGTTAGTTAAACGATGGCTATCTTTTGCTGTACCTACTTCAGTTATTTATGATTTCGCGTGTTTAAATGAAGCGTTACTTATTAATAAAGTTATTCAAAAAAAATCATGGGCAGCTGTGATTAAATTACATAATCTGGTTGGGCGTAAACAGGCCGAAGCAGCAATGCGAGAGCAAGTTTCACTTTTATTGGATTCATTACATTCATCAGATAAAACGTAAAGAAGGAACTTATGAAACTATCGGTTGATACACACACTCACACTATTTCGAGTGGCCATGCTTACAGCACCGTTTTAGAAAATGCTCAAGCGGCTGCACAACGTGGTTTATCGCTGATGTGTGTTACAGATCATGCGCCAACCATGCCAGGTGCTCCGCATTTTTGGCACTTCGCTAATCAACGCGTGCTACCGAGATTTTTGCATGGTGTGGGTGTCATTCGTGGTGTCGAGACCAACATCCTAAATACAGATGGTGAGATTGATATGGATGCACGTATTCTGGATATGTTGGATTGGGTGATCGGCAGTTTTCATGAACCGATTTTTCGCCCGACTGATAAACACCAACATACCTTAGCGTTAATTAACGCCATCGAATCAGGACGTATTGATGCGGTTGGTCATCCTGGTAACCCCAATTTCGATTTCGATTATGAAGCTGTGATTCGCGCAGCTGCAAACAATAATGTGGTATTGGAAATTAATAATTCATCACTTTGCGGTTCTCGCGCTGGTAGTGAGATGCGTTGTGCTGATATTGCCGCATGTATTAAAGAGTTCGGTGGACGAATTACCACAGGTTCAGACGCACACTTTGCCCATGACGTGGGTAATTTCGAGCATGTACAAGCTTTACTTCAACAAGTCGCGTTTCCAGTCGAGCAAGTTGTGACTCATACGCCCGCAACATTCTTACGTTTTTTACAAGAGCGTGGACGACTGCCAATAGATGCATTTTCTGCGCTTTAATAATATATGTCTATTTACAGTGTAAATCTTAAATCGAATTTACACTGTAAATGTTCCCTTCTAAAAATTTTTCACTCCGACTTATCATTCAAATAATGCTCTTCTTCTTGTTTGGTCTAAAGTTAACAATACCCGAATAAAGTTATCAGCCCTGAACTGAAGACGCCTGCGTTGTTCAGTCAGGCGCAATGTTTATTTATATTGATGATAAGGTGAGAAGTCATGAGCTTGATACGGATACCGAGCAGAGCTGTTGAGTTACTATCAACGCCACCTTATCTGCCTTTTAAAGACGAAATGTTGACTCTAGAGCCAACAGGATTTGTTGCAAGGTTAATTAAAGAAACAGCGTCAGCCGATGAACTTGGTAAATTAGGTCTTCGAGTACGTGTTATTCAGGTAGGGAAGGCATGCCTTGCGATTGAATCTGTGGTTCCTGTCGACTTGAGCGTTGAATATCAACTTTCATTGTTTCGATTAGGGCAACTTGACGGCATGGTTACAGAGCTTCTGACGAAACAATCCGGTTTATACCACTATTTGTTTAAGACCAATAAGATGTTTAACGAAGGCCAGCTGAGCCATTTCTATTGATTTAAAGATAATGATCCATGTGATGACTCTGTCGTAATTTATTTTGGATAAAAAAAAGCCTCTCAAAATATGAGAGGCAATAAATAGGACAAAGTGACGGCCGTAATCGGGGGAATGCCATCACTTTACTCAGAAGTAGCCCTAGATTAGTTACTTTCTATATTGCGAATAGCATGCCACTTTTACATACCATAAAGAATTAAATTTAAGTTGTTGATTTTATTGGTTTTGTCTTTCTATGTTTCATTTTTTAGTCATTGTTGATATTACTTAATGGGTGGAATTGTACCCATTGGGTGTTTTTGGTGTTGGGATATATACCCAAAAACATGCCGAAGAACAGTGTGGGTCAATGTTGTTGATAACATAAACAATAACACTTAATTGATGAGACCTAACCGACGTTCTTTAAGGATAGCCCTATTAACCTAACCCCAAATAAGTAAAATAAAGAATGAAAGATAATCTGCGATTAGTGATTGTTTTTACGGGCTGAGCAAAGGAGTTCTCTATGTCCCAATCGCTCCTGAAGCTGAGCAAAGAAAATAATACCATTTCTATTCATGCCCAACCTTTGCTTGAACCGAGCAAACTTGTTGAGCGAGGGGATATATACCTCCAACTTTCAGCACATCATGGCAAGGGACTTTTCTTGTTTGAAAGTGCGATAGATTCCGCTATTGCTATTCTCAATGCTGACAAGCACCTTTCCCCGCAAGCTATCGTTATTGCAGAACAACGTGATGCTAGCCTCATCGTAAAAACTGCAAAAAATAATATGTCGGCCTCTATTACTGTTATTGGTGCCTATGGTGGCCGAGCGATAGATGGGAGCTTGCTGATCGCAGCCCTTAAACAGAACAATATTGTTCAAGGCGTACGTAAGAACTTACTTCAAACATTGTTGAGTAAGTCGCATCAACTCTCTTCTGGTGAGAAAATCACAATGCAAGTAGCGCTAGGTCGATTACCTGAGAATGGTAAAGACAGTGTTTTTGAGCTGCTTGTTGATGATATTAGTCGGCGAGTATTAAAACCTCGTGAGTTAGAGCATGACAAAGTCGATATGCGAGATTTAGGCGAGCTATGTAGTGTTGCTCAGGGTCAATCATTAATGAAGCGTATCCGCGCAACAGCAGGCATTGATGGTTATACGGTGTTAGGGGAGACGCTGCCAGCTAAGCCTGGTGAAGATAAGCCGTTTTCGTTTTACGATGGCGCTGAGGTTAGTGATTACGATGAAGATCTCGTTATTGCGACGCAACCAGGTGTTCCTATTTTTAAAAAAAATGGCGTCCAAGTTGATGATGCACTGGTGGTGAAAAATGTGAGTGCGACAACAGGGCACGTGAACTTTGATGGTAGTGTTGTGATACAAGGCGATGTTAAGCCTGGAATGAAGGTAACGGCTTCGGGGTCACTAACTGTACTGGGCTTCGTTGAGTTAGCCGAACTAGAAGCTGGTGCCGATATTACTGTTGCTAAAGGGATCCTTGGCAAACAATCTGTGGGTGATTCTGAATACGCTTGCACGATAAAATCAGGTGGAAAGATTACCAGTAAATTTGCTCAATACACTTTGCTTGATGCGAAAGACGATATTTGCCTAAGCCACCATGCTTTGCATTGCCACATAACGACACGAGGCAAGCTGTCTGTTATTGATGATACTAAGCGATATGGCACATTGAGTGGGGGGTATGTTTCTGTGGGCTATAGTGTCCATGCACTCAATATTGGGGCGTTGGCGGGTACCGTCACATCAATATCAGCATTTACTAACTATGAACATTTAAGAAAACAAATCAGTGACACCTGCCGTTTATGGGATGAAGAAAAAGAGTACTTAGCGCAGATGCGTGAAGCTCAGATTAAGTTACTAAAAATCCCTACCAATAAACGTCCTAAAGACCTCGTTAATAAAGTAGTTGAAAGCCACCGTCTTCATACCGCGAATTTGAGAAGGTGCAAGGAGAGCTACGACAAACTAAAAGAAGAGTATATTGATGTGCTGTCACAGGTTAGCATTACTGCGGCAAAACGGATCAATGCTGGTGTGAACTGTCAGCTTGAGAAGTACGCCTTACCCGTTTCTCAGGAACATGGCCCGAGTATTATCCGCGTTAGAGAGCAAGGTATCGAACTTAAGCCGCTATAAGTTTACAGTGTAAATGGTACTTTTCTATGGCGCCTAGCTGGAAACCGTTGATCTATTTACACTGTAAATAGACGGTAATTATTCTAAGTCACAACATTCCCTCCTCCGTTTTACAGTGTAAATTCACCGCTTAATCATATTGCTAAGCCACATTGTTAGTGCGTGTGACTTGCCGTTCAATGATATAGCCTTGAAAACCGCTGATGAACAATTCAGATAATCGCTCTAGTTGGGTTTCAGTTTCAACACGAGTCGCTATGGTTTCTATACCAAGGCTATGCGCGGTACGAGATATGGATGTGAGTACAGCCGATTGTGTTGGATTGTTTAATTGCATGGTAAAGGCAAAATCAATTTTCACGTATGCTGGTTTGAAATCATTAAGGTACTCAAGCGATTTAAAGTGACGACCAAAATTATCAATACCGAAGCGTACATCAAAACGATTGAGTAACTGACAGAGCAATTGCGTCATATCGGTGCCTTCAATGAAACACCCTTCTTGGATCTCAAAAAATAAACGTTTACAGATAAGCGGATGATATGGGAGCAGCTCATGCAACCAACGATGAAAAGCTGGGTCTTGAACGCTACTACGGGTTAAGTTGATAGCAAGTGCTGGTAATTGACGATCTGTTTGTAGCTGCTTTACACAAGATACAATGACATGTTTATCAAATATAGTGCCTTGGCTTAGTTCATCTAAAGCTCCGACAAATTGATTAGCAGAGATAACTTCATCATTACGTTTAATAGTACTAAATACTTCCTGATGATAGACGGTGTTGTTTTGCATCAATACCGGTTGATAGTGAAAATGTATTTGCTGGTTACGTATGGCTGACAGTACGAGTTCTTTCCAGTATTGCTTTCCTTTGTTATTGGTATTGCTCTCCCCTTCAGACAGCGCTATCGGGCTTGAGGGCGACTGTGCTGCGGCGATGACAGCATTATCCAGTTGCGCCAGTAATTGGCTCGCAGACGTCCCGTGCTCTGTAATGACTAACCCAATCGTGATCCCAAGCGGGGTATCAAATTCTTTCGTCAAGGGAAGCAGAGTTCCGAGTATTAATTCGGCTAACGAGTGTAATTTTTCTTGCTGAATTTGTGGCAATAATACGGCAAATTCCGTTTTAGATATTCGACCAAGGGTACTGTTGCTGTGTGTGATTGTTTGGTTCAATGTCTGGGCAATTTCACGAATAAGATGATCACCACGTTGGTAGTTTTTGTGGCGATAACTTTGGTTAATCACTTTTGCTTGAATCAAAATTAAACCGCCTTGCTCAGACTTCGTGAGCCATGCATCTAACTGATTTAAAAAATACTCGCGATTACCTAGCTGTGAAATTGGATCTCGATATGCCTTTTCACGCAAGTGAGCGGCTTCCTTTGCTTGAACGCGAAAGTGGCTCTCTAATTTATGTGCGAGTGAGCTGTAGCTCTTATTGAGTAGATTTAAGTCTTGATAGCGGGTGTGAGGTGGAGGATTGGCTTGATGCGTTTGTTCTAGTTGCTTGGCGTAAGTAATTAGACGTTGGAATGGTGTAAATGATAAGCGTAATAAGAAAAAAATAACCAAGGTAAAGCTAAATGAAATAATGCCCGCTTCAATTAAAAGTTGTTGGGTGTGGTGCCATAAATTATCTGCAAGCCATTTTTCATTGTTTGAAATTGTCACGATTACTGTGTCATTAACCAAGTTAATCGTCTGTGTTTGCGAATAGCTGTTGTCACCAAAGATGGCTATAAACCACGCTGGGGCTGCCGATTTGGTTTGCGGGCTCGTGATCGTCAATGATTGTTGCTGTGCCTGTGTTGGCGCGATTGCTATGGACTGGTAATCATCAGGGTGCAATTGCATTGTCAAAAAAGCGGAAAGCGCGACAAGGCTCGTATCGTAATGCTGGCGAGGAAGCAACGAAAAATCCTGAGAGAGTGCATGTTGGATATGTTGCTGTTGAGCGAGTATTGTTCCTGACTGTAAGGCGATAAAACGCGTTACGGACATCACCATAATTAGAGACAAACCGGCAAGTAGAGAGATGCGAAATAAATTCTTAAATAGTGTCATAGCACGTGCTTGACCTGATAAGTTAAAGGAAAAGATAGACGTAAACAAAAATCTATCAGAGCCTTGGCGTTTAACAGATAGGGGCTTGGCTTAAGAGCTTTTTTTTGCGAGGTAGGTAGGGTTGGATTCTGAAAACACCACCGTGTTTACACCATTTAACAGGGGGTAGTCACGGTGGTTAAGTAATGCGGATACAGTGAGTTAGGCCTGAAATTCGTCCTTAATGGGATGCTTTAAAATCATCTTTGTCGATATTGTGTTTTTTCATCTTGTCATAGAGTGTTTTTCGCGCGAGTCCTAGCTCTTCTTGTGCTTCTTTTAAACGGCCGTTATGGCGTTTGAGTGCGTCGCATACCAAGGTGAATTCAAACTGATTTACACGTTCACTTAAGCTTAATAAAGTCTGGTCTGCATGCAAATTCTCACCATCGTTGAAACCAGATGCATCGCCCATGAGTACTAATCTTTCCGCTAAGTTACGAAGTTCGCGGACATTGCCTGGCCAGTCATGTTCAAGGAGTTTCTGTTGTTGCTCCAGCGTAATTGCCGTTGGTTCAATGCTGTAGCGAGTCGAGGCTGAACGAACGAAGTTTTGAAATAGCATCGGAATATCATCTTTACGTTCACGCAAAGGCGGAATTTCGACCGAGACGACGTTAAGTCGATAATAAAGGTCATCCCTAAACTCGCCTTTATCACTCTTGATTCGTAAGTTTTCTTTGGTTGCAGCAATGATGCGAACATCAAGATCAACACATTTATTGGTACCTAGTGGTTCAACTTTACGCTCTTCTAATACACGCAGCATTTTTATTTGTAGCGCCATTGGCATCGATTCAATTTCATCAAGAAATAATGTACCGCCATTGGCATGGGCAATTTTGCCTACGCGTTTTTTTTGTGCGCCAGTAAAAGCCCCTGATTCAAAACCAAAGAGCTCACTTTCAATCATAGTCTCTGGAATTGCCCCACAGTTGATTGCGACAAAAGGTTTATCATGACGGATGCTATGATCGTGAAGAAAACGCGCAACCAGCTCTTTACCTGTCCCCGTTTCACCATGGATCATCACATCGGCAGGGGCATCTTTTATGTGGGTCAATATACGCCGTAGCTGCTTTATTTTCGGGTTGTTACCCAAAATACGCGGGCCTGGGCCGCTTTGTGCTTCTAATTCACGGCGTAATTCGCGGTTTTCTAGAATCAGTTCTCGCTTATCACCCGCGCGTTTGACTACGTCGAGTAAATTATCGGTAGAGAACGGTTTTTCAAGAAAATCGTATGCCCCAAGACGCATCGCTTCAACGGCCATAGAAATATCACCGTGTCCTGTCAGTAAAATAATGGACAGCTCTGGATCAATCGCTAACGCGCGCTTTAAGAAAGTGATGCCATCAATCTCTGGCATATTAATGTCAGAGATAATCACCCCTTCAAAATGGTTATCTAATTCCGCCAGGACTGGCTTAGCACTGGAAAATAAGCTCACGTCATAGTCTTCAATTTCTAGAGTTTGACCTAAAGCATCACGTATTGATTTTTCGTCATCAATAAAAATGACTTTCTTACTCATTGTCCATCCTCGGTACTACGTGGCAGTGTGATAATAAACTCACACCCTCCGCCACTGTGATCTTTGACGGTTAATGTGCCAGAAAAAGCATCGATAATTCGTCGTGATATGGTCAATCCAAGCCCTAAACCGTCTGGTTTAGATGTATAGAAAGGATTGAAAATTTTATGTTTTTGCTCGTCATCTAAGCCTGGACCATTATCCCAAATGTGAATGGCAACGGTATCTTCTTGTGGCGTGAAGTGAACACCAATTTGTGGTGGATGCGCATTCTCTAGCGCTTGTATCGCATTATGGAGCAAATTAATGAGTACTTGCTCAAACTGTACGGCATCTATGTTTACCACAAGATGTGGTGGTAATTCTTCAACGCGTAAAATGACACCGTGTTTTATCAGTTTATTGCGTAACAAGCTGGTTGCCGATCGAATGGAGTCAGCGACGGCTGTGCGGGTATTATTCTCGGTGGTTTTACGGGCAAAAACTTTGAAGCGCGCAATAATGTCAGCGATCATTTTATTAAGACTAATGATTTCTTCAATATTACCGGCGACTGCGTCGTAACGCTCTTTGACCAATAACTTGCGAGAGTTTTCTGCATAGGTACGCATGGCGGCTAACGGTTGGTTTATCTCATGGTTAATACTGGCTGATAGTTCACCAAGCATTGCAAGCTTAGCGGCTTGCACTAGCTCACTGTGTGCTTGTTTAAGCTCAGCTTGTGATAGTTCATATTGATTAATTGTGTCGCGTAATTCTTGGTTGGTTTCCATTAAATTGCGGGTACGTTCTATGACTAACTGTTCAAGCTTGTCGTTAAGTAGGGCTAACTGTGTTTGAGCAAAGCTGGTTTGTAACCAAGACACAATGGCAAGGCATAGCATTAAATAGAAAACGACAAAAATAAATAGCGCTTGAAATACATACTGATAAGCGGCGTTAATAGGCGAAAAGCCATATATTGACCAGCCTACCTTGTTCATCTCACGGTAGGTTGTCAGCATTTCTATCGTTGTTTTTTTGGTTGGGATAAGTATTTCAGTGATGTCTTGTTGCTGAAAATCACTTAGAAGTGAGTGCTTACTTATTGCTTGCAGTTTAGCATTGCCATATTGACGCGATGCGATGACGCTTTTACGCAGCGTATTTGGTAAAGCGACGAGTGAATGGTACAACCAAGCATCTTCCGAACTGTAAAAGACGATACCGTGCTGATCAACAATGGCGTAATCTACTTGATCGTAGTTCCAAATATCTTCGATAATCGAGAGGTCAACTTTGAGTGCTAATACCCCTATGATTTCGTTTTTTTTGTACACAGGTGCAGAGAAGTAGTAACCGCGTTTATCAGAGCGTGCACCTAGTGCAAAATATTGCCCGACATTACCTGCAAGTGCTTGGGTGAAATAAGGACGATAGCCATAGTTTTGACCGACAAAACTGGTTTCTGATTGCCAGTTACTCGCGGCGAGAGTATCGCCTTGACGATTGATAAGGTAAAGGGTGTCTGCACGAAGGGTTGAAGCCCAAGACTCTAGCAATAAACTTGTTTGCTTGTACTGATGGTTGATTGCACGTGCACTTTGTTCATCGGTTACCAGAGCATCGAGTAAGCGGGGATCGCTCGCGAGCACCTTGGGTAGTTGGCTGTAACGTGATAATTGTGCATCAATTTTTTCACCAAGCTGATTGATATCGCTGATGATTTTATCAGAGAGGTGCTGTTTGACTTGTTGATAAGTAATAGCACTGACGAGGCCACACAGTAAGGCTCCAACCAGGCTTAAAAGGACAAGGGTATTCTTTCTGTTCACACTGAACATTCCTGCAAGATCGTATAGGGAAATGATACCAATCAAACTGTGAATGCTACGGGAGCTGTGTATAAGGTGTGACTGCTCTTGCAAAGTTTCCTAGCGGCGATAGCGTGAAAGAAAGTAAATTGTTGTCTGGTGGGGATTAGTTGATCATTCTCAGGGGAATTATCGTATTATAATCGCCAATTAGTGTGATTGAAGTGATCACTCGGTATCCAGTTAATCAGTGGAGATAACAATGGATTTGTCTGATATTCGTCGAGAATATACCCGAGGTGGGTTACGCCGTAACGATTTGCCTACATCACCTGTTCCCCTCTTTAGGAAGTGGCTTGATCAGGCGGTTGAAGCGAAGTTGACGGACCCGACGGCAATGACGGTTGCGACAGTCGATCAAGATGGGCAACCGTTCCAGCGTATCGTTTTGCTGAAGCATTTTGATGAAGATGGCTTTGTGTTCTATACCAACCTTGGTAGCCGTAAAGCTTTACATTTAGCTGATAACGCAAAAATTAGCTTACATTTTCCTTGGCATGGGATTGAGCGTCAAGTGCATGTAACGGGCGTAGCTGAGAAATTATCCGTATTTGAAGTCATGAAGTACTTTTCATCCCGACCGAAGGAAAGCCAAATTGCCGCGTGGGCGAGTAAACAAAGCAGTCGCTTAACAGCAAGGCAAGCGTTAGAAGGCAAGTACATGGAACTTAAACAGAAGTTCTCTCAAGGTGAAGTGCCAGTTCCTACATTTTGGGGGGGGTACCGAGTCAAATTATCTTCTGTTGAATTTTGGCAGGGGGGTGAGCACCGTCTACATGATCGTTTTTTATTTTCACTCAATAGTGATGATAATTCTTCGTGGGATATAGAGCGCCTAGCACCTTAAATAAAAAACGCGCTAAATCAGCGCGTTTTTTATTCCATAATTTTATATACACGCTGTCACTATGAAACTATATTGTAAGCATGGTGTTTAAT
>NZ_NOIF01000120.1 GCF_002265265.1 Photobacterium sanguinicancri
ATGTTAAGTTTTGTATGATGAATCTAATATAAAGTAGCTACATCAATCACATGGATGAATTGACAAATGAAATGCTTTGAAATTCAAAAAGCGTTTTTTGGCAAAGGCACTCACGATAAGGATTTTCATGGAACACTCTCCGAACGATCTTATTCACGTTATCGAACAATGTAAGCAAACGATCGATCTTCAAGATAAGTCGCACTCAAATCCTTATCTGATACCAAATCCTGAGCTAGAAGAGTACTTCAAATTGCAGTATTCACAGCTTGAATGCGCAAAGCATCATGTCGAGACTATGGAGCAGCTTTTAAACCATGCTTTACATGCAATAGCATTACATGATGATTTAGCCACTAAGCAAGCAATTCAAGATTCTCTTTTGCATATAAACGCTAAAACAGAAAAAATTACACCTATTGAGCGCATTCTCTGTGAACCTGCTCTTGCAGGTTAACGCGCGATAAACTTGTATTACTGTCACTATTTTTACGGCACTGCCGTTTTTGAATTCTAATAATAAGAAACATTGTCTACAACATGGAATCTCTCACCAATGGCGCTTGTCCTGTCTAATGCCTGCGGTGAGAATTTTTTTATTCCTACTTTCCTTTTGCCCATTTCTTACCTTATCTCTTCTTTTATTCTGCCGTGAGCAATAAATAGCTATATGCTTTAATTACCACTAAGTTATGAAGAGCATACGTGTGAACGATGAGGTAGAACAAACAGCAGATCGAATACAAAAACCGATTAAGCGCTTTCGCTTTATTCGTAGGCTGCTCTTTGTTTTATGCTGCGCTATTTTGATGATCGCGATCGCGACACCGATGTGGCTAGCCAGTAAAGGGATCATCATCAATGCGATTTCAGGTATCAGCTTATACCCGCAGATCAAAATCGATCATGTTGCAGTCGAAATTAGTGGAACAAAGATCAGCACTCATCAACTCACCATAGATAAATACTTTGATGATCAAAGCGCGATCTCTGCATCTTCATGGCGAATTTCAGCAGACACCACAAGAATAAGCTTGCCGGCAGAAGCAAAAACGTACTTAAAAAAAATAGGGTATGACTTCCCCTACTTTCTATTACGTAACACCGCGTTGAATTTTACAGACCTTTCTAATCCCTATGTGTTTAGCGCCAGCTCAGATTCCATTAACATTCAGATAGATCTCCCTTTCGCTCAGCCTCAGATTCAAACCCAACAGTTAAACGACATACACCTTGTTATAGCCACCAAACCGAATATAGCGATTTCAGGCATTGTTGGATCAGGACAACTCAATTTATTTATCCCTGCGATTGTGAATCAATTAGCGACGGCAAATGACAAGACAAACAAAGCAGCCAAGGTAATAAGTGTCACGCCATCCCGTCCGAGCTCAGCAGAAGCACCGCAAAACACGCCTATTTACCCGACTAAGCTTTCCAAAGGGAATTTTTCAATCGCTTGGCAAGAAGACACCACACCGCTTTCTATTAGTATTAATAAGCTAACACCGCAATGGGAGATGCTGCCGCCAGAAGTAGAGCAACAGCTCACTGAGCTCCATTTCGAGATGGATATTCAGCAACCCTCTCAATCTATAAAGCTGCAGGCAGAAAACATTCACCTTGGTCACCCTAAAATACTGCCAAAGTTTATCAAACGCGGTGATGCTAGCCACCAAGGCCTACACTTGGGTGAAACCATTGCGAGCCTTGCGACGCTTCCTCTGAACGTATTAAAAGTGAATCATCTAATGTATGGCGATCTTATCCTCGACGCTAAAGTCGTATTAAAGACGCCACTAACTCGCGATAAACAAGAAGACAGGCAGGCTCGATTTAGAATAGATGGAAAAGTTCTGGGGCCCATTCCTTACGATCTTAAGGTATTGCTTAAACATAAGAATAATAAAGAAGCGAACTTTACAGGCCATGTTAAAGGCCCCAAAGGCAATACGCTCGATTGCCAAGCTGATATTGAATTCATCGACCCATTGCCTCAGAAGTTATTCTGCCAAGCTAATTTTAAAAACACACACGACATTATGAGCCGCTTCGCACTTACACACCTTCCTAGTGCTGAACTTAATGCCCCTATCACTGTAACTGCTTCCCGTGTTGCTAATACTCGATATAATCAAGTGGTCGATAGACGATTAATCGATGCCTTTTATAAACTAGCCGTTAAACTTCCTCCAACGCTTAATGTAAAACTCAATCAATTTGCTTTACCCGGCAAACACCTCAGCGACCAACCGACACCATCAGATATAGAAACCATTACTTTGCATACCGATGGTGAGCTCAACCTTAAAGTGCATTACCGAAATCGCGTATTAAAAATGAGCTTAGAAGATAAAACTGAAGCTATTGCACTATCAACACAATGGGATGACAAAATATCGTTACTTATTGATGACTTAACATGCCAAAACCCTGAGTTACAATGTCACTTAAGTGGCTTAATATCCACCAAGATTAACCAAGTATTTCCCTTTGAAGGTATCAAGTTAGAACGCATAGAGGCACAGAGTCATTACCAGTTTTCATGGTCAACCCAAGCCTATGGATTGATACTCAGCAAACTCGCATTGAATACTGAAAATATGACCCTCGGCCAAAACCTACTTGGTCACCACCTTAATTTGCTAAATGCACAGCGAACTGCAGTGCAAATTGACACTATTACCATCAGTAAAACAGATGAAGACGCTAACATTCGGGTATTACTACCTGAAAAATCCACGGCCACACTCAATACCAACCTCTTTGCTGAACAAACAATAAAAGACCCAAATGGCCAGCCTGTTGATCAGAATCTGACCATCAAACGTTCACTGCTACCCGTGCAAAAATATGAAGCGAAGACGGAAGTCACCCTGCGCAAGATAGACCTGTCATTGGGTCAAATATTCAACCTCTCGAGCCACTACGATATAGCAACGCATTTTAAGCAGAACAATCAACGTTTTCCTAAGTTTTCAACTGTTGGCAAGCTCGTTTTACGGCCTAATAACTGGCGCTTTCAAGGGAATATTGATAACTGGAAGCAAGCAACACTTGCCAAATACACACTCAGCCATAAACCAGGCAGTAAAGACACATCCATAACGTTACACCGTAATGTAATTAAATTTAACAACAAGAAAACACTGAAAAAATACTACTTCCCCCAGTTTCCGCTTCATTACGATTTCACGCATGGCAGCATCAGTTATGATGGACAATTCACGTTACGTGGTAACAACCTCAATGGTCGTATAGGGCTCTTTAGCCACCAGCTCACTGGCGAGGTATCTGGATTTAGGTTTGGTAATGTGAATACATCAATCACTGCTGACATTACCCCTCAGGGGATAAAGTCACGTCACCCTGTCAGCATTCATGCTGGGTTATTTCACGCTGGGGCATTGTTTGAGGATATTGTTGCGAATCTAGAGTTTGATACCCACCAGCAGCGTTATCAGCTCCACCGGGCGCATGCTGACGTATTAGGCGGTAAGATCAGCGTACATAATGCGTCGAGCAATAGTTTGCTGGATGTCTCCCCTAAAGATATTAGGGTTCATGGCCTCGATCTTGCGTTACTTATACAATTGCTGGAACAAGACGATATCGAACTCACAGGGGTTGTCGATGGTGTGATTCCACTTTCAATTGAAGATGGAGCGCCATCAATTAAGTCGGGGCATTTACACTCTCGGTTTCCCGGTGGGATCTTACGATATCTGGAAGGATCGTCTATCGATCAGAATGTTGAAGCAGCTGGAGAGAATAGCGTATTAGTAGTTGGGAAGATTCTCAAAAATTATAACTATCACTCGCTGGCGATTGATCTAGACTATTCTAAAGATGGACAATTAAACGCAAGTTCACGATTTAAGGGTTTTAATCCAAGTTTTCAGAATGGACGACCTGTGCATTTGAATCTGAACGTGCAAGATGACATTCCAGCGTTAATCAAAACTATAAACGCGATAAATTCATCGCAACTGGAAAGTCTTTTTTTAAAGCAGCTTGGTTTGAATGAGTAGAACACTTTGGTTAATTTATGCGCACATTGTAGTTAAAGGTCGTTTCCAATGGATATAATACAGCTTAAATTTTCATTCTCGCTCACACTCTTAGCATTGATCTTCGTAGTTTCTACACTCGGATTAATGGGGTGTACACCAACTGTTCAAGTTGCTGCATCAGACAAACCGATAGAAGTTAACCTGAATGTCAAAATTGAACATGAGATTAGGATCAAAGTCGATAAGGAAATAGATGACTTATTCAACGATGACGATGTATTCTAATTCGGCAGGGAGAATGCCATGAAAAAATACCTAATCTTTATTTTCGCCTTTTTGATATCTGCACAAGCCTTTGCGCTTGAGTTACAAGATGCCAAAGACCAAGGCTTAGTCGGGGAAACCAACAGTGGTTTTGTTGCACCGATTACCTCTTCACCTTCATCTGAAGTGAGACGGCTTGTCTCTACCGTAAACACACAACGTGAAGCCAGCTACAAACGCATTTCGGTTTCGCATGGGTTAAGCCCATCAGAAGTTGGTCGACTTGCTTATAAGAAAGCGATTGAGAAAACTCGCCCTGGTCATTATTACCAAAATAGTTCAGGAAAATGGGTTAAAAAATAAATTGAGCTAATCCTTTATTCGTAACTTCCTTCCCAGCTCTTTTACAACTTTCTGCCTTTATTCACCCTAGAATGACTTAAATAAACCAATATTGTCAAAAGGGTTTTATTGAATGCCGATTTTGCTGTATAACCCCTGCTTCTTTACTTTGTTACAGGTGACTGCAATGTCTAAATTCTTCTATAAAGGCCGTATCGAGAAAAAACCTAAGCACGCAAGCTACGGCTTCAATACTAAGCGCAGCGCTAAGCTAGGTACCGAGGAACAGCCGCTTTCTTTGATCGTAAACAGCGATGAGAAAAAAGAAGAAGTCATGGCGATTTTGGCTGACAATGCACTTGTGGCAAACATCGAAGTTTCAGCTGACAAAGAAGAAGACCTTGTTGAATTACATGGCCTTCTTAACAAGCCACAAACAACAACTTTCGATAAAACACCAAACCGTAACGATCCATGTTCTTGCGGTAGCGGTAAGAAATACAAGAAGTGCTGCGCATAAGCTATTAAGCTTAATTGAGGGAATTAAAGGATATTAGTCAAACATAGTCGCCTTTAATCACCACCAGCATAAGAAGCTGCACTACACGGTGCAGCTTTTTTTATTTAAGCCACATTAACTATGGTTAGGCAAATTTCTGGCATTTAACGAATAAGAAATTAGGATTTTTCGAAAGGTGTTCGTACGTCTCTGCACTAATAGTTTTGGCTTTTTCATCAGCCTTCCCTTCCGTTAGCTGTGTAACCGCTAAACCACTCGCCGTTATGGCCGCCATAATGTCGGTAAGTGACCGTCGATAGAAAGTCACCTCTACTGGCTCTCCGACGGTATCCCATGTTTCTGTTACTCGTTCTTGCTCGAAATAATTACCAGATAAGCTACATTCAAAATCGGCAAACGGATGGTGGGTTGAAAACACCATGTAACCACCAAGCTTAAGCACGCGATTCACTTCTGCAAACAATGGCGTTAAATCTTTAATGTAGTGCAATACCAATGGACAAATAATCACATCAAGGCTATTTGATGACTCGCTAGGAAGGCCTATCGTTATATCTTGCGCATAAGCCGTCATGCGATGGCCAAATTCTGCGCCCAACTTCTTCGTCACCAAGTCAATCATGTCTTGAGAATAATCAACGCATGTTACTTTTTTTGCACCTTGATCAAACAAGTACTCGGCATACACACCCGTACCGCATCCTAAATCAAGAATATGGCAACCGGTAAGATCGCCAAGCATAGCCTGCAGTGACGGGCGTTCTAGGTGAGCGTTATAAATATTATTTTGAACAGCAGCGTCATATTTTTCAGCATGCTTTGAGTACATATCAGACTTCATACACAACCTAGAATTGAAAAAAGAACAAGCCGAAATTATGACATATCGCTCTTGAATGAATACTGATAAAAAGTCACTGGACTGGTTATTTCTTCAGTGGGTTGAGCAATAAAACCTAAACGTTCCAACAAATTAGTAGAAGCAACATTGTCTTTTTCAACGCCACCAATTAAACCCGCGATTTCTGGCTGATCTTTACTCCACGCTATAAAGCCCAGAAGAAACTCAGTGGCGTAACCTTGTCCCCAATCCGCTTCATTCAATAAATAGCCTATATGGGCCAAACTAGAAATCTGTTTTGCATTGGGTTTTTCGCTAACGCGATTCGGTTGAATTAAAGGTTCAACTAAAGACTCTTGGTACAAAAACAAAAAGCCAATAATTCGCGCTTGTTCTGTATGAGAAATGATAAACAGCCGACTTTCAGCCGAAACTTTATCTAACCACTGTTGAGCTAATTGCGGCGAGGTAACATGACTAAAATATGGCGGAAGGGATTTAACGACATTAGGTGAAAGAATAGCGACCACTTGATCTAACAAGTCACTATAAACGCACGAAGCAACAGGGCAATACTCTTCAATATTGAGTCGCGCTGTTGTAAATGCCTCTTCTCTGTCGGACTCCATCGACGTTACTCCTTGTTATTGCTAACTCTGACCTAAGTGTCTAACTGCCTTAACTGTGTTTTAGTTTATAGCCAGTGGATTTTGCTAGTCTGTTTATTAGCGAGCCTATTTATAGAGGCTTACTTATTAGATAACGATTGTAGAAGATTGTAGAAGCTTATAAAGCCACCCAGACTCATTCTGAGTGGCTTTATGCTTTTATATTGCAGCTAGGTAATTATAAAGCCGCTACAGCCCTTTACGGTACTGAGCGTTACTTGTTTGCGTTACCGCGTCACTTAGTTCAGTAATTGCAGTGTCATCACTATTAATTGCACGCGTGAACAATGCAAGTAGAGCGGCTTTATCAACAGACACTTGGGTATCTGTTTTTATGTCACGTAAATCGACAAAGTAATGTGAGAACTTCGCTGGCATATCATTGATGATATCAGTGTTCATGAAGTTAAACTGGCTATACATTGCGTTGTGATCGCCCTTCTGTTTATCAATAATAAAAGAAGATTCACGCATATTAATGATCGAAGCCGTTTTCTTACAACCTTTTAGACACTTAGAGTCAAATGCCTTCACCTTACAGCCAACCGTTTGATGGAATAAGCACTGACGGCTCATTAATATCATGATTGGGTGATAGATGCTGTGGTGTAATTCAAAACCACTAGGGCGAATAATCGGCTTGATCTGTTTCTTGTTTAATTCATTAGAAATGAATGCACCAGTACAGCCATATTCTTGCTTCAAACATTCAAGGCTGAACGAGTTAGATAAGTTCAGGTATGGACCTGCAATCCACTCGATACCCAGTTCAATCGCTAAATGTGCCACACCGGTATTGTTCGTCACGATACGCTTCGGCTTCACCGTTTCTAGCAAGGTTTTCGCAGCTTCAAAATGGTCGCCAATCAAAATGGCTGGGAACCAAGGTACAAGATTTTGATGCTCTGTAAACAACGCCACCATCTTCTTCACTTCAGTGTGTAGTGAGTCTGGTAGTTGGAAATACACTTGAGCCCCGCTTGCCTGACAAGTCTCGATATCTTTCTTGTTCGAGATAAGTACAGTTAGCTGTGGCTTTTCATCTACCACGTCAATTCTTGGTAAGCGCGGCGTATCGACAGGCTCAATTAAAGGTTTAGAACCGTTAAGCCAAAAACTAATACGATCACGTAATACATTCAGCTCTTTAAACGCAATAAAGACATTATCAGCAAGCTTACTGATGTCGATTGTTGTGAGCTGGTGATCGTTATCGCTAATACTCTTAAATGACGAGGTAAGTAATTCCTCATCAATACTACGGCCCTTTTCACTCGCCGCAGCCAATACACCCTCAGTCTCTAGGCTGTATTCAGCACCACCAGTCGTCACAAGTACATTCAGCGGTTGCCCTGCATCACCAGAGAAGTACAAGTTCAATGGCAGTTTGTCGATATTGAGGTTTTGGATCTTCTCAGCAACAGTTTCAATAATGACTGTTTTATCGTCGTACAGCTTTTGGCGAACCTGCTGTACGCTGTCATCCGTTTTACAGCTGTATATTTCAGTAAAGTGCTGGATCGAGTTATCACGAGGGTTATCAATAAACATGCCTTTATTGATATCACCTTGTAAGTAAGAGTTCGAGAAATCGCGGTTAAACACCGTGTACAAGGCTGATTTATCAGTCAGTAACGCTTGGTTGTCACAGTAGCGCTGAATCTGCTGATTCCATTGATCGACAACGGTATAAACGTAATGTGATTTCTTAATACGCCCTTCTACTTTCAATGAATACACACCAGCATCTGCCAGCGCTTCCATATCAGAGAATGCCGAGTTGTCTTTCATGTTTAGCGGATAATCTTTACCTGCATCCGTCGTTTTATATTGATCACGACAAGGCTGACTGCAACGGCCACGGTTACCTGAGTTACCGTTCTTCACCGAACTGATGTAACACAAGCCAGAGAAACCAATACAGTAAGAACCATGAACAAACACTTCCATCAGCATGTTGTAGTCACGACCAACAGAGGCAAGGTGCTTAATTTCATGAATGTTCAGTTCGCGCGATAAGTTCACGCGACTGGCCGTTAACTTGCTTAAAAACGCAATTTGGCCTTCATTGTGGGTATTAATCTGGGTAGATGCGTGTACATCCAGCGTTGGGAAATGCTTTTTCAAGATATAGAACAAGCCTAAGTCTTGGACGATCACCCCATCAATTTTGGTGTTGACCAATTTATTGATCAAACGAACCAGTGCCGGAATTTCACTTTCTAGAATAATGATATTCAGCGTAAGGAAGATCTTACAATCGTATTCATGCGCTAATCGAACGATGCCATTTAAGTTATCAAACGTTAGATTGGTTGCCCTATTGCGGGCATTAAAATTATCTAGCCCACAATAAATTGCATCTGCGCCAGCGATGATAGCCGCCTTGATTGACTCAATATCACCACCTGGTGCCAATAACTCAAATTTGTTTCTCATAGTGACCGAACTCACGTAATACACTCTCAACCTTACTTTTTATGCGGTGTATTTTACGTGGTTCACATTTTTTGTCTAATCGTAGATTATTTGTGACGTAAATTAGACGTTTTTTACCGCAATACCAATCGCATCGGCCAAGGCTTGCAGTTGGTTTTCATTGTCTAGACGCACAGACCATTGGATACCACTGCCTGTTGCGGTAATAACATTGGCGCCACCAATAAGGGTGACTTCATCAACCTGTGCTTGCATAGTGACACGTGCTTCACCATCAATACGTACAACCAATTCATGTTGATTGGCTATAATTTTGCCTGTTGAAAAGTTAATGACCATTTTGTTCCTATCTATTTTGTTAACTGCTTCAATGATGCAGTGAGGTTACTCAGCTTTCTTACCCAGCACTGCCATCGTAATACGGCTGGTGCAAATTAAGCGTCCACGTTCATCTTTAAGTTCAATTTGCCACACCTGTGTTGTCATTCCAGTGTGAAGCGGTGTTGTTGTGCCAGTTACGATACCTGAGCGCATCGGACGAATGTGGTTAGCATTGATGTCTAAACCAACACAATACAGCCCGTCATCGACACACATGTTCGCCGCAACCGAGCCTAAGGTTTCAGCTAGGACAACAGATGCACCACCATGTAGCATACCAAAAGGTTGATGCGTTCTAGCGTCAACAGGCATAGTCGCAGATAAGCTATTGTCATCAAATTCGGTGTAGCGAATACCTAAATGCTCAACCAAGGTGTTTTTTGAACTCTCGTTTAGCGCGTCGATATCAATTGTTTTGTGCCAAATTGCCATGGTTGCTCCTTATTATTTGAGGTGGATCTTAATCCCTCTCGCAGTTATATAAAAATGCTTTTTCAATAACTTTCAATTTCATACATTCTTGCCTCATACTTAGAAGTAATTCTGTGGCATCTCGATGTTGTCCAGAAAACTCACGCCTTATAAGCATGGGTCATCAGGTTCAGTCAATCTCAAGGAGCGAATGGAGTCTCGCTATGCGTCAATATACTCATTTACTACTGGGCGGCCTAGTCGCTAGCAGTATGTTATTAAGTGGTTGTTCTAGCTCGCCGACGGGCAGGCAACAAATGCTGTTGTTTTCTGAGAACGACATGTCTCAAATGGGCGCTCAGTCGTTTGAGCAACTCAAGCAACAAGAAAAAATCAGCACTGATGCGAAAAAACAGCAATATGTTCAATGTGTCACTGATGCTATTACGGCAAAAGTAGGCCCTCTGGAAGGTTTTGATAAGTGGGAAGTGGTTGTTTTTGATAGCGACCAAGTGAATGCGTTTGCCTTACCGGGTGGCAAGATTGGTGTTTATACTGGCCTATTAAAAGTAGCGACCAACCAAGACCAACTCGCGACAGTCATTGGCCACGAAATTGGGCATGTACTTGCTCAACACAGTAATGAGCGGCTATCTCGATCTCAACTTGCCGATGCGGGTTTAAAAATTACAGGCGCAGCCATTGGCGGATCACAATACAGTAATGCCGCAATGGCTGGATTAGGGCTTGGTGTTCAATACGGAATTTTGATGCCTTATGGACGAGCACAAGAGTCTGAATCTGACATCATTGGCCTAAAACTCATGGCCGAAGCTGGGTTTGATCCAACTCAAAGTGTCGCGTTATGGAAAAACATGGCGAAGGCATCAGGTGGAAATCAACCACCTGAATTGTTATCAACTCACCCATCGCATGATACCCGGATTGATGACTTGAACGAGAGCATTGCATCGCTACCTGCTTACAACCAACCAAAGCCAAGCTGTGAGCTATAAGCTATATGCACTTTATACGGGAGTGATCTTTAGCTAATCTACTGCTTGCAGTATAGGCGCACACGCTGCGCCTTCTCTTTTACACACTTATCCTTCTATTCACCCATCTTCACAAACCAAGCATGACCAGCACATAACCAAATACCACCCACTATAGTTAAACACTCAGGCATTCAAAGGCGGCTGTATGTGGGCTTCTATAATTTCGGTGTTTCTCGCTTTAGCTGTTGGCTACTTAGCACAAAGAACGGGATTGTGTATGGTACGCGGCACACATGAATTGTGGGCTAAGCGCCCTGCTTTTCTGCTCACGATTTTGCTATGCGGATTTTGGTTTTGGCTGATCTTGCCCACGAATATGCCGCTACCTGATACTTTTAGCCACCAGCGTTACAGTGTGACTTCAGCTTTCCTCTTTGGTGGATTCTGCTTTGGATTGGGCGCCTCATTAAACGGCGGCTGTAGTGTTTCTACAATCAGTAAATTGGCACGAGGCCATTACCACATGGTGGCAACCATTATGGGTTGGATCATTGGCTGGTGTGGCTTGTCATCACTACCCTTAACGCTCAGTTACTCGGCAATTCCTCCCATTGAGTCACCTTCGCTTACTGTCGTTATTATATTATTTGTCTTAATTAGCTTGATCCTATTTGTGATCCCTACAGAGCGCAGAGCTATTTTAATCGGGATTGTGTTTTTCGGTATTCTTGCCAGTGTACTGACATTACTTATGCCTGAGTGGTCACCCAGCCAGTTACTAAAAGACATTACAGCGGCTTCTATCCATAACCAACCCGAGCGTTGGCCAGACTTATTACGCTACATCGTCATCATATTTTTAATCGTAGGTATGGCACTTGGGGCAAAGAAAAGGCTCTCGTTGGCTGAATTTACCCTTAGACCAATGCAGCTATTAAAGCACTTATTTGCAGGCTGTATCATGGGGATTGGAGCTTCACTTGCACTTGGCGGTAATGATTCGCAGCTACTATTAGCACTGCCTTCATTTTCGCCAGCAGGTGCAATGTCAATAGTGATGATGGTGGTTGGTATCAGTTGTGGGATTGGATTAAAACGCTGGTTCAGCAAACTAAACCACGGTTCAAAAGAATAAAACCAGCAACAAGCGCTACTGGTTTATACCGGCAATGAAGCTTTACTGGTAACGACCGTGACGCCACAAGAATTCAATTTTGTAACCATCAGGGTCTTGTACGAAGAAGAACTTGGCGAGTAGCTGACCATCGCGGAAAAACTCTTTAATTTCTGCAGGCTCGTAGCCAAACTCCGTCAATTTTTGATGCTCGGCTTCAAGATCCTCGACAGCAACAGCAATATGACCGTAGCCAGAACCGTGTGTATAAGGCTCTTCAGTGCCTTCATTCCAGGTTAATTCTAGCTCCATGTCATTTTCTTCGTTACGAAGATAAACAAGTGAGAAGCCATCAAAATCAAGTTGCTCTGCAATATCAAGATCTAACGCTTGCTTGTAAAACGTTAACGACGGTTGAAGATCTTTTACTCGGATCATACTGTGAATAATTTTAGCCATCTGACATTCCATCCTGTTATCAGTTTTGTTGTCTTGTTATAGCGATAGATAATAGCAACACCCTTGTCATGCCTCAATATATTCTCATCTAACTCCTTGAGATCCCATTAAGTTTTCTATTTGTGATATTCACGCCGCTATTTTGTGGCGCTGTGATGTAATCTTATTTTATGAGGAGGCGCTATGCACTTAGAGCGTATTGAGATTTCAGGGTTCCGTGGCATCAAGCGTATGTCATTATCGTTTGATGAATTAACCGTACTGATCGGTGAAAATGCCTGGGGTAAATCTTCCCTGCTTGATGCGTTGAGTATCGCCCTGCCCACAGATGCCAGTTTTTACAGCTTCAAATTTTCTGATTTCCATGTCGATTACGCCATTGGACATGAAAAAATGTCTCAATTGCACATAGTGCTCCATTGGCATGAAGATTACCCATCTGAATCAAAAGCACGTCGTTACCGTAGCTTCGCACCGCTATGGGTAAAAAAAGATGGTATTAAGCACCTCTATTACGAAATATCGAGCACGATAGAAGGTGATAAAGTCAGCACAACCTGGTCTTTTCTCAACAACAAAGGCCAACATATTGCGTGCGAAAACAGCGATAAACTGGTGAAGCAACTCATGGTGCTACACCCTGTTGTACGTATTCGTGATGCGCGACGTTTACATGAAAAAGAAAATGGCTATCATCGCGAAAAAGTCCATACGACTACAAGCAGTGCAAGCCATGTAGAATCAGAACAAGTGGCTAGAAATAATCGGATCGAGCGCAGGTTAGATAATACATGCCGTCGGTTAATGACCAGCCCTGGCCACGTGAATGCAGGGGAACTAAAAAGTAGCGTGAACGCCCTACGCTCCTTGGTCGATCACTATTTTGCATTTACGCCGCATAATCGAAGCGACAAGTTTAACCGAGCGCATTTCCCTAGCTATATACAAACCAAGACCAATCCGCTTGAACAGCTTAGTCAGCCGCAAATGACCAAGCAAGGTCGATTAGTATTAATGGGGCTGCTTAATGCGTATATTCGTGCACGTGGCCCTGTTGAGCTAAAACGGATCTCCCGCCCGATTATGATTCTGGAAGATCCTGAAGGTCGATTGCATCCAACGATTTTGCATCAGGCATGGGCATTTATTGATAGTATGCCCATGCAAAAGATCTTAACCACCAATAGCCCAGATCTTATTTCCACCGTGCCGATCCACAGTATTAAAAAGCTGATCCGCGAGCCAGATAAAACCCAGCCACATTCTTTAACGCCAACAACCTTATCCAAAGACGAAGAACGGCGGGTGTCTTTTCATATTCGACTACATCGTCCTAGCGCAATGTTTGCCCGTGCATGGTTGCTGGTGGAAGGTGAAACAGAAGTTTGGCTGTTTAATGAACTGGCAATGCTATGTGGCTATCATTTTGCCGCTGAAGGCGTTCATATTATAGAGTTTGCACAAAGTGGGCTTAGGCCGTTAATTAAAGTCGCGCGTAGCATGGGGATAGAATGGCACCTTGTGTCTGATGGTGACATGGCAGGACGCCGCTACGGCGATACCGTAAGAAATATGCTGGGTAACGATGCTGAACGTCACCGTTTAACGATTTTACCCGACAGGGATATCGAGCATTTTCTTTACAATAACGGTTATGAGCCTTTGTTCCGAGAACTCGCAAACATCGCCAGTGATGCCCCTATGCCACCACGAAAGATCATTAGACGGGCCTTGAAACGTTATGCCAAACCCGATGTAGCACTTGCGATGGTGGCGTACTCAGATGAACATGGACAAGAGAAGATCCCACTGCTTATTCGTTGGATCTTAAAACGTATTGTCGCGATGTCACGGGGACTAGGCTGATCAATAAACGAAGTCCACCAATCACTAAATACCCACTGTGTTTATTTTTCTGTTCTGGCTTTGGCTTTGGCTTTGGCTTTGGCTTTGGCTTTGGCTTTGGCTTATTTAGATTACTGCTTTTCAAAAAAAAGGGTCACTTTACCTACGTTAAAACCAAATTTACTCATTGAAGCTGTATTAAACATCCGTACTTTATCTTGGCGGTACATCCAATCGTCAAAGGCAATATCGTAGGTGGTATCATCCACAGGGACGCGTAATGTATATCGCCAATTCAAGGCATTGCCAGCTACAATCCCGATAGCTTCTCCCACAACATCATCCGCTTCACCAATATAAGTATCATCCGCATTTTTTGTAATGCTCCAAATACGCTGTTGCTTTTCACCATCGTCAAACACGAAGTCTTCAGTTAAAGTCAAAAGGTTACCTTTCACTACACCACGTATTTCCACTTCAAACCGACGCGTTTGAACTCCACTACGATCTTGCAGCATACCCCATGCAAGAACATCACCTTCAAAGTATTCGAACAACTCAAAGGATGGCGTTGATGTATGGTATTCATCAATCGCATTTGAACAGGCTGATAAATGGAAGACGAAAACAAGCGTCACCACACTGCGCCACATGGCAAGGTTAGAAAAATAGCGCGATAGCATATAGGCTTCCTTTTGAGTCTTGTTATTATTTGGCTCTTTCATCCAATTATGATGACTGCCCAATGAGCCGCTGTCTTAATTTCGGGTAAGCGGTTTGTGGTGACAGCCAAATGTTAATAAATGCTGATGATATTTTAGGGCTAGATAATTGACCAAGTTGGGTAATCCCTTGCTTGTTAGTTGCATCGAAATAAAAGGTACCGCCTTGCGCATTTAGTTCGAAAATAAGACGGTCACCTTTTTTAACATCAGGCCATAACACAGCAAGTTCAGATAACCATTGTTGACGCTGACTAGCCGTAAAGCCTAAATGTTTCCACTGTTCATCGGTAGCTTCAAGAAGGTCGTCTTTATCTATGTCTCTTTGGTAACGAATAACTAACGCCATATCTTGGCCACTATTAGCCGCATTACCACGGTACGAACCTGACGGAGTACGAAGTTCAGAATGATAGATATCCCAAGGGCCCCACGTTAATTTGGCATAGCCTACCGATTGCCACGTTAACCATTGTGGCGCAGCATAAGTCGCGTTGGCATACGTTATTGCTGAGAATGTGAATGTAGATAGCGCAAGAAAAGTAATAATAAAGGCTGTAATTAGTTGCGGCTCTGTTCAGTATTTAAGTGGGTGAACTATACTTTAGATAAATCTACTAAATTACTGAGGTT
>NZ_NOIF01000121.1 GCF_002265265.1 Photobacterium sanguinicancri
TTATATAACTTATCTAAAACCATTTAGTTATAACGGATATTAATGCAAGCGGTAATTTGATCTGCGACACATATCAAACTAATTACAATGCACTCAATTATTGGGTTGGAATGAGAACAAAGTGTTCACTTTGAGTTCACTTTGTATCCTTTACAATAGTCAACATGATAAATATCCATTGGTGGAAGGTACTTATGAAGGTAAGCAAGATCATTAAGTCACTGACATTAAGCACAATGCTTTGCTGGGTCACCCTTGTGAGTGCAACAGCAGCTGCAGCCCCCACCCCGCGATTAGAAATAGACGAAGATCACGATGACTTCATGGAAGCGGTCGAACATGGGTTGATACAATCTTTCTCTGCATTGCAATCAACCGTCGCGAGACAATTGCACGGCCGCATTATCAAAGTTGAATTAGAAGAAGAAGACGACATCTGGATTTATGAGCTTAAATTACTCGATCCACAAAATAATATCGTCAAAGTCGAATACGATGCCCGCACGCTTTCTATTATCAAAATATCGGGGCGTCAGCTTGAAAATATAATCAAGGGAACAGAATGAAAATCTTAGTTGTTGAAGACGAAGCCACCCTAGGCGGTCAAATTGTCGAAGGTTTAGAACAAAATGGCTGGGTTGCTGAACTATCCGGTGATGGTATCGACGCATTGTACCGTTCAACATCCGAGCCTTGGGATGCGATTGTCCTTGACCTTGGCTTACCTAAATTAGATGGTTTAACCGTTTTGAAAGGTATTCGCGATGAAAACGTCAATACGCCCGTAGTTATTTTAAGTGCCCGTAACGAACTCACACAACGTGTCGAAGGGCTAAATGCAGGGGCTGACGATTACCTCACTAAGCCTTTTCAAATGGTTGAGTTGATTGCACGCTTACGTGCTCAGTTACGCCGTGCATCTGGAAGTGGTTCACCGGTTATTCAAGCAAGCGGCCTAAGCCTAGATACCCGTACTTCTAAAGTGATGTGGCAAGGCCAAGCTATCGATCTAACAGCTCTAGAATTTAAAGTACTTGCTTACCTGATGCACAACACCGACAAAGTGATTTCACGCACCGAACTTGTTGAGCATATCTATAAGCAAGATTTCGACCGTGATTCAAATACTATTGAAGTTTTTATCGGCCGCATTCGCCGTAAAATTGGTGGCGATGTCATCAAAACCGTTCGAGGGCTAGGATACCGCATCAATGCCGACGCTAAATAAGGCCAACCGAACACCTGCTAGTCTTCGTAGCCGCTTACTTTTTGCAGCGGCTGCTTGGCTGTTATTAATTACCGTAAGTGCGGGTTATCTCGTACCCAACTTTATTCACCAATATTTAGTCGATCAAGAAAAGCAGCAGCTAGACCTGTACCTCGATGAAATAACCGCGCTGGCCGATACAGACGCCAATGGGCGCATCACCATTACCGCTCCGATGGCTAACCCTCGTTTTCAGTCACCCTACAGCGGTTTATATTGGTCACTCAGTACCGAACAGTTCCAGCTTCGTTCTCGCTCTTTGTGGGATAGCCGCATTTCAGGCAATAAAGAAGAAGGTTTTACAGGTCCAAACGACCAAGCGCTACTCACCGTAAATCGTAATATCTACCTCCCTGATATTGATGACCCTGTATCCTTAACGATCGCGATAGATAAGAGTCGTCTTAACGACACGCTTCATCAGCTCAATCACGGATTATGGATCTTATTGCTGATCATGGCGGTTGGTATGTTAATGCTCACTTGGCTCCAAGTGAGCTGGTCATTACTACCACTGAAAAAGCTACAAGCAAATTTAAAGCAAGTACGTGACGGCAATACCACAGAGCTCAAGGCGAATTACCCCAAAGAAGTGCAACCAGTTATTGATGACTTAAACGCACTGCTATTCCACTATCAAGAGTTGCTAGAGCGGGCGCGTAATCAATCGGGCAACCTTTCGCATGCGCTAAAAACACCCATTGCGATTCTAAACAATGAGGTTACTGCACTACCAAGCGAAGCCAGAGAAAAGTTAGCGCCTACTATCAACCAGTTACAACAACACATCGACTATCATCTCGGTCGTGCTCGTATGGCAGGCGCTGCAAATATCCTTGCAGCGAAAACACCACCGTCAGCGCGAATTGATGCTATTTCAATGGCGATGGATAAAATCTACGCTCAGCGCGGTGTTGTGCTAGTCAATGAAGTTGAGAGTGATATTTTGGTTGCCGTTGAGAAACGCGACCTTGATGAGATCATTGGTAACCTTATCGAGAACAGTTACAAATGGGCAGATAACTTAATCCGTGTTTACATGGAACCCAATACAGAGCAAGCCATTCATATTGTGATTGAAGATGATGGCCCAGGGATTAGCGATGAAGGTTGTATTGAAGTATTAAAACGCGGTGTACGACTTGATGAATCAACCCCTGGTACTGGCCTTGGCTTAAATATCGCCAATGAGTTAACCCACAGCTATCGCGGTGAACTGACGCTTTCTCGTGCCCATCTTGGTGGTTTGAGGGTTGATTTGCTGCTTCCTCTTCCACGAGGGGCTTAAACTTAATAGACCCTATCTTTCATCTACAACATAGATGAAAGATAGGCTCATTATGTATGGCACGCATTCGGCGCTTTACTTGAGCAATAACGTATTGCGTTATATTACTAAACTGGCCACACCGTCAAATTCACAATACGCACAACGACGCCCAGCACGAAGCAAGCAACACCCATGCGGTACCAACGGTATTCAGCCACATCCATGCCGACACGCTTGAAAAACATGGTCGCCACACCTAGCCAGTTTTGAGTTCGCTGACCAAATTGCAGCATGCTTTTCGCAATCATTAGTACACCTATGGTGATCAAAACCACTTCTATTACCGATAGACTTGTTTGCAGCATACAGACATCCCTTTGATAGCTTTCACGTCTACTCTCAGCATAAGCGAAAGGGCGATACAGGCAATTAGACCTTAGTGGCAACTTGTACATACTTTATTTCAACGGATTACCACAAAAGCCACATGCTTATTTAACCACTTTGGTGTAGTATCGCCTCCCCGAGAATGAACAACTACTGATATCGAGGCACTATGCAACTTCTCGAAGCCAAATTACAAAAAATCGATCGACACAATTACCGCAGCTATTCTAGCCTTCGTGGCGAATACAAATTCGTCGACTTCGACTTTTATATCGATATCACTCAAGCAGACCCATACGCGCCTGCTTCTCGTGTTCGTGCGCATCGCGCATGGTCACTAACTGACCTAGCATGGCTTAAAGACCAGTCTGCAGATTACCAACGCGCTGCACGTGACTTTATTGCACGTGCATTCGCCGATCTTGCTCAGCAAGAAAATGGGATCAGAATTGACCGTCCGGGACAAACTGTTCTTGATCGTACTGCTGTTGTTTTCGATGACGAAGGTATTGAATTACGTTTTCGCGTAAACCTACCGTCTGACGGCCGTACTATCATTGCGAAGAAAACACTGAACCTGCTTACCTTTACAATGCCAAAAATCATTCGCCGTGCGACCATTGCGCGCGAACTTGATATTGAAGCAATGAAACGTCACTGTGAAGCGGTTGAAGACCAAATAGCCCTTCGAGCTCAGTTAAAAGAACATAATTTATTAGCCTTTGTTGCTGATAACAGCATTTTACCTCGCCTTGCAGGTAACAATGATTCACCACTGGCTGATGCTGTTCCTTTCATCGCACCTGAATCACTGGCGATTGAATTAGACGCACCGCACCGCGGTAAAGTTCGCGGCATGGGTGTACCAACGGGTATCACCATGATTGTTGGTGGTGGTTTCCACGGTAAATCTACCCTACTGAATGCGATTGAAAGCTCAGTATTCGATCACCTTCCAGGTGATGGCCGTGAGTACATCGTCTCTGACGAAACGGCAGCTAAGATTCGTGCCGAAGATGGACGTTGTGTACATAACGTTGATCTATCACCGTACATCTCTAACCTGCCAATGGGTAAAGACACGGCATCGTTCAGTTCGCAAAATGCTTCTGGCTCAACGTCGCAAGCGGCATGGTTACAAGAATCTATCGAAGCCGGTGCGCGTGCACTGCTTATCGATGAAGATACATCTGCATCTAACTTCATGATCCGTGATGAGCGTATGCAAGCACTGATCGCAAAAGATGACGAGCCAATCACACCGTTAGTGGACCGTGTATCACTGCTACGTGACCAGCTAAACGTTTCAGTATTGCTTGTTATGGGTGGTTCTGGTGACTACCTAGATGTTGCTGATACCGTGATTCAAATGCACAACTACCAAGCTGTTGACGTTACAGCAAAAGCGAAAGAAGTTGTCGCTTCGCACCCGACGCGCCGTGCTCTAGAAGGTACTGAAACACTGCAACGTCCACGTACTCGTCCACTGAACCGTGCCGCGCTTAAAGCATTGCTTGAAGACGGTAAATTCCGTGTGCAAGTAAAAGACAAATCAGCGATGCGTTTTGGCCGTGAATTAGTAGATTTGAAAGCACTAGAACAAGTTGCCGATTCAAGCCAACTTCATACTATTGGCTGGCTATGGTTCCAACTTGCTCAAGGCAAAGGTTGGGAAAAAGTACCAAGCAAGGCATTTGCCGACATGCTAAATGATGACTGGTTTGCCATGATGCCAAACTACGGCGACTTAGCAAAACCACGTGTTATTGAAGTGATGGCGGTACTAAACCGTATGCGCAAATCTGAATTCAAATAACAGCGGCAACACATACTGAATTAGACTCAGTTGTGACATTACACTAACGCTCAAATAGAAAAAGCGGCTCGGTTAATCCCGAGCCGCTTTTTTATCATCTTCGCCGTTATCAACGAGTCGTTTTATACTTGGTCGATTCATACCATCTTCGTGCTCTGCATCACGATGCTGCTTGGCAGACTTAAAGGTATTATGGATCTTAAAACCAGACTTCTGATAAAACGAATAATCGCAATCTACGTCCGTCCATAAAAATGCAGTGGCGATACCGTTGGCTTTACAAAAATGTACGTAACGATCCATCAGTTTACGGCCTAGTCCTTTGCCTTTAAGTTCTGGACTGACAATGAAAAGGGTTATCTCGCTATCAAATAACTCAACATCCTCTTCACCCAGTTTGTCGTTCAAGGCCAACTTAGCAAATTCCCTCTTCGCCGTATTCGGTTCACCAAATACACCTAACTTTAGCTGCTCATTTTTCCACTTGGTAATTTTTCTGTCAGTTCGAATAAAATATAATTCTCGTATAAGTGAAGGATGTTCATTGCTACCAGCAAAGATAGCATAAGCATAGTTATCGCTGGGTTACTGTGATTCACTCAAGCTAAATTTCACAGCGTTCAGATGCAAGAAAGGGGCGATAAAGCCCCTTTCTGTCAGTATCACAATACCATTACATATTCGCGAGCTTTTGTAGTTCCGCTTTATTCTCTTCAAGCCAAGATTCAAAGCTTTGCGGTTTCTTACCTGTCAGCGCTTCAAACGCATCACTCGTACCATTGGACAATCCCAAACGGTTATGATGATCCATTGTGGTACAGAGTGACACTATCGGTGCTGGCAAACCAAATGACTCAAGCTGCGCCTGATATTCTTCATCAGACAAATGCACCATATTGATACTTGTACCTATCACGCTGTCGATGACTTTCGCCATCTCTGCATGAGTAAGTGCTTCTGCGCCATGCATAGGCAGTGTCACTTTACTCTGATACAGACCTTTAGACTGACTTCCTTTGACTACAGCAGCTGCCGCCGCATAAGCTAAATCTTTACGAGATAGCTGAGCGATACGTCCTTCCCCCGCGGCAGATAACCAATGACCCGTCTGCAAAATGCTAGCGTAGTAGTCAGGAAGGTTATCGAAATACCAATTATTTTGCATGATAGTTACATTCGCAATAGTGCTATCCAGAATAGCTTGCTCAGTTGCCTCATGCTCATGAGCAAACACTACAGGTGACTGTGTAGGCGCTAGCATTGAAGTATAGGCAATATGCTCAACACCCACCCTTTCTGCTGCTGCAACCGCATTTAAATGCGCTTGAGTACGTGGGCCAGAGGCATCTATGCTAATCAAAAGCATACTATGCGCGCCGAGGAAGGCTTGCTCTAACGCATCAGGACTTGAAAAATCCGCTTCACGCACATCAACGCCCTTATCAGCTAACATAGCCAAACTTTTCACGTTACGGGTCGTCACAATCAATTGACTCGGCTTCACTTCAAAATCATTCAGTAGGTAAGACACCACTTGCTGACCGAGTTTGCCCGAAGCACCTGTTACTAAAATTTTACGATCTGACATTTTCATTTCTCCATCTCTTTATTCTATAAGAGCAAAACAAATCACTAAGTTAAGCGCTTGTCGCTGTTGATGGAGCTACTATATAGTTTACATCTTGATAGATAATTAGCCTTTAGATAAACTCATTGTTTATTACAACTAAACAGCTAGAGCGATGATCTCACTCGATGACATGATGGTGTTCGCCAAAGTCGCGGAAAAACAATCTTTTACTCAAGCAGGCGATAGCTTAGGTATAGGTAAAGCGCGGGTTTCTCAAATCGTGACCAAGCTTGAAAAGTCACTCTGTACACGATTATTACACCGCACGACTCGTTCGCTATCTTTAACCGACGCAGGTGCTAGATATTACGATAAGTGCAAAGCTATTAGTGAAATAGCAGAAGAGGCCAATAGCGAAACATTCGACATCAACCAAATACCAAGTGGTACGATTCGTATTTCAACACCAAGTACGACTATGGTGGGTTTATTGAGTGAATTTCTACGCCAATACCCTGAGGTAAAACTCGATATTATTGAAAGTGATAGCTATAGCAATTTGATTGAGTCACGTTGTGATATTGCCCTGCGCGCTTCATCAGCGTTAGAGGACTCCAGCTTATACGCGGTTAAATTGGGGTATTTTTGTGACATGCTGTGCGCATCACCCTCTTACCTAGCAAGCCATAAAGAGATAAAAACCAGCGAAGACCTGCTAAAGCTAGATTGGATCAGTCATCATATTGTGCACGGCGAAAAGCAACTAACACTCACGAACAGCTTAGGCCAAGTAACTCAATTACCCCACTCACCTAAAGTACAGGTACGAACTTCGGCTTCGGTGAAAGAGTTCGTATTGAATAGTTTAGGCTTTGCCATCATGCCAAGCTTTACCGTGAATAAAGAGTTAGCACAAGGTGAGCTTATTCGGATATTACCCGAAGTACATGATCTGCAAATTCCAATTTACGCGGTATACCAGGAAAAGGCGCTCATGCCCCTGCGAGTAAGGACCTTAATCGATTTCTTAAAACAGCACGAAGAGGCTTTTGGCTAAAAGCCTCTAATAAGCATGATTACCCTAGCAACATATCAAGAAAATAGTATTTAGCCTGCTTCTTTCGGGCTATCCATCACAACCATGGTGGTTATCGCATTCACTTGCGGGATCTCACCCAGCACATCCGCGTGAAAGCGTTTGTAAGCCGACAAGTCTGCCGTTTCAATACGCAGTAGATACTCACTAACACCTGTAATGTTATGGCACTCTTTCACCTCAATGGCACTACTAACGCTCTCTTCGAATGCTAGCTGAGCTTGCTTACTATGGCTTGATAACCCAATGGTAACGTAAGCAACAAAGCCCATTCCTAGTTTATTCCTATCCAATACTGCGCGGTAACCTTTGATTACCCCACTACGTTCAAGCTCTTGCACCCGACGTAAGGTCGCGGACGTTGATAGCCCAATCCTTTCAGCCAACTCCACGTTCGTCAGCCGACCATCCAATTCAAGCTCGCGCAATATTCTCTCGTCAAATCTATCCATATATTAATATTATTGTGAATTGGTGAATACATAAGCCAAATATAGCAACAAAATTTACCTTATTGCGCATTAAAATATCAAACACACCTTACTTATGGTTATACGCCTTTTGGTTACTGTAAATCGCATAGCACGCAGCAGAAAGAGGAAACAGCAAATGACATCGGTATCTAGTGAGAACGAAAAACGATTTGTCGCAGTATTAAACAAAAAAACAGAACTAGGTCGATCTCTCAATGTGTTGGGGCACTTAAGTATTGGGCTGACTAACCAACTAGAAGTAAATGAAGCGCTGTTTGTTGATTATCAAGATGGTGACAGCGGCATTCACCCAAGCTTGTCCCATTACCCTTTTATTATTTTGAAAGCTGATAATTCAAACAAAATCAGGAAAGCACGTGAACTAGCTATCGAGCAAGGCATCAAATTTACCGATTTTACTCATACTATGATTGAGGGGGGCTCTACCATTCAGCAACGCACCACCAGCCAAACCAAAGAACAAGATCTCGAATACCTTGGCATCGCCTTTTTTGGTGATAGCGAAGCGCTTAGAAACATCACTAAGAAATTCAGCTTGTATAAATAAATGCATTTATTCATGTAAATCAGGTACAAATGCGCACCTGATTTATTTTAGTTTCTATCAAAATCTATGACAGCGCATCAGAATAGAGCATTAAACTACCTTCATATTGGCGACCTAAATAAAGAGACGCTGCTTGCACCATTTCATACCTTCCGCAGATATACACATCAGGCAAAGCCCAAAAATCAGCATCTTGATAGACGATATCCAATAGCTTGCCTTGGCGAGTAACGCTATCGGCTGACGTAATTTCTGTCACTGGGATGTAATGAAAGTTCGCGTACTCTTTCGTCAATCCCATTAGATAATCATGCTCATATAAATCACTTTCACTGTATGCCCCCCAATAAAGCGTGAGATGACGCTCTGGGTCTTGGCGCAGTGCTGCCTGCAAGATGCTCCGCGCATAAGTATAACCTGAACCACCAGCGATCAAGATGATCTTAGCTTTAGTCTCTCGAAGCCAAGCATTACCTTTGGCTGTTTCAACCTTCACTACGTGCCCCCGTTCGAAGCACGACTGAAGATACTTCACCCCCACAAGTAGAGAACTTTGCTCTGAAATTCCACCTAAGTGCAATTCAAATCGAGAATCCCCCATCGGCATACTGGCTATTGAAAACGGCAGTTTGCCACTCTCGCCAAGATCAATAAAAACATATTGCCCCGCTTTAAACTCGAATTCTCTATCCGCTTGTAAACAAACCGCCAGTGTTTTTGTATTTAGGTAAGTTAAGCTCACAACCTTACAATGTATTGTCATCGTAACGCCTTCCTATAATTAGCTATAAAGCGTTTAAATTACGCCTGACTCAACGCGATAACGTCACAACGCTTACCCGTTGAAGCCGATGTCGGATCAAAACTGATGTCTAGCGACACGGTTGAGTTAAGCATGGCTTGAGTCAGGCAAACATTTTCAATCACAAAGCAATTGTGCGCTTCGCAACGTTTATCAAACGAAATATGCTCGTCGCCATGGGCACCAATCCCGTAGCTATCAATCACAATGAAATTCGGTTCTTGCTTCAATATCGCATCCAAAACATCACTATCAAGTACCGTGGATTTGCCTCCATAACTCGGATTACCGTAGCCGTTTTGCTCATAATTGCCGGTATAAAGCACCAGTGACTTACCATGCAGTTCCAGTCCTTCAATCTGATCAATCGTCGGCATCGCGCCTGAGCAATCAAGTACATGAACATCCGTTTGGTAGTTCGTTTCTACCGGCACCTTGGTATAGCAATCAATGTGAGTACCAATGTGACCCATAGCATTAACTGAATCTGCTTGAGCTTTAGCCCACTGATAAGCTGGATGATCTTCGTTAATCTCAAGGCTGATGTTTTTTGAATGTAAATTTGCTCGAGTCACTGTTGTTCTCCTCTCTAGTTGATGGGGAGAATTCTATCGATTTAACACCCAACCCATTACAAACATTAAGACAAAAAACATCAAAATAAGGACTTTGGGTTTTATCAGCCAACCCGCCCCCTATAAGAGCAAAAGAATGCTTAATTCAACGCTACTTATAAGCCAAGTGATCTATCCTTAAGACTCGCTACGTACTGAACAGGTAAAGAACACAGCATTTATTCGTATACAAGCAATGCTAAGCCAGCTGAACCTTAGTCATCCAAGAATGAACCTGCATTCATAAGAGGAGCTGTGATGAGTATCAATCCTTTCAAATACAAGCCACTAGTTGCATTTTCAATACTTGCTGCCACGACAGTCTATTCCCCTACTCTCATCGCCTCAGAAACTGAACAATTTGAAATAGGAAAACAAAAAGCCAAAGTATGTATGACTTGTCATGGTGCTGATGGTATCTCGACCCAAGAGCCCTACCCTAACCTGCGCGGCCAAAAAATGGGGTATCTCATCTCGTCACTCAAAGATTACCAAACCAGAGAGCGCACAAGTGGCTTGGCAGTGCTAATGCAACAGCAAGCCGATGCACTGTCTGATCAAGATATTCGAGACATCGCTTACTTTTATTCTCAACTCGGTAATGAATCACAACCTTAAGCAAAGAGGCTTGTTATGGAACAGGTGACAACGCAGTACAGCATTAAAGTTGTGAAGTATTTCATACTGGCATCTTTCGTATGGGCAATTGCAGGCATGACTATCGGTGTTATTCTCGCGGCGCAGCTGTACTGGCCAGCACTCAACTTCGACTCACAATATTTCCAATTTGGCCGGCTCAGACCTCTTCATACTTCTGGCGTCATTTATGGCTTTGTCGTCAATATTTTAATGGGGACCTCACTTTACATCGCGCAATGTACTGGCCACTGTGAAATATTCAACAAAAGCCTGTCGTGGATGGTCTTTTGGGGCTGGCAACTCATCTTACTATTGGCACTTATCTCTTTACCTGCAGGCTACACCACATCAAAAGAGTACGCAGAATTAGAATGGCCGATCGACCTCTTGATCGTACTGGTTTGGGTGCTGTATGCCGTTTTGTTTTTTGGCACCATCGCTAAGCGTAAGGTCGGCCATATATTCGTGGCTAACTGGTTTTTTGCCGCTTTTATTATCGTCATCGCTATGATCTTTATAGTGAATAATCTCGCGATGCCTGTGTCAGCCATGAAATCTTATTCGGTGTTTGCAGGTGCACAAGATGCCATTGTTCAATGGTGGTGGGGACATAATGCCGTTGGCTTCTTGCTAACGGCGGGGGTAATCGGGATGAACTATTACTTCATTCCCAAAGCCGCTGAGCGCCCTATTTATTCATACCGTTTATCCGTTATTCACTTTTGGGGCTTAGTCGGCTTTTACACTTGGGCCGGTACCCACCACCTCATTTATTCATCAGTACCTGTTTGGGTACAAAACATCGGGATAGTAATGTCACTGATCCTATGGCTTCCCTCTTGGGCGGGCGCTTTCAACAGCGCGATGACCTTGCTACAAAATAAAGAGAAGCTTAAATCTGACTATATTCTACTGTTCTTCTTCTCGGCGATTCTCTACTACTGCCTTGCCACATTTGAAGGGCCATTACTGGCTATTCGATGGTTTAATATGCTGGCACATAACACCGAGTGGGTTATTGGCCATGTTCACTCTGGCGCGTTGGGTTGGGTCGCCATGTCAGGGATCGCGGTCTTCTATTACTTCATCCCTCGGTTATGGAATAAAACCGAATTATGGTCACAGCGGCTGATTAAATGGCATTTCTGGCTAGCGCATGCTGGCGTGGCCATTTACGCAATAGCACTCTGGGTAGCTGGCATTGGGGAAGGCTATATGTGGCTGGCGCAAAACGACAATGGCGAGCTGGTATACAGCTTTATTGAGGCTATGGACTTCAAGGCGCCTTGGTTGTTCCTGCGTTTCTTCGGCGGTGCGCTATTTGTAGTTGGCTTACTTCTTATGGCGGTGAACTTATACAAAACTGTTCGTATGCCAGCTGTACTTGTCGCGAAGGAGGCCTAAATGATGAGCAAAGATTTCACCCACTCTCTTGTCATTTTGATCATAGTAACCCTTGTGGTGGCCTCGTTTTCTCTGGTGGTTTGGGTCGTACCCAACATTGTTCGCGGCGATGATATTGCCAAAGGCAGCTTAGCCATACCCTTCACGCCTATTGAATTAGCAGGACGAGATATCTACATCAGCGAAGGGTGCCATGTATGCCACACCCAAATGGTGCGCCCGCTTGATCCCGAAGTAAAACGTAATGGTCGCCCAAATCAAGAAAGCGATGATATCTATGAGTTCCCGAATTTATGGAGCTCAAAACGTACAGGTCCTGATCTCACAAATATAGGCAGAAAATATTCTGACCAATGGCATGTACTCCACCTTGTCGACCCAAGACAGGTTATTCCAACCTCTATCATGCCTGCTTACCCTTGGCTGTTTGAACAAACACTGTCAGGCGATGATATCAGTGCCAAGATGGAAACCCTTAGAACGCTCGGCGTGCCCTATACCGATGAAGAAATAGGTGATGCAAGATTACAGGTAAGAGGGAAAACCAAAGGGGAAGCATTGATCCGCTATCTACAAAGCCTTGGTAAAGATACGTCACAGGAGGTATCACCATGAGTGCATTTTGGGAGCTATGGGCTGTAATTTTCACCTTAATCTTCTTTGTGTTGATGGTATCTGTCATTGTTAAGTATTGGCGAAGTAACCATCAAGCCGATCAAAACCACACCATCGGCAGTTTTGATGGCATAGAAGAAAAAGATGCCCCACCACCAAAGCTCTTGTTTACCAGCTACGCTATCGCATTTGTGCTTTCTGCGGGTTATCTCGTACTCTATCCTGGCTTAGGCGAATGGCAGGGTCTTATCGATTGGCAGCAAAGTGACGATAAACTCAGCTCACCGCGCACTAGCCTTGATCAGCAGTTTTCTAAAATCAATGACACTGAAAATGGCACCGAATTAAACAAGCTCGCTAAAATCCCTGAAATAGTCGTAAGCGGACAGGTTCTGTTTCAAACCCACTGCGCTGCCTGTCATCGTAACAATGCACAAGGACAAAAACATTTTCCTAACCTTATCGACCAAGAGTGGCTATATGGCGGCACTGACGAAGCCATAATTCATTCTATAGCGAAAGGCCGAAACGGTGCTATGCCCGGCTGGAGTGAAATACTTCGCCCCGATGAAGTGGCAAAGTTATCGTATTACCTCGCTTCACTGAACCAGCGTCATACCGATGTGCCAGAGGTAAAAGTGGCGTTAGGTAAAACCTTATTTACTCAATACTGTGCATCTTGCCATGCCGACGGCTCGGTCGCTAATCCACAGCTTGGTGTACCCGACCTCTCGGACGATATTTGGCTGCATGGCGGTAGCATTGAAGAGATCCAACACACCATCAACTATGGCTTAAATAACCTGATGCCCGCCTTTGATGAGCAACTGACAGAAAATGAAATACTCGCTTTAGGTGCTTACATTCGCTACACAGGTTTTGAAGAACAACAGAAGTTAGCAAAATTAGAGGCAAAAGCGATCGAACGGGGTGAATACCTCGCTTACGCGGGTGACTGCGTCGCTTGTCATAGTGCTGAAGGTGGCGAACCTTTTGCGGGCGGACTGCCTTTTGTAACGCCATTTGGTACCGTTTATTCTACCAACATCACGCCGCATGCAAGCGAAGGGATTGGAGAATATGACTTTGACGATTTCCGTGATGCGCTTGTTCGAGGTAAGGGAAAAAACGGTTATCTCTACCCTGCAATGCCTTATACCTCTTATCAACACCTCACCGAGCAAGACATGCTCGACTTGTGGGAATACATGCAATCTATCACAGCCGTTTCACGTCGTAACGATGACAACAGCATGATGTTTCCGTCGAACATTCGTTTAGGGTTACTGGGCTGGAATATCGTGTTTATGGACACAAATCCTATCGACTACAGCGTACCTAACGCGTTGAAAGCCCAAATAGCAGATGTCGAAAAATGGCAACAAGGAAAATACTGGGTGGCGGGGTTAGGTCACTGCTCTGAATGTCACACCCCAAGAAACATCGCACAGGCATTAATTGCTGAGCGTATTTTTCAAGGGAATCTCATTGATGGTTGGAACGCACCCGATATCACCGCTAATGAGCTGTTTATCGATGGTTGGGATGAAGCCACATTGACTGATTTCTTGCACACAGGTCATTCCGATAAAGGAACAGCCTTTGCTGGCATGGCCGATGTGGTCAAAAACAGCCTAAGCCTAATGACACGAGAAGATGTTGAGTCTATGTCTTATTACCTACTAAGTGGCGATACGAATAACGTGATCAGCAAAGATGCAGTGCCACTACAACCCAAAGGTTTTGATGATGCCTCTTATCAAACACCTATCTACGCCACTTACCGCCAAACCTGCGGTGCATGTCATGGTGACGATGGTAAAGGTCGCCCACCGATTGCACCGACACTGTTAAACAACGGTATTATCATGCACAGCGATCCGTTCAATACCATTGCCGTCACTGTTCGCGGGTTACAACCTACCTATATTGATAAAGATCGTAACTTTATGCCCATGGCCAGTTTTGAGGATGTACTGTCTGATAAGAACCTCGCTGAACTGATCACCTTTGTCCGATCCAATCTTGGTGACAGGCATGAACCCGTCACCGCGGAACACGTCAGAGAAGTCAGAGAGACCTTGGAAGCCGCAGGTTATGCTGGCGGGTTGCACACCACACCCGATATGTATGACCGACGTGACAATACAATTAATATTAAGTAACTAATCGTCATAGTCGGTTGGCTTAAAAGAACGAAAAGTGCCCAACATGCGCTTCATACATAACTTCTCACCAGAAAATATAAAGAGGGCGATTCGTGAACAATGTCAATAAAGTGATATGCTCATTAGTCGCTGCAAATGTACGGGTTGTAGCGACCATTTTCACCCTCAATGATTATGCAGTATTGAAGCCGGCCGCGTATGGGTAAACTGTTACCACGCATACCCAGCACATGCCGCCTTTGGTGGTTCCAAAAAGTTAGGTATTGGTCGTGAAACTCACAAAATGATGCTAGATCATTATCAAGAACTTACTAGTGAGCTACAGTGTTAATCCACTAGGTTTCTTCTAATCGAAATCAGTACTTATATTTAAGAGTTCCTTCTCGGGGCTCTTTTTCTATCGGAACATATACGAAGATACACCATAGTGATCACGCTCCTAAACCGCTACATACTCAATGTAAACGCCATAACTTAATTGCACACAAAGCTTTTTACATGAACAATACAAGCCACATCATGCGGCTTAAGTAAGATCGCGATGGCGGTAATTAATATTGGTAGTACAATCAGTAACTTTTCAGCACCTTCAAAACTAACACCGAGCTTCTTCCCTCCCATGACTAATTCGACCTTTTCTTTAAACAACAGAAAAATAGACAACGCAAGTAAACCAACACCCCAAAAACGGAAGCCTTCGACATTGCCAAAATGATTATTCACATACAATAATGCATAAGTGAAAGTCACAATACACACGGCTCTTAGTAATTTATCCATTTTATCTCTGATTCCAGTTATTATCCTTGTATGATACGCCTTTTATTAATACTTAACTCATAAAAGATATTAATAAATTTATAAGGTTTTACCTTCAAGCTGCCTTTACTTTATAAA
>NZ_NOIF01000122.1 GCF_002265265.1 Photobacterium sanguinicancri
ATCTACACAAGGCTATTCGTCGGCAGCGTCAGATGTGTTTAAGTGACAGCTTACATTGTCACTGATTGTGAATAGTTATATTGAAGTTTGGCGGATTAATTCACTTATTCCTATCATTATTCATCGTGAACTACTGTCATTAGATAATACGGAAGCGAAGAATCGGCTTGCCAATAAACTATTGATACCTCATAAGAAAAAGCTAATGTCCTTGTTGAGCAGTATTACGGAATGTAGCCCATATAATGAAGGGTATTATTATATGCTTGTGATATCTCTATCTACATATCCATTTATTTCAGATCATATATGCAATGAGCAAAATACAGACATGTCTTTTTTGCAAAATGTCTATGAAAGTGTATTGCCTCAAGCTGTTTGCTAATTTTTATTTGCCATGGCTTTATATTAATTTATCTTTTTTGATGAGATGGTGCTTTATGGGTTTTTTGGTAAGTTGCTGATCTTGTTGTTTTTATTTGTTTTACTTATGCTGCCGATGAAAAGCGTCATCCTTATATACGTGCGCAATGGTGGGGTAAAGCGTATTCCTGTACAAATGGGCTGGTTTGTTTAATGGTTTGAGTTAATAAAACTATGCTATTTAAATATAATCATACTTTATGGCACTGGTGGCTATCATCACGTGACTATCCGTACTCGTCCTTAGTTACGGCGTATTTAGTTAGAAGCTATAACATTTTAACGACACTGCTTTGACTTTTTTATTTCTTTCATGGCGCTTATCAAGCGAACCATTAAGCACAAGAATATATTATGAATTTATCTCGTTACCTAACGATTCGTCATCAATTTTGGTTGTTAATGGCTTTTGTTTCTAGTGGTATTGCCGTCATTATTTTGATGAACGCAAATGTTCATCGTACAAATAATCTTCATTTAGTGTCATTGGATCAGCAATATTACCCAGCGATGGAAGTTGTCGTTCGCTTAGACGGTACGCTTCCACGGCTAACACAACAATTTGAAACAGCTGTCGTAACGGGAGAAGAAGATGCACTTAGCGAAGCCGCGTTACTTTACCAGCTGTTAAATAAAGATTTAGCTGAAATAAAAAAACTGTTACCACAAAAGAGTAATGAATTAGCACATGTCGAAACATTGATGGCGAGTTATTTCGAGGCAGGTAATCAGCTAGCTCTCGATTTTATTAATATGAATGAATCTGTTGCTGTTATCTCTCGCAAAGCAGAACAAAATCGCCAGACTCAAGAAAGCTTAGAAAAAGAATTAAAAACGCTACAAGATTATGTGCGAGAACAAGTCGTTAGCTTGATCGGTAATGCGCGTGAAAGCGCTGAACAAGCAGGTGTTAATTCTGTGATTTCTGGCTTGATTGTCGTGGCTTTTTTGCTGAGCTTCGGTTTTGCTATTCTACGCTCAATTAGTCAATCTATTGCGATTGTGACGGCAAGAATGAATGAGATCGCTAATGGTGAAGGTGATCTCACTGTTCGTATTCATTATGACGGCAAGGATGAAGTGGCCGAGCTTGTTAATAACGTGAATCAGTTTATCAGTAAATTACATGCCACTATTTCAGATACCATTTCAAGCATTCATCAGCTAGAGGCGATAACGGGTCAGTTATCTGAAAGCCGTCAAGATACATCTCGTTTTACTGCTGAGCAGCAGTCAAATATTCAGCAAGTGACGCTATCTGTTGGTGAAATGCTACAAACTGTGAGCCATGTGGCGGACTATGCAAGTCAGGCGTCGGAACAAGCTAACGATGCAAATACCAAAGCTGAAGATGGTTTCACGGTTGTGCAACAGACCGTCAATGTTATTAATGTTCTTTCGGACGATGTTCGTAAAATAGCCACAGTTATCGATAAACTTGAGCAAGACACGACTAATGTCGATGCTATTTTATCTACGATTAAAGGCATTGCTGATCAAACCAACTTATTAGCACTGAATGCCGCAATTGAGGCAGCACGCGCTGGTGAACAAGGGCGCGGTTTTGCGGTTGTTGCCGATGAAGTGCGAACACTCGCGGCTCGTACTCAGCAATCGACAGAAGAAATTCAAGTGGTACTGGGAGAGCTGCAAGTTGCCTCTAAATCAGCGGTTGAAGCCATGCACCAAGGGTTACGCCAGACTGAAGACGGTGTGAGTAGCGCAGCGACTGCGGGTGAAAGTTTGCGGTCCATTACGGATAAAGTGGCCGGTATCACAGTTGTAAACGATCAAATTGCTTCCGCAACGGAAGAGCAGCACCAAACCTCTCTTATCATCCAAGAACAGCTACAAGAGTTTAACCGTAGCGCAGAACAAGTTTCTTCCTCTTCAGACCGACTCGGCATAGCCAGTGAGCAGCTGGTGGGTGTGGTCGAGCAACTAAGCCATTCGACGGCGCAGTTTAAAGTTTAGCAACATGCAATAAACGATAAATAACACGCTTTTTTACAGAGCCCTTTCGATGGGGCTTTGTGATTAAGGCCGTGACAAAAAGCAGTTACACAAGCAGTGACACACTATAAAAATAAACCGGAGTTTCATGATGACAATAAAGGCTTTTCGCCTGTTGCCACTAGCAGCCTTATGCGCGCTTTCTGGCCAAGCTAATGCAACGAGTACTACAGATGCGCGTATTAGTGAACTAGAAAACCAAGTTTCAGTATTAACCGAGCAACAACAATCAAGCGTCGCTGATCGTTTTCAATTTGATGGCTTTGCATCATTGAATCTTCAAGTTGCGAATAATAAGGCGGGTTATGTTGGTGCAACGGATAAGCTGAACCTAGATGAAGGTTCCCTGTTTGGTTTGCAAACCGTATTTACGGTAAACGATTCAACCCAAGCAACAGTTCAGTTGGTTAGCCGTGGTACAGAGCTTGAAAACTGGAAACCACAAATTGAGTGGGCATTTATTAGCCATGAATTTACGCCTAACCTAAAAGGTCGTGCGGGTAAGTTGCGTCTACCGTTATTCATGTTATCGGATTACTTAGAAGTGGGTTACGCCCAGTTAGGTGTGCGCGTTCCTAATGAAGTGTATGGCAACGTGGTAGCTACGTCGTTCACCGGTGCCGACATGCTTTACGATATCGAACTAGACGATAGCAGCATTCAACTTCAAGGCTTTGCGGGTTCTCATAACTTAAGCTCAGATAAAACTAAATTCCGCGCACAGACTACATTCGATCAAATTTACGGTGGTGTAGTGTCGTGGACTAACGATACCGTGACGCTACGTTCAAGCTATGCTCAGGCGAAAGTGAGCTCACAAGATAATTGGACGCTAGGTGGCAAGCCGTTAGCGGCAACAACGTTCAACGATGATCCTGCTAAGTTTTACGGTATTGGTGCTCGCTTTGATGGTGAAAACCTATTTGTAATGTCAGAAGTAACACGTACTGAAACGCAAGGTTTTTACCCTGATGCTGATGCTGCATACGTGACAGCGGGCTATCGTATTGAATCGGTAACACCGTACTTCACTGTTTCACATCTGAAAACCAAAGATAACGATGCTCGTAAGAAAGCTTCAGCGCAAGCCGTTGCTAACTTGATGAAAAATCCGAAAGATCCAGCAGCCGCTTATTTAGCGGGTTCAACGCAACTACAGCAAGCAGTGCTTGATATGCAGCGTACCAGCTACAGTGTCGGTGCGCGTTGGGATGTTTACACCAATATGGCACTAAAAGCAGATATGACTTATGTGACTAATTTTGGTGATACCAACGGCGGTTTAGCGGGTGCAGCGAAAGATAAGTCCATTGATGACACTATGGTATATACCGTAAAACTTGATGTAGTTTTCTAAGGAGAAAGTCATGTTGAAAAAAACAGTTTTAGCACTTTGCCTTGCTGCTTCAAGCTTTGCACAGGCTGCAGTTGTGGTTATTGCAAACCCTGCAGCAGCAGATCTTGATGCATCGACAATCAAGAAAGTGTACTTAGGTAAAGCGAAATCACTGAACATTGATGCGATTGATCTTGACGATGGTCAGCCACTGAAGAGTGAATTCCACGCTAAAGTTACCGGTAAAACGGAAGCTCAGCTTCAAGCTTACTGGGCTAAAAAAGTGTTCACGGGCAAAGGTCAGCCACCAAAAGCGGTGAGTTCTAGTGCGATTGTGAAAAATACAGTTGCTAATACCGCTAATGCGATTGGTTATATCGACGAAAGTGAAGTTGATGGTAGCGTGAAAGTAATTTTACGCCCGTAGGTTACCCCGTAAGAGTAAACATACAAAAGCCATCATTTTGATGGCTTTTTTTGTGCGCTAAAAATATTAGCATTCGCGCCACATTGGCTTCTCGGGTAAACTGCAACGTATTAAGCCTAGTGTCGGTATAGCGAGACGATTTATCGCGGACTATTGTTAAAACACTAGCATCAGAATAATAACCCAGAGCCAAATTTATGTCTGAACATGAAGAATATGAAGTAGAAGCGCTAGAAGTTGAAGTTTCTGCTCAGCCGATTGAGTTGTATAAAGTGCTTAAAATTGCCAACGTTGTGAGCGGTGGTGGTGAAGCGAAGTTTGCCATATCTGAAGGTTATGTTGGTGTTAATGGTGAATTGGAGCAACGTAAGCGCCGTAAACTTTACGATGGTGACGTCATTGAGTTTAACCAAGAGTACTACGTTGTGGTCTGTAACCAACCAGTGACAGAACCAACAGAAAAAGTGGTGAAAGACGTTAAGGCTGCGGCACCTGTGGGTAAGAAAAAAGCGACAGCTAAAAAGTCGTCGGCTGAAAGTGGCAAAGCGGATAAAAAACTCAGCGCTAAAGCTAAGCCTGCAAAAAGCGCAGCTAAAAAAGCACCTAAAAAATCAGTGAAAAAAGAAGCAGAAAAGCCTTCTTTTGATCAAACTACGGGTCGTAAATCCCTTAGTTTCTAAATGAAAATAATGTGTAACGCTAATCATCTATTTGATTAGCGTAAATATAAAAGACTCTGCGGAGTCTTTTTTTATGCCTGTTAATAACGCCCTTAGATAAACGTGCATATAGCGTTTATCTAAGGGTGTTAAGTCTGCGTTGCAAAAGCGATATTTGACTACGATATCGCAAATTAATGCTTCTATATGATCTATTTATCTCAATTATATGAGTAGTGTTGTATTGTCGAGGAAATAGATAAGGGGCATATATGAAACAATGGTTTAGAGCATATAGTTTTCTGCTGATAGGCACGATTTTCCTCGTCGGATGCCAGCAAGATAACCAGTGGCATGCAACAAAAATAACCCCAGATCCCGATTGGCAACATGGGACGTTAGAGAATGGTATGAAGTATCACCTTTATCAGAAGGATGATGAACCCGTCGAGTTACGATTTATTGTTCGTGCAGGTAGCGCTCAAGAAACGGCGCAACAACAGGGATATGCCCATTTTCTTGAACATATGGCGTTCAAAGGCTCTAAAAACTTTGCTCAACAAGATGTGTGGCAATTCTTCGAACGTTTAGGGCTAAGTGCTGGCGCTGATTTGAATGCTTACACTTCTTATAATAAGACTTGGTATCAATTAACGCTGCCTGATTCAACTGAGGTGACCACCGCGTTTACTTGGTTTAGGGATGTGGCTGATGGCATGCTACTAAAACCTGAAAAGGTTGAGGCTGAAAGAGGTGCGGTAATGGGGGAGTATCGCCTTCGTCTACCGCAAGAGCGCAATATTTATAGTCAGATGGATGAGCATTTGCGTGCAGACTCTCCTGCTTATCATGAAATACTCGGTACCAAGGAAAGTATTCAATCGGTAACGCCTGCTGGTTTGCGTGAGTATTATCAGCGTTGGTATTTCCCAGCAAATACTGAATTGGTGGTGGTAGGCGATTTCGATAAAACGGTAATTGAGACTCAAATAGCCCAACACTTTGCTTCATGGCAGGCTAAGTCGCAACCGCTCGCTAATATTGAGCCGTTAGTGTTACCAACGCAAAAGCAGCAAGCATTAGTTGCGCCGCAAGGTGGTGACTCTGCACTGATTTTATTGCAGCCATTGGGGGAATCTAAGCGGTTAACTTATGGTGACCAATATCGTTATTTAGAGGTTGGCCTGTTAAATAGTCTTATCCAAGCACGGCTAATGGATCGCAGTATCGCGTTGGCAGCTAATACAAGCTACATCGAAGCTTATGATAGTACTTTCGAAGGGCAGCAATTGGCTACGTTAGCGGTGGGTTTTAAAGAAGGGCATCGTGCTGAGGTTCAAGCATTTTTTGCCAAAGAGTTGGCGAGTTTACGTGATTACGGTGTCGGTGAGGTCGAACTCGCAGCTGCGCTAGCCAGTTATAAATCGAATTTGAAAAGTCATGCAATGAATTGGCAGGCAACGGATTCTTGGGTGATCACTGAGGCCATGTTTGCGAGCTTATTCGAACCTCGTGTTTTGATGTCTGAAGCTGAACATAAAGCGGTACTCGAGCGTTTCGTGGCAGAGATGGATCAAGGCCGAGTTAATCAGAGCTTAAAACAGCAACTAGAACAACTGGCACCGTATTACTTCATCGCTTATGCCAATAAAGGTCAAACCCAGCAGTTAGCGCAAGATGTCCAGAGTGTGACGCAATTACTTGCTAAACCGGGCCTAGCCTTGATGATGGCGAAAACCGTAGCTGTATTTTCGTCGCCAGCGCAAAAAGGAGAGATCGTTTCACAGCAGCAAGTAGATGACACCACTTGGCAATGGCAATTGGGTAACGGTGTTGAAGTTTGGCTTAAGCAAATGCCTGACATTAAAAAAAATGCGTACATGAACTGGGCAGCAAAAGGAGGCAGAGCACAATTGGATCCTGCATTGTATCCAGCCAGTGAGTTAGCGTTTGACACATTATATCGGAGTGGTTTTGCTGGCTTGGATGTGGCAGCCATTGAAAAAGTGTTCGCTGCAAATAATACCTTGCTGACCCCTTATCTTAGCGATTTTGATAATGGGTTATCCATTGCGACTCAGTACGATGATCTGCCGTTTGCGATGTCGGCACTTCATCATGTATTAACGGAAGGTAAAGTTGACCCTGTGCAGTTAAAGCAGGTTAAAAAGCAATATGTTGAAGGTAGAGCTGAATTTGAAACCTCGCCATTTGGGCAGGTACTGACAAAGGTGAATGATAGCCAAGTTGTACGTGGTACTTTTTATAAAATCTGGCCAAGTAGCACTTTCACTGAAATAACAAGCGATGATGTTCAACAGGTTTATCAACGTTTGTTTCAACAGCAACACCACAATCGCTTGGTGATAGCTGGGGATTTTCAACCAGAAGATATCACCCCACTGCTACGTCAGTATGTTGCGAATATTCCCCTTGCGGAAAATAAGCAAGAATTGTTGCCACAAGTTGAGTTAAATACAACGTCACAAGTGTTGGAGTTACCGGTATCGAATGAAAAGTCTGTGAGTTATTTGATGATAATGACTAACCCGATCCAGACGCAATCACCGATGACGGCGGTAGATGTGATGGCACAAGATATGTTGTCTCGTATTGTTAATCAGCGTGCGCATCAACTGCTTAGAGGTAAATACAGTTTAAGCTATGCACCTGAAGTAATCACTGAGATCCCAGATAGTGGTTTACACAGTACTGTTATTGTCAGTATGAACTTAGATCAAAAGGATTTAGCTAAATCGAAGCAAGCGGTGGCTGAGCTGTTAAAAGGTATTCAGCAAGATGGCATTACATTACAAGAGCGAGACACTGCAGCAAAACAGTTGGCGGTAGCGTTAAAACCGATGGCTAAAAATGGAGCTGAAACGGTACGCTTTATGGGGCGCTATTTACTGCATGGTTATAGTGTGGATGCAGTGAAAGATCCGCAACCCTACATAGATCAAGTCACGACAGAGTTGTTAAATCAGCAGGTTAAGCAATTCATGGGTAAGCAAAGTTACACCATTGAAGCCACGATACTGCCGAAAGCATCGTAAGCTGTTTGCTTGATTCAAGAAACGAAAAGTCGCCAGATTGGCGACTTTTTTATGTCATTGGGTTATGACGATGTAATGAATGGACGGCATCAGCTTAAGACTAACTCGACATCAATATGTGGGTATTTCGCGGTCAGCTGTGTCGACAGTGATTGTTTAATATGAGCAAATATCGTAATGCCTTTTCTGTCTATCTCTTCGGTCGTAAAGCTTAAAACGACTAAATAACTGCTCCCTGTTTTACTGATGAAAACATTATGTGCCATAGTTTCTTGTTGCGATAACTGTTGGGTGATAATGCTTTCGATGTCCTCGTAGGCATCGATATTCTGTAGTCGCCCCCCCGCCAGTTCAATGAAGGCTTCTCTCACGATATTTATCGGTTGTTTGGCCATTATTATCGCTAAGAAAAGAACCATAATGGCATCGCCAATATACAGTAAAAAATCAAAACTGCTTGCTGGATTAATGTAACCAATAAGTACCAGTGCAGCGCCTGTACCCGCAGACATAAAACCATCGACTAATGAGGATGCTTTGTCGGTTTCAAGCATACTGCTGCTGTTACCGGTACGTTTATTTTGCTGGTGATAAAAAAGCGATAGGCTAAAGCAGATCACAACCATAGCAATGGAATAAATTAAGATTGGGCCTGTCTTTAGCATCGACAGTTCTTCACCTTGAATATACTTAGCTATTTTGGAGGCATTTCCTGTTAATGCTGTCAGCAATACGCCGCCAATTAATAAGCCTTTGAGTAAAGAGTAAAGGGCTTCTGATACAAATAAACCAAAAGGAAAAGTGTTAGAACGATTAGCTTTAATCGCGGAAATTTTTAACGCTGCAATGGAAGAGAGAAATAAAATAAACGAGAAATTACCATCTAATAGTAAGGCTTCAGATCCTGAAAGGTAAAAGGTTGCCCAGCCTGAAAAAGCCATAAATAGATTGGCACATAGTCCGACTGTTAACGATTGGCGTTCGATCTGTATAATTTTGTCTTTCATCTTTGACTCATATTGGATAGTTGGTGATTGTTCATTAAAGTCGAAAGGTCGCTATGGTTCAATCTATTCACTTACGGCTATCATTGGTAGGAAATGATATAGTGATATTGGATAGATTTATTATGCTTAGTATAAAACAACGCTCATTTGGAGAGCGTTGTTTATCAATATTTGTAGTAGCAAATCTAACTTAGAAGCGATTAGCAAAAGTTAGCACAATAGATTGACTATCGTAGTTTGCTTTAAATGTTGAATTGTCGAGGTCGGTATTAGTATAGGAATATTTGAGGCCCGCATCCCATGCAGGGTTAATTTGATACTGAAGACCAGCTTCAGCAACCGCGTAAGCATCACCTTCCCAGAACTGATATTGTGCTTTGGCTAAGACTGAAATTTCATCTGTGAACTTATACTGGGTTTTTACTGCTAAATTGGGGAGAACACGCCATGAGTCGGCGGTTGAATATTTTCCACCTTCATTTTTATCCACATCAACGGAGATCCAGTGTACGTATAGACCTAGACCAAAGTTGACGTCGAATTTGTCATTAATGTTGTAGCCTTTGTACGCGGAAGAGCCCAAAGTCCAATGGCGAAAAGCGGTAAATAGCTGACCATCTCCTGGTTCATAGGTAACACCATCCACCGTAAACGGTTGGCTTGCGTTACCACGCCTGCGAGTTTCACTTGGAATAAATTCAAATTCAAAGCTGTTGTTATTGGCAAGCTTGCGTTGGTAATTAATGTATGAAAATGGCTGGTATTCATCAATTAGCTCGGAATTCGAGAGAAATTCGGTAGCCCCAAACTGTCCAGAGCTATCTGCGAGATTAACCCCAATACCTAACTCTATACGATTTTTATAATCAATCGATGATAATTGATAGTTTGCGCGATCTCGACTTTTACCTTCGAATGCTGTGTCGGTTAGGGTTACGCCAACAGCAATACCATCTTGTGTTGGTTGAGCACTAAAATAAACACCTTCCGTGCGGTACGGTGAGACAAAATATTGGTTTACTAAAAATGCGATACCAGCACCAGCGACGACGTCACCAGCGTAGTGTCGGTTACCGTGGATTCGACTTAAGCCCACAAAAGTGGCTCCAGCGTAGGCAGGGATCCCCCAAGCTGCACCGTAGCGCGATTGCAAAAAAGCAGCACCAGAAAAGGCAGCAGATGTGTGACCCGATGGAAAAGAGTGCCAGTTACTGTCATTTGGGCGTTTTCGACCAACAGTATATTTCATTCCTTGGACTATCGCTTGGGTGGAAGCCGTTGCATAGACCAGTTGTTTCGCCCCTTCAGCATCATCGTACATCCAAGCAGCAAATAACCCTGCTGCAGGAAGTAGTATTTGTAACATGTCACCAGCTTCAACGATATCGCTGTTGACCGTTCGTGTTATCTCATTAGGCTCACTTGGCGGACTATTTGCGTAGGTGAGTGGTGCGATTACAAGTAAAGCGGGTAATGAACATTTTAAGCATTGAAGCATTATTTATCCTTAATTTGATATCTCCTTCAACAAAATTATAGAACGAGAATGCATGCTGAAGAGTAATGCTTCAAATGTAGTTCAATGTCAAGCTAGTGTAAATGGGTAATTTTTACTTAAAAATACGTAAAGGAGATCCCATTCTATTCAAATAGCATGAGTAATTATTTTTTTATTACTTTTAGTTATTCGAACTGCAGCCATTTACTGGTTATTAACTTTTGATTCTAAATCATTTTTTACAATAGCAAGTGCAGATAATGCTATTTTAGGATCTATGTCATTACTCTCTAGCAAGTAAATAAGATCGACAGCAAGCTTTATATCTTCTGGTGCATTATCTAGCGGTGATTTTTTTTCGGTCATGATTATCTCAATAAGAATATTTAAATAAGCGTCAGAGCGGCTTTTATTAGTTGGCTATGTAATACAACTAATTGTTGGTGATCGGCACGGTAGCCACCACCGACTACAGCTGCAACGGGGATCGCGTGTTGCTTACAATGTGATAATACTAAGAGATCACGTTGATAAATACCGTCTTTGCATACATCAAAGTAACCAAGTTCATCATCAGTGTGGATGTCGACACCAGCATCATAAATAACTAAGTCGGGTTGATGCTGTGCGAGTGCTAACTGCAATATTGGCTGGAAGACCCTCAGGTATTCTTGGGTGGTAGTGTGGCGTGGCAATGCAAGATCTATGGTTGAGACTGGTTTTCTTGCGGGGAAATTTTTATCACAATGCACAGAAAAAGTAACAACATTATCGTTATCAGCACAAAGCGTGGCTGTGCCATCACCGTGATGTACATCGCAATCAATGATCATCACTTTATCTACATTATCTAAACGCAGCGCTTGGTGTGCCGCTAATGCGAGATCGTTAATCAGACAAAAACCACTACCGAACTCATGGTGAGCATGATGGTAGCCGCCACTTAAATGAATGGCCAAGCCGTGCTGGTGGGCAAGTTCTACTGTTCGACAAGTTCCTCCTGCCGATGTCAGTGTTCGCTGTATTAACTGCTCACTCCACGGAAAACCGATTCGGCGCATTTTTGCGGCAGGCAAGGTGTTATTGATTAATGCGTCAACATAATCTGAATGGTGAACAGATTTTACCGTATTGATTGAAAGTGGCTGTGGCTGGAAAAAAGCTAATCGTTGTAAATCGTCGATATGAAAAGTATTTAAGACATGATCATATAAACGGCGGTATTTGCTGATCGGGTAGCGGTGCTCTGGTGGTAAATCCAGTTGAGAGTAGATGGTGTGATAAACAAGAGGTAGCATGTCTAGCCCTGACGCTCTCTGAACGTAATCTGCTTTTCAATTTGAGCAACGGCAGATTGGCAGCGCTGTACTCGCCCATCAAGCGCCAATATTTCTTTTTGTAATATCTGTTGTTCTGCAAGGCTTTGACATCGATTGAGCATCATGGCTTTATCACGGCTCATACCGACTAAACGGCGTTCCCATTCTTGGTGTTTAGCCAAGTCTTGGTACAATTCATGGATTGGGCGCTGTTTAGTGTTGTTTTGCTTAGGTTCGTTTTTTCTGATGGTTTGTGTGGCGAGTTCACGTTGAATCGCTTGTATCTGCGCGACGATTTTATCGCAGATATGTGCAGTTCGAGAGGCTAATAATCGGCCTGATTGCTGTTCTCGTTGCAGTGATTTTATTTCCTGACTAATTTCTTCAACGCATGGTGTCAGTAATTTACTGCGACTTTGAAAGAGTTGCTCATCAAATAAAGGGCGAAATGCTTCACCACGCTGGCGATCAACCGCAGCGGCGTCTTTTAATAATTGATCAACGTGTGCTTTTAATCTGGTTACATCAAACATACTGACTGCTCTAAACCTTCGTTGTGATCTGATTTATATATTAGAACCAAGCCTGCCAAGCCAGCTTACCAGCAAGAATAACAACAACCGTCACAAAGACAGGACGGATAAACTTCGCCCCAAAACGTATTGCTGAATGTGCGCCTATATAGGCCCCCATCATTAAACATACGCCCATTGTTAAGCCTAGCGCGACATTAATATGCCCTAAAATGGCAAAGGTAATAAGAGAGGTAATATTACTGGTGAAATTCATGGCTTTGGCTAGGCCAGAAGCAAGCAGAATATCTAACCGGTATAATGCCATACTGGAAACGGTCCAAAATGCACCAGTACCGGGGCCTGCGACGCCATCATAAAACCCTAAGATCCCACCTTGTAACCATTGCTTTTTCTTTAGTTTCGGATCGTCAGTGGGCAGTTGACGCTGCTCTCCTTTAGGCTGAGGGTGCCAAATGGTATAACCGGCGGCAGCTAAAATGATTAACGGAAGGGCTTTTTCTAGCCATTCAGTACTGATTATGTCGACGATTAGAGTTCCGCCGATAGCACCAACCAAGGTGGCGATAAACGATAACTGCCAGAAGTGCGGTGAAAAGAGTTGTTTGCGATAATAGGTCCATGCCGCCGTTGAAGAGGCGAATGTCGCCGCTAATTTATTGGTGCCAAGGGCAATATGGGGCGGAAGCCCTAAAGACAAAAGTGCAGGAACGGTAAGCATACCGCCGCCGCCTGCAACGGCATCGATAAATCCAGCTAAAAATGCCACAAGCCCAAGTATTATGAGCGTGGTCGGTTCAATCATTTCTATCATTATGGCAATTCTATTTATTTATGTTCGATAATCCGCTTAAACGGTGGTAATGAATCTAATAATGCTTTGCCATAACGGCGTGAAATTACGCGTCGGTCGAGCAAAACTACTCTACCAGAATCTTCTTCTTTTCGCAGTAAACGCCCAGCAGATTGAATCAGCTTTTTACTCGCTTCTGGTACAGAAATCTGTAAGAACGGGTTCCCACCTCGGCTTTCGATGTATTCCGCGTGTGCTTCTTCAACCGGTGAAGTCGGCACGGCAAACGGAATTTTAGTGATAATCAAGTTTTTAAGTAAATCACCTGGTAAATCAAGCCCTTCAGAGAAGCTACCTGTACCAAATAAAATGCTCGTAACCTGATTTTTACAATTTTCTTTATGTTTTTTTAGAATGGTGTGTCGCGCTTCATCACCTTGAACGAGTAATTGCCATTTGTTTTTCTTGGCGATAGTTTGCAAGCTTTCCGCGACTTTATTCATCTGCCAATAAGAAGAAAACAACACCAAGCTCGCGGTTTCTCCTTCCAAATATTCAGGTAAGGTTTCAATCAATAGCTCGGTGAATTTATCAGCTTGTGGTTCTAAAGGTAATGCAGGGATCACTAAACGCGCATTGTTTTGATAATCAAACGGAGATGCAAGGGCTAGAAATTTCACACCATCTGATTCAGAAATACCGGCTTGGCGACAAAAATAGGTAAACTGGTTAAGTGCGCGCAAGGTTGCTGAAACTAAAATAGACCCCGCGGCACGACTCCATAATAGTTGGTCTAAGCGGTAACCCACTTCGAGTGGTGAAACCTCGATAATATAATCATCTTCACGATCACCGCTTTTTTCAATCCACCGTGCAAGAGGGGCACCTTTCTTATTACAAGGCTGCGCCATTAGCGCCCATACCTTTTCAAGATTTTCTAGACGTTGCAGGTAAAAGCCAGACTCAGCTAAAGCGGGTTCACCTTGACGTGCTGCAATTTCATTATCTTTTAATCGCTCAGAAATTAAGTCATGTAATTTGCCTAACGCTTGTAGTGCCTTCTTACTGGCATCTTTACAGCCTTTTGCTTCTTCTTGTAACCAAGCAGGAAGCTCACCGTGTTCAAAGCGATAGATCCCATCTTTGCTAAAATGGCTCGGATCGATATTTGCTGCTATTTGGCGCAAGGTTGGAATTAGATGCTGAATATTTTCTTGTAAGGATGACTGGAAGCGACCTGCTTTACTGTAGTCAGCTAGCTCAGCGAGTTTCCCGACAGATTGATTGAGCTTTTCTAACCAATTAGTCGCGCCTTTTAAGCTTGCAGCGGCAGATGAAAAGTCACGTGCCACTTGTGGTAAGTGATGGGCTTCATCTATTACATAAATGGTTTGCTCCGGTTCAGGCAGAATAATGCCACCACCTAGCTCAATATCAGCCATTAAGAGCGCATGGTTTGCAATAATCACATCGGCTTTATCTAAATGTTCGCGTGCTTTAGCAAAAGGGCATTGGCGATGTTTAGGCAAACCTGCGTGGCAGCTGTGTTTATCAGCCACAATTTGTTGCCATACACGGTCAGGTATCTGTTTTGGCCAGCCGTCACGGTCACCATCCCACTTCCCTGATTCATAGGCTTTTTTCATGCGAGTCAAAAGTTCTAAATCAGACTTTTTAGGTTTTTCTTGCCAAAAACTCATTTGATCATCGCTAGTTCCATCGCATGACGCCGCTAATTTATGGCCACAACAATAGCGTTGACGCCCTTTGGCAAGAATAAAGCTGAATTCTTTAGGATAGATGCGGTTAAACAAGGGTAGATCTTTATCAATAAGTTGCTCTTGCAATGCGACTGTCGCGGTTGAAATGAGCAATTTTTTATTGTTAAACAGCGCAAAAGGGATACCCGCAATCAGATAAGCCAGTGATTTACCGATACCTGTCCCAGCTTCAGCGACCAACATTCTGTTCTTTTTATGGTATTCACCCGCCAGCGTTTTGGCTATTTCTGCAACTAGGTAGTTTTGAGCACGCCTTGGTCGGAAGTTATCAAGCTGGTTTCCAAGGTTCTCATAGCATTGCTTGATATCGCTTTTTATTTGGCTGTGTAACATAACTGCAACGTGTTAAATGACAAGGGCATTGATTATAACACGAACATCTGAATGTGAGCGGGGGCAAATAAATTGAACAACTTTGAATCTAAATGAGATTTTGGTCACGAAAATAAACTGAACTCAACATGAATGGACAGTGAGGTTGTCGATAAAACACTAACTTAACTAAAAAAGCAGTGTTTTATAATACAAGTAACTGTTGGTGGGCGGATTTTTTCATTTTTGCAGTTTTTTGTGTTGTTATTTTAT
>NZ_NOIF01000123.1 GCF_002265265.1 Photobacterium sanguinicancri
AATAAATATCAGCATTTTATTCTAAATCTTCTGCCGTTCACTAGTCGTCGAATTTATTTCGTCGTTACATTAGAACACGCGATCTCTGTACTCATCGCTGCAGTGATAAACTCGCAGCCGTTAATTCCTCGAATAACAATCAAACGCTACCCACCTCTCGATTCATACAAGTGATAAAACAGAACAGCGACCTTAGAGCCTGCGCACTCAATCCGGCACATCTCCAATCAAACCCATCTCCAATCAAACCCATCTCCAATCAGACACGCCTAATCAGGCATTGCATTCAATGCCCTTACCGTTCAATCGCATATAACTCTCCACCTTTTTCTCATTTGATGAGAAAATACCCTCTCAGTTTATTTAAAATTCGCACCAGGTAAGAATTACAGTTGAGGTGTGTGATAAATCGAGATAAAAATAAGCATGAAAGAGAAAAAAAACACAGCAAACCAAGTTAACGAAAAGGCGTTGCAGCTTCTGATGCAAGTTGCCGTAAACGAGGCGCCAATATCGGCTAAGGCATTAAGTGAGCAACTCCAAGTCCCTATCAGCAGCTTATACCGCCATTTAAAAGTGCTGAAAGAATGGAACTTGATAGAGGAAAGTCCCTACGATAAAACGCTCATTATCGGTTCTGCGGCTCTGTTATTGATGCGCAGCTATCAGACAAGTCAACACAACTTAGATGCTGTCGATGCGGTGTTAAGTCGGCTACAAAAACAGACAGGAGAAATGACCGCATACATGGTGCCTGTTGGATATCGGGCGCTGTGTGTAAGCCAAAAAGAAAGTATGCAAGCACTTCGCTGTAGCTTTGTACAAGGGCAAAGCCAACCACTACTTTGGGGGGCTTCATCAAAAGTCATGTTGGCGTATTTACCACCTCAACGCTGTGAAAAAATCTTGCGTTATTTTGGTGAAGAAGATCGGATGGATGCATGGCAAGCAGAGTTAGAAAAGATACGACGCAATGGCTTTGCTGTCAGTACCTCGGAGATCGACCCCGGCGTATCTGGCATTAGTGCCCCCGTTATGAAAAGGAGTAAGTTGATCGGCGCTATTTCTGTTATGGCTCCTGCGCACCGTGTTGAAGCCAATAAAGAGCGGATCATCTTACATGTATTACAGGCAGCTCGCGTGTTGCCACCAGAAAGGTAATTCACAATGTTAAGCATATTCAAACGCTATCGTATGCGTCACAACCACAACCAACCTGTTCACCCTTTTACACTTATGACGGTTTGTGAACGTGTTAAGCCTATGACTCAGGCTTCGTTTGAATTTGCTCAACAGAGCCTTGAGCTCGCCTCTTACTGGCTATACCCACAGCAGTCGACCCCTAGCTATTCTGATGCGGGAAACTTTGTGGTAAACGACAATAATGCTACCGCTTTTCAGCACTGCTTAAGTAAACATTTAGGGCTGCATTCTATCCCTGTCGTGCTATCTAATTGCCATGAGACTTTACTGCACGCTCTACCAATTGTCGCATTGAAAGATAAAGAGATAGGTTTAGTCAATATCGGTCATCGCTTCGATCTAAAACAAACATTGGATGTTCAGCTGGGTTCGACGTTTCATTTTGCATTAAACCGTTACGACAATACTCGGCTACTTTGCTTAGGCATTGATGAAGAGATCCAAACAAGCCAGCTTTATGAATATGCTGACGATCTTGGTGTGAATTGGCTATCAACGGATGAATACAGTTTTCGTAATCGTACGTCGCTTAAATCTCAGCTAGCGAGTTATACCAATCACTGTGATCACCTTATTATTACGATTGATTTAACCGCATTAATGCCAAGTGCAGGCTTTGATGATAACAACCGGCTAAATAACAAAATGATTCTTCGTACACTTCGCCAGAGTGTTTTATCGGGAAAAGTGAAAATGATCCAGTTGGTGGGTGCGAGAGACAATCTAATATGCTCTAGACAAACAAAAGAGATCTTAGATGCCTTGTGTGAACTGCCCCCTATTCTGACTCACGCGGCCTAATCACTTGATAAAAACACAAAGGTTCTAAAAGAACAGAAAGCTCAAATACAGACAGTACTATAAGTAAACACAACACAACACAACACAACACAACACAACAAAATAATAACAAGTAAAAACAAGTAAAAACAAAGCAGCCTCTATTCTATGTATTAGAGGCTGCTACGTTTATTTAAATAATCTAAATAAAAAAACCGAAACCAAAACCAAAATTGCGGTACGCTTAACTATGGACGTTCACCTAATGTTAATCGGCGGTTAATATCGGTAATCACCTCAGGTAATTGCGCCACGGTATCGATGTGATAATGCGCCCCCGACATCGCAAAGGCATCTTTCGCTTTATTGCGGGCTTGCATTAACTTCACATCATCGGCTGCCTCAAACTCTTGCTGCGTCAAACCCGCTTCATTCCCTGACAGCAGCAATGCCACTGTCCACATGCCCGCATTGAGCCCTTCGGTGATACCCGGTAATGAATCATCCACTTTCACGCATGTTTTTACATCATCTACCGCCAGTTCAATCATGTTCTTAAGCAGCATGTAGGGCGCAGGTCGTCCACCAGCCGCAAGATCATCGGTTGCCACAGCGCAATCAGGGCTAAACCCATTTGCTTTTGCCGCTGGCAAGAGTTCATTCAGTACTACTCTCGGGTAACCCGTGCATGATCCAATCTTAATGCCTTGATCACGTAACCCATCAACCACCTGTTTTGTCCCTGGGATCAAATCAGCATGTTGGGCTACTTTGGCGATTTGAAGTGGCATGAAGGTTTGATAAATCTTATCGATGTCATTGGTGTCCATCGGCTTACCGAGTTTAGCCAGCCAACGTTGATCAACGTCTGGTAATTCACCGACACATTTAATGTGATCCCACTTGCCTAAGCCCATAGGCACTCTGGCTTCCGCTAACGAAATATCGAAATCGTATTCACGTTTAAATGCTTCAACAAAGATAGACGTCGGCGCAAACGAGCCAAAATCAACGACAGTTCCAGCCCAATCAAACATTACCGCTTGTACTTGCTTCATCATTTTTATCCTAAAATTCTGTTATTCAATCAACTCTAAGCAGCTAGTGCTAAGCACAAGCTTTAAGACACTCATGCAGTCGAATCGGTGGCTTCTGAGATCGCTTGCTCGACAATATCGAGTGCTTTAGCTAAGTCTTCCCGTTCAATGATTAATGGCGGACTCAGCTGTAATACGTTACCTTGCGAAACTTTGAAACTGACGCCTAATTCAAGACAGCGATATAGCACCTGCTCGGCAGCATCAAAAGCACGCTCTTTAGTTACCCTATCGGTAACGAGCTCGATCCCCCAGAGCAAACCAATGCCACGAACATCCCCAATCATAGGAAAACGTTGTTTCATGCTTTCTAAACGATCAGCGACATAATCAGCATCGTCTCGCACTTTCTCTAACAGGTTTTGCTGCTCGATCACTTCCATTGTGGCGAGCGCAGCAGCACAACCCATTGGGCTTTTTTCATGGGTTTAATGCCCTAAAGACACATGCGCTGCCGTGTTATATTCATCCTTAGTGACCAAAGCCGCCATAGGTACAACACCGCCACCTAGCCCTTTACCAATGCACAGCATGTCAGGCTCGATCCCCATAGCTTGGTGGGTGAACCATTCACCCGTACGTCCCATGCCATTAGGAATATCGTCGATAATAAGCATCACATTGTGGCGGTCACAGATTTCTCGTATGCGTTGCCAGTAGGCTTTACTCGGCACTTGCACATCGGTATTGCGCACGCCTTCAGCAATGAACGCGCCAATGCCACCTTCTTTTTCGATCACATATTCAAGGTAATCGGCATAGTGAACATCGCTGCCACTTTGCGAAGGAAATGCGCCGCGATAGCTCTCCGCGGGCGGAATGCGTTCTACCCCCGCCATTAATGGCCCCATTCCTTCACGAAAACAGGCTTCACCCCCTACCGAAATCGCATCCAATGACGCACCGTGGAACGAATCCCACAAGGAAACCACTTTATAGTTGCCCGTGATATAACGCGCTAACTTCAATGCCATTCCCACAACCGATGTACCACCCGGCGCAAACAACACACGGTTAAGATCACCACCTGCAATCTCAGTGAGCTTCTTAGCGCAATCAATCGCTGTTTGGTTAGTAAAACGACGCGGTGAAAACGGAAGACTCGTCAGCTGTTGTTGAATTCGGCTTAATACATGCGGATGGCCATAACCCAATTGATGGACATTGTTGCCGTGAAAATCCATGTAGCGCTTACCCGCAGCGTCTTCTAGGTAAATACCATTCGCCCCAACCAGTGCGTCTAAACAGGGTGTCGACATGGCTTGATGCAAAAAGTATTGGCTGTCTTGCGCTAACATAGTCTGCGTTTGCTGGTCTGTAATCGATTCAACCCAGCGTTCACGAGCGGGCGTGATATTAGTATCCCCTTCACTGCGTAGCGCGCGCGTCCCCATATGACTCGTTATTTGATTCGGGATCTTACTCGGCATTTGAGTCGGCATTTGAGTCGGCATTTGAGTCGTCACCTGAGTCTCTACTTCAGCGCCTGTCGCTTGCCCTTGCCCTTGCCCTTGCGTAGCTTGAACTGGAATAACGTGACCCTGTAACACAGTCATTCTTGATTACCTGCCAGCCAGTACATAGATTCACTCACTGCTGTGATTAAGTTTTCAATATCATGGTTGTGCACATCACCAATGTTACCGATGCGGAAGCAATCAGCATGAGAGACTTTGCCAGGGTAAATAACGAAACCCTTTTCTTTCAGCAAATTGTAGAACGGCTTAAAGTCATAATCTGGATGTTCTGGTGAGTAGAAAGACGTGATGATTGGAGAGTGCAATTCAGAAGGTAACAGGCATTGAATGCCGAGTTTTTCCATGCCTTCGACCAGAATTTTTTGATTGGTCGAATAGCGATTAAAGCGAGCAGTAACGCCCCCTTCTTCGGTCAGCTCAATCAGTGCTTGATGAAACGCTCTAACCGTGTGCGTTGGCGAAGTAAAACGCCACTTCCCTTGGTTGATCTCCATGCATTGCCATTGATCATAAAGATCCAACGACAGCGAACGTGCTAAGCCTTTGCAACGTTCAAGTACGGTTTGTTTCGCAATCACAAAACCAAAGCCCGGTACACCCTGAATACATTTGTTTGCTGAGCTGATCATAAAGTCGATCCCAAGCTCACCAATATCCATAGGGATACCACCAAAACTCGACATTGCATCGAGGATCATGATTTTGTTGTGCGATTTAACCACATCACACACAGCTTCAATCGGGTTCAGCATCCCTGTGGTGGTTTCACAGTGCACCATAGCAACATGGGTAATCGCAGGATCTGTTTCTAATACATCAATTAACTGATCAACACTTGGCTGAGTGACCTCGTCTAATTCAATGACATGATGAGCAATATTAAGATATTGCGCGATTTGCCCAATACGCTCACCGTAAGCACCGTTGTTCACCACTAATAATTTACCATCAGCAGGAATCACACTACCAATAGTTGCCTCTACAGATGCCGTGCCACTCCCCTGCATTAATACACTTGTGTAGCCATGATGCTGCGTCGCCAGTTGGACTAATTGCTGTCGGATCACCTGAACTATGTCTTTGTTATAGTCATCATCCCATGTGCACCAATCTTTTAGCATGGCTTCACGCACACCACGTGAGGTCGTTAGTGGGCCCGGTGTTAACAGTAAATATTGATTATCAACGTTTTCCATTGCGCTCTTTCCATTTGGACTATACCAGATTGAAAAACTATAACGACTCAGGCGATTGCCTGTAAATGCCTTAGCGACAGAGTTAATAAAACTTTCATATTCCGTTTTCCTCCTCTATTTAGTCTGTTTTTACGCTGTCATCTCTGCCTCATAAAACTGTTAACAAAGTGACATCATCCAATCATTGAACTGTCATATTGCCGCTCTAGCATCATCCTTGCTGCACCAATCTGGTACATACCAATTTAAGTTCTTGGAGAACAAAAATGAAAAACCGTTGGATCATTGCACCCTTAACTGCCATCGCTGCACTGACTGCAACCTCTGCTTTTGCTGCTGAAGAGCTGACTGTTTACACCGCTTTCGAAACGGATATGCTAGCGAAATTCAAATCAGGTTTTGAACAAGCAAACCCAGATATCAAGATTAAATGGGTACGTGATTCAACGGGGATCATGACGGCTAAATTGTTGGCAGAGAAAAACAATCCTCATGCCGATGTAGTCTGGGGGCTAGCGGGATCTTCGATGGCGCTGCTGAAAGATAACGGTGTGCTCAAGCCTTATTCACCAAAAGGGTTGGACCAAATCCGTACCACTATGGTTGATCCTGAAGATAACAAAGCTTGGTTTGGTAACGATGCTTTCTTCAATGCTGTGTGTTTCAACGAAGCGGTGGCAAAAGCACAAAACCTGCCTAAACCTGAAACTTGGGAAGACCTCCTAAAGCCTGAATATAAAGGTCAGATTGCAATGCCAAACCCTGCTTCGTCGGGGACGGGTTACATGCAAGTGTCAGCATGGATGGAGCTCATGGGTGACGATGCAGCATGGGATTACATGAGCAAGCTGGATAACAATATTGCGCATTACACCCACTCAGGTTCTAAACCTTGTGTGCAAGCGGGGATGGGCGAAGTTGCTATCGGTATTTCTATGGCGATTCGTGGAGCTAAACTGAAATCGCAAGGCGCACCGATAGACATTATTCTGCCGAAAGGCGGTGTTGGCTGGGAGTCAGAAGCGGTTGGTCTTGTGAACACTCAATCAGATGCAGCAAAACGCTTAGTGGATTGGTCACTCTCTAAACAAGCCAATAAGCTTTACAACGAATTCTACCCTGTTGTTGGCCACAGTAATGTCAGCACGCCAGTGAAGAATTACCCGAACGTTGAAGAAGCCATGGTGAAGATGAACTTCTCTAAAATGGCGGCAAACCGTAGTGAAGTTTTGAAGGCGTGGTCTAACCGATTTGATGCAAAATCAGAACCTCGCTCTTAACAATCATGTTATTTTTCGCATAAAAAACGGTGCCTAGTGCACCGTTTCTTATTTCTGGTTTTCCATAGTTTGATCTACTCAGCTGACATTCACTAATTTTCAACTGTACTTAACTCTGAAGACGAAACCATCGCTGTATGCCCAAAGTCAGGGGTAAAAATGGGTTCCAAAAGTTGTTTACTATTGATTAGCTCTCGTTCTTCTAGCAACGCAAGCTCACGCTTCATCTGAGATAACTCGCGTTCCATATAAGAAATATTACGCCTAAGCACTTTCCTTTCCATGACTATTCCTTATGAAAATATTTCATGAGCAGAATAACAAAGCTGAAAAAGATATAAAGTGCCCGCCTATTCAATATCTTTTTTTGAATCACTTAATAATCCATTATTCAGCACGCATTAAGTATTAACCTAGTTTCACAATGTCGCCATTGTTCATTGTCTTTTTTTCGTCAATCTAATGTCATTTTGCTGTAACACCCTCTCGCTAAATTTGGTATATACCAATTGAGGGGATGTAAACATGGAAACTTATCTACAGATCGAAAATGTTAGTAAACAATTTGGCCAATTCACAGCCCTTAACAACATTTCTCTTGAGATCAATAAAGGCGAATTCATCTGCTTTCTTGGTCCATCAGGTTGCGGTAAAACAACCCTATTACGTGCCATTGCAGGGCTAGATCTCGCCAGCAGCGGAAAGATCCTTCAAAGTGGTAAAGACACCACTTTTTTATCTCCAGAAAAGCGTGATTTTGGCATTGTTTTTCAGTCCTATGCGCTGTTTCCTAACTTAAATGTTTTCGACAACATTGCATTGGGTCTTCGCAACCAAGGTAAAAGCATTAAAGAAACCGATGACATCGTTAACCATTGGTTATCCGTAATTGGTTTACCCAAATCGGGCATTAAGTTCCCCAACCAACTGTCTGGGGGCCAACAGCAAAGAATTGCACTTGCCCGTGCCTTATCATTATCACCAGGTTTGTTACTGCTTGATGAACCTTTGTCGGCTTTAGATGCAAAAGTTCGCACACACCTACGTGAAGAGATCCGCCGTTTACAGCGTCAACTCGGAATTACCACCATCATGGTGACCCACGATCAGGAAGAAGCTTTAGCGATGGCAGATCGTATTGTGGTGATGAATCATGGTGTTATTGAGCAAGTTGGTACACCTCAAGAGATCTACCAACAACCCGCTTCACGCTTTGTTGCTGAGTTTGTGGGTAATATGAATTTCATTCCTAGCTCTGTGGTTAGCGATAACGAAATTCGCATTGGGGAATCGTTACTAGAAAAGCCTTGTGACTCCCTGAGCCGTGGCGATCGTTTTGAACTTGCACTACGACCTGAAGATCTTCATTTTACCGCCAACAAACAACAGTCGGACTCCTCTTTCCCAGTCAAAATTGAAGACTTAGAGTTTCAAGGCACCTATGTTCGCGCTGAGTGTAAGTTGCAAGGCGATCACCTTGCTAAGAACATTAAAGTCGATGTACCTATTCGAGAAACACGCCGCTTGGGATTGGAGCGTGGTCATTTCATGCATATCAATATCTCGAAACAACACGCTCACATTTTTCAGCTAAATAGATAAGGCCTGTACACATCATGGATACGACGATGAATCCCCCACATTCAGTGGCTCGCCACTATGTATTTCAGCTAAAAAACAAACTAAGCAGTGACAACGTCACCTTGGCGATCATTCTTATCTTACTGACTTTAATGATGGGAGTATTTGTCCTTGGTCCGCTCGCCAGTATGCTGCAAAAAAGTGTGCAGGACACCCAAGGCCATTACGTGGGGATGGCTAACTTTGCCGAGTATTTAACCTCTCCAGCACTGTGGCAGTCAGTTCAAAACACGGTGACTATTGGGCTTATCGTGACCATGAGTGTTGGCATCTTAGCGTTTGGTTATGCGTATGCGTTAACCCGTAGCTGCATGCCATTTAAAGGGCTGTTTACCATATTAGGTTCTGCGCCTATTCTTGCGCCGTCACTTTTACCCGCCATCAGTTTAATTTACTTATTTGGTAATCAAGGTATCGCCAAAGAGCTGTTATTTGGCCAATCCATTTATGGCCCAATAGGTATTGCGATGGGTTTAATTTTTTGGACCTTCCCTCATGCACTGATGATATTGTCAACGTCACTAAAAACATCCGATGCGCGTTTGTATGAAGCCGCTAGAGCGCTGGACACTTCCCCTTTCAAAACCTTTTTTGTGGTGACACTACCTGCCGCGAAATACGGCTTAATCAGTACCTTGATCGTCGTCTTCACCTTAGTCGTGTGTGATTTTGGTGTACCTAAAGTCATTGGCGGGCACTACAACGTATTAGCCACAGACATTTTTAAGCAAGTTGTTGGGCAACAAAACTTTTCGATGGGCGCGGTAGCCAGTGTGGTGCTATTGCTACCAGCTGTGTTGGCCTTTGTTGGCGACCGTTGGGTACAGAAAAAACAAAAAGGCATGTTTGATTCACGCTCCGTCGCCTATGTACCGACACCAAGTGCACTGCGTGATGGTGTTTGCTTTACTTTTTGTGCTGTTATTTCTTTCGCTATTTTGGCCATCATCGGCATGGCGGTTTATGGATCACTCGTTACCTTTTGGCCGTGGAACTTAACCCTAAGTTTTAATAACTACAACTTTGCGGAGTTCAGTACTTATGGCTGGGAACCGTACTTTAATTCATTAAAGCTGGGTAGCTTAGTTGCCGTTATAGGAACAATCGTTATTTTCTTAGGTGCGTACTGTATCGAGAAAGGTCGTAGCTTTGGTGCATTACGTGGCTTGCTGCAAATGTTCGCCATCATTCCAATGGCTGTACCAGGTTTGGTACTGGGCTTGGGCTATATATTCTTCTTTAATCACCAAGCTAACCCACTCTCCATGCTCTATGGCACCATGGCGATTTTGGTTATCAATACCATTATTCACTACTACACTGTGGGTCATATGACGGCGCTAACAGCCCTTAAACAGCTCCCTGCCGAGGTAGAAGCTATTTCGGCCTCTATCAAAATGCCACAGTACAAGACCTTCTTTAAAGTGACGGTACCGGTATGCGCCCCTGCGATTTTAGAGATTGCGGTGTACTTATTTGTTAATGCGATGACCACAACCTCTGCCATTGTGTTCTTATATGCGACCGATACTATGCCTGCTTCTGTTTCCGTTCTTAACATGGACGATGCAGGGCAAACCGGTCCCGCAGCGGCGATGTCTGTGATGATATTATTGACTGCAGCAATGATAAAATTGGTGCATGTGGGTTTAAATAAAACACTCGATCACCATACCCAAGCGTGGCGTAAACGCTAAATACACTCTACAAGTTTATAGATAAACACTGTAAGTGAATGGCTTACAGTGTTTCTAATCGGCCTATATATGTGCATTCGAGATCCATTACCCCCACTTCTTCAACCACCTTACGGCTTTCCAGCAATGTGATACTAGCGGTGCTGATAGGTACGCTATATTTTACATTCCATTAAGCTTCACTCTTTGGCATCATAATGCTTATCCGATTGATGCTTCTGACAAAACCAGTATGGCGATGTTTTGTCTCCACATTTTTTTATCACAGAATGAGTAATCGAATTGGCATTTAACCAGAAGGCAAATTGTGCAATACATAAAAATCATGGAAGCGATCAACGAGCAAATTGACGCAGGGTTACTCACTGCGGGCAACAAGCTGCCTGCTGAAAGAAAGCTAGCTGAATCATTTAATACCACGCGGATCACTTTACGCGAATCTTTGGCGTTACTTGAATCAGAAGGAAAGCTATACCGTGAGGATCGCCGTGGTTGGTTTGTGTCACCCGAACCACTTCGCTATGACCCGACATTAACGACAAACTTTTCATCTATGGCGACAGATCAAGGTCGTGTGGCGCGCTCTGAATTACTGGATGCCAAATTAGTGCCAGCAAGTCGCCGAGCTGCGTCTTTGTTGAGTGTTTCTCCGTTTACTGAAGTCTACCGCATTGATCGTTTACGTTTTCTTGATGAGCGACCAGTTATGGTAGTCACCAATTTTATACTGCCAGAATACTTCCCTAATTTGCTTGAACTCGATGTGACGACATCACTTACCGACACATACCGTGAACACTACAATACCTTGTACGCGAAGACGCGTTATCGAGTCAGCACTACATCTCTATTAGGGGAAACAGCCCAAGCATTACGAGCAACGGCAGGCAGCCCTGCAATGTTCATTGAGCGTTTAAATTACGACCAGCATGGCCGCATGATTGATTGTGATTTGGAATATTGGCGACACGACGCATTAAGTATTGAGTCTGTCGCAACGCTGTCGAAAGGCTAAATTCAGTATCAATAAACAAGAACGGGCTCATTTCGCCGTTCTTGTTTTGCTTCTATTCGAGCTCTGGCTCTTGAGAGCAAAGAAATTATATCGCCAAAAAGTAACATTCAATGATAACCAACAAATACGGTTAAAAGTGATATAGCTCTTTAATTTAAGCGTGTTATTTAATCGCTGTATTTGTTATCACCCTCTTGCCAAAGAGAGCGGGTTACTTTTATACCTATTATATCAGCCATAAGATCATCATGATAAATGATAGGATATAAGGCAGTTTATTTAAGTTTAAGTGATTTATATATCAGGAACTAATTTATAGAATTACCAGCGGTTATTTACATTCTTCCACAAGCAACTGCTGATTCACTATCTTCATAATTGCATTAAATTCATCCGTTGTTTGTAGTGCATGCATAAACACGACAGATGTAGATTGATAAGCACTAATGAATGCCTCTTTCAATTCAAGATCATTAAGCTTTTCATTCATTGAGATGGCAACGATGCTCGATTTTACTTGATCCTTATTAGCATCTAACCCCATTTCATCACATAATTTTATCAACCACTTAACTCGATTTCTAATCATCGAGAGTTCCTCTCTATCACTATAATTTTTTTAATTTTCAGAACACATGAATTATGCTGACAACATAACCCTCATTGTGGAAATTATACCTTTCAGTATTTTTTATATTAGCTACTGACTAACTAGGTGTTCAATTTAACAACTAACGACAAGGGAATCCAGTCACTTACTTAAATATTAAGTCATACATTTACTGTAAAATTTCATGACTATAAATAATAAAAGCACATCCATTACTGGATATGCTTTTTATAAGAAAGCGGATTCAAGATACTAAACTTCGAAATGGTTCTGATATCGCTTTGATGTGGCTCTGATATAACCTTTATGCACTTCACTCATCCGATAAGTACAGTATAAAAAGTCATTTATTCTCTCATCAAGTTCAAGCGACAAGACTCATCCAACAATACCCATCCGATAATACTCATCAGCTATGACTTATCCGCTTTACCCGCTGCATTCGCAAACTTTGCCAGCTGCTTATCAAACCAAAACGGTTTTTTGTTTTCATCTTCTGCCGCTTCTTTTCTGCGAATAGCATTACGTACCATCATTGCACCTATCCAGCGGATCGGTTCAGGTGGGAAATACCCTTTAGGGCCAGTAGTCAGTCCACATTGGCTCCATTTATTCTCTTGTCCTAGTACTAGAGAAGACAGAATTTTTCCGCCGATCCATGTTTGAGCAACACCATTACCGGAATACCCAAGACCATAATAAATATTCGCGTTCTGTTTCAACTTACCAAAGAAAGGTAACCCTGTGGTCGAGCGATCTGACGCCCCTGTCCAAGTGGCTGCAAAACCTTGTTGTGACAGCGATGGGAATAAACGATTAAATGACTGGCGCAATATATTGGTGTACTGGCTAGGTTGATCAAATACTTTGCTTATCTTATTGGCAAACGAGAAATAGTTGCCTCCCTTCCCTAACATTAATCGTCCATCTCGTGTTGTTCGGTAATAATGAACAAATATGCGCGAATCAACGACAGTTTTACCATCTGAAAGGCCTATCGCATTGAGTTTTTCTGGAATAGGATCCGTGATTGCCATATCCGAAGAGACCAATACTACGCTGCGTTTAAACTCTGGGAACTTCTCCATCATCCATGCGTTCAAGGCGAGTACCACCTTCCCTGCGTAAATGTCAGCTTCTAGTGTTGTTATCGTAATAGGCACATCGGTATTAATGTCTTCCATTGGTGTATTTTCATAAACAACGACACCCATTTTTTCAGCGACACGTTTAAGGCCGCGCACTAGCTTAGCCGGTTGAACACTTGCTGCCGCAGGCGAATAATAGCCTTCACAAGCTAAACGAGACCCTGCGTCTTGCTGAACACGATCTATCTGCCATTGCTGCCAACTATTGATTTCATGTCGATCAAGCGCCGCTAACACAGGATCCATTCCGCCTTGTTGTGCTGCATTTGTTGAGGTATATAAAGTGCCATCAACACGCAACTCAGCATCAATGTCATGCTGCTGGCAAAAGCGTTCAATTTCAAAAACGGCTTGTTCTGATGCTTGTACTAAACGAATCGCCTCTTGCTCACCGTAGAGCTTTTTCATCGACAAATATTTAGTGGACCATGTCAGCATGCATCCACCATTACGGCCAGATGCCCCACTACCACACAAGCCTTTGTCTATTACAACCACATCCAACTCTGGTTGCTGCTGTTTAATATTAATAGCGGTCCATAGCCCGGTGTAACCACCTCCGACAATGCATACATCTGTTTGTGTATCTCGCGTCAGTACATTCGGTGATGAAAGCGGTTCTTGCTTCATTGCCTGATCGAACCAATATGGCTGGAAACGACTGTCATTTAATGTGCTGGTCTTATCTGATTCCAATGCCTGCTTTGTTTCTGTATTCGTTTGCATAAACTGAACCGCCCTTTCTATTCAGACTCATAATGACAATCTAGCTGATATAGACCAACATCCTGATTACTACTTTACCAAATGGAGGTTAAGGCTCAATACATCCACTATCAGTGACACAGAAAATTCATTTTGGTCTTTTTTCTGTCATAGAAATTATCTTTATAGCGAAGATCGAAAAAAGCGCTGGCGTGAATACATTTTCAGGAATAGAATCCACTTGTTTGGGGAGTAGTCACACTCTACTGACTGTAATTAGCGATGCTTGCTAAGCGCATAAGTGAATGTTCGCCTGTCGTCATCCCGGAGCCTCATTGCTCCCGGCAGCCGTAAGTTAATGACCTATCATCAACTTTGACAAGACCAACGCCATTAATGATGTACGCCCTAGGTGTACCTGTACGTAATGCGCGGAAGGTCAAAGTCAGCCATCTATATTAGTGCTCTTGCCTTCCGCGTGATCTGGAAGGAGTAAACCCTATGAGCCTTTTTTCTTACGAAGGCTTCGCCGTTCTAACGTTGTTAATGTTAGCGCTCGATTTATATCAAACCCGTGGTGGTAAAATTACCATTAAAAAAGCGGCTATTTGGAGCTTATTTTGGGTTGCACTCGCGTTAATTTTTAATGTTGTTATCTACTTCTACTGGCCCGTTATGGCACCAGACAGTAGCTATACAAGCAATGAAGCGGCAACCGCATTTTTAACTGGTTACTTGCTCGAAAAATCACTTAGCGTCGACAACTTGTTTGTTTTTGCTTTGATTTTCGGTCAGTTTGCTGTACCTGAACATTTACGCCCTCGCGTACTCATGTTAGGTGTCGTCGGCGCATTGCTATTGCGTGCAGTCATGATCAGTGTGGGTGCGCAGCTATTGGCTGAGTTCCATTGGGTGCTATACATCTTTGCCGCATTCTTACTCTACACAGGCTACAAATTGTGGCGTGAAGAAGATGAAGAACAGGAAGATTTCTCAAACAGCTTACCTGTTCGTCTCGTGAAGAAATGTGTACCTGTATCTGATGAATATCACGGCAACAAAATGTTGTTCAAAGGGAAAACAGGCTGGATTGCTACGCCGTTACTCATCGTGGTCGCTGTGATTGCACTAACCGATGTGATGTTTGCGCTAGATTCAATTCCTGCAATCTTTGCCGTAACACAAGAACCTTTCTTGGTACTAACGGCAAATGTGTTTGCACTATTGGGTTTACGTTCGCTGTACTTTGTACTGGAAGGCATGTTGACGCGTTTCTGCTACCTACGCGTGGCATTGGCGTTTATTCTGAGCTTCATTGGTATCAAGATGCTATTAATGGAAACGGCTTACGCGATTCCTACACCGGTGTCTTTAGCTGTTATTGCACTGACTATTACGATCGCTATTTCAGCATCTTTGTGGAAAACACGCGATCAAGCTGTTGTCGTAAAAGCAGATGCTAACGCTAACAATGAATCATAAGCCTATCTGCTCGCAGTTAATCTGCTGAGGCTAAAATCAGGTAATAAAAAACCGCGAAATTTCGCGGTTTTTTTATATCTGGAT
>NZ_NOIF01000124.1 GCF_002265265.1 Photobacterium sanguinicancri
CCTGACTCCGATAGAATATCGAAATCAGGCCTTACAAGCCGCTTAACTAAAATGTCCAACTTAATGGGGTCACTTCACAAACTCAGGCTTTTATTTTATCTAATATCTGGCATTAAAGAATCTGATTCTTTTTCCATTCATCTTGACGTGCCTCGCGTGCTTCACGCTTTTTACGTGCATCACAAGGTTCAGGGCAATCACACTCTTTAGCTATACCAATACCGTCAAGACCACCACAGCTACCGCTGACGGTTTTTCGTTGGAAAATATAGCCTACAGCCATCGCTGCAATGACCAGTAGAAAGACCGCGAAGGTTGTTAAATATACCGCCATAACGATTCTCTATTTTTTCTTCAGGTACGTCTTAAACGCATCTGTCATGAATTCTTTAAAGCCTTGTTCGGTTTTCACCACTAACAAAACGGGTAAATTTTCTGCTGTTGCTAATTCTATCGCTTTCTCTTCGCCCATAACAGAGAATGCTGTTGCTAGCGCATCGGCTGTCATGCTTGATGGATGCAGAACCGTTACAGAAACCACATGGTTATCAATAGGTTTACAGGTTTTAGGATCGATCAAGTGTGAATAACGAACACCATTTTCTTCAAAATAATTTCGGTAATCACCCGACGTCGCCACAGCCATAGTACCAGGTTCGATGATTTCTTGTACTGCTCGTGAACCGTCGTCTGTTGGTTTTTCAACGGCAATACGCCAAGGAATACCTTCTGGGTTCAAACCTTTTAAGCTCAGTTCACCACCAATTTCAACCAAGTAATCCGCAACATTTAGCTCATCAAAATAATCTGCGACAACATCGACGCCAAAGCCTTTTGCAATCGATGACAAATCAACATAAAGATCTGGGATGTCTTTGGTTAAAGTATTGCCTTCTATGCTTAAGTGGTGAATACCCACTATTTTTTTACGCTCTGCAATTTCAGCAGCGGTTGGCGTACTTTCTGGACGCGCTTCTGGACCAAAGCTCCATAAATTCACTACAGGGCCAACCGTTATATCCAGTGCGCCATTGGTCAGCTTCGCTAAACGAACAGCTTCTGCAACCACTTTCGCGGTATCAGCAGACACAGTGAAAGGAGTACCGTCTGTATGTTGGTTAAATTGACTAAGTTCGGAATGCTTACGGTAAGTTGACATTTGATCATTGACTAACTCTAGTCGGCGATCAATTTCAGCCTGGATCACCTCGGCATCAGGTAAACCTTCCTGCTTAATCAACTTGATTGAATAATAGGTGCCCATGGTTGAGCCATTGAGATGAATAAGTTCACGCTTATCACCACAGCCAGCTAAAGTAAGAACCATTGCCATCAATACGATAGCTTGGCTTAACATCTTCTTCATTTAATCAACTCCAAAATGAAGGGGGGATATTTTGCATGTGTATACACAGCAAATAGACTTTCTATCTGTTGCTACTTGAACAAATCACCCTTGATTCTGATATTTAACAGAACTCTTACGGGTATTTTTTATTCAACAATACAAATCTGGATAAGTAATTGGTCTAATAATCAACGTTAATGATCAAGTACTTATGTAGATTGGTATAACTAGCGCCAAGATGAAAAAAGGCTGACCCTTAACGGAGTCAGCCAATGTATTGTGCTCGAAGGGCTAATTAGCCACCGAAGTCATCCAGTAGGATGTTTTCGTCTTCTACACCAAGATCTTTCAGCATGCCGATAACAGCAGCATTCATCATTGGTGGACCACACATGTAGTATTCACAGTCTTCTGGTGCTTCGTGATCTTTCAAGTAATTCTCGTAAATCACGTTATGGATGAAGCCTGTGTAACCATCCCAGTTATCTTCTGGAGAAGGATCAGACAGTGCAACATGCCACTCGAAGTTTTCGTTGTCCGCAGCTAGCGTATCGAAATCTTCAATGTAGAACATTTCACGCTTAGAGCGAGCACCGTACCAGTAAGTCATCTTACGCTTAGATTTAAGACGTAGAAGCTGGTCGAATATGTGAGAGCGCATAGGTGCCATACCAGCACCACCACCGATGAATACCATTTCGTTATCCGTTTCTTTCGCGAAGAACTCACCGAAAGGACCAGAAATAGTACATGTATCGCCAGACTTCAGAGACCAAATGTATGAAGACATCACACCTGGTGGTACATCTGGGTTGTTTGGCGGCGGCGTTGCGATACGCACGTTAAGCTTAATCAGGCCTTTCTCTTCTGGGTATGACGCCATTGAGTAAGCACGGATTGAATGCTCTTTAACAACTGACTCGTAACGGAACAGGTTGAACTTGTCCCAATCACCACGGTATTCCTCAGGAACATCGAAGTCAGAGTATTTGATGTGGTGCGGTTCAGCTTCAATCTGAATGTAACCACCAGCACGGAAAGGAACTTCCTCGCCTTCTGGGATTTTAAGCACGAGTTCTTTGATGAACGTTGCTTCGTTGTCATTCGAAAGAACTTCACATTCCCACTTCTTAACACCAAAGATTTCTTCTGGAAGCTCGATGTTCATATCAGATTTAACGTTAACCTGACATGCTAGACGTTCGCCTTCACGTGCTTCACCTTTTGTGATGTGGTCAAGTTCAGTCGGTAAGATGTCACCACCACCCGATTTAACTTTAACGCGACACTGGCCACAAGAGCCACCGCCACCACAAGCAGAAGAAACGAAGATACCACTTGCTGAAAGAGCATTAAGTAGTTTACTACCGGCAGCGGTTGTAATCGCTTTTTCCGGATCGTTGTTTACTGAGATAGTAATGTCGCCTGATGGTACTAGCTTAGATTTAGCGAAAAGAATCACTAAAACTAGAGCCAGGATAATCAGAGTGAACATGACTACGCCAAGAATAATATCCATTGACTATTCCTATTATCCTGATTACAGCTGTACGCCAGAGAAAGACATAAAGCCTAACGCCATAAGACCAACAGTGATGAATGTAATACCCAAACCACGTAAACCCGGAGGTACGTCTGAGTACTTCATCTTTTCACGAATACCCGCAAGGGCAACGATTGCAAGCATCCAACCGGTGCCTGAACCGAAACCGTATACTACAGACTCAAGGAAGTTGTAGTCACGTTGTACCATGAAAGATACACCACCGAAGATTGCACAGTTAACTGTGATCAGCGGAAGGAAAATACCTAGTGCGTTGTATAGCGGTGGGAAGAAGCGGTCCAGAATCATTTCTAGAATCTGAACAAGTGCTGCAATTACACCGATAAACGTGATGAAGTTAAGGAAGCTTAAGTCCACACCTTCAACAATCGCACCATCTTTTAGCAGTAGGTTGTAAACAAGGTTGTTTACCGGTACCGCAATCGTCAATACAACGATTACTGCAACACCTAGGCCAAAAGAGGTTTTAACTTTCTTAGATACCGCAAGGAATGTACACATACCTAAGAAGAACGAAAGTGCCATGTTCTCGATAAAAATCGAACGAACTAAAAGGCTTAGATAATGTTCCATGTTCCCCTTACTCCTTCGCTTCTACTTGTTCTGGACGAACAATACGGATAGCCCAGATCATGAAACCGATCAGGAAGAAAGCTGATGGCGCTAGTAGCATCATGCCGTTTGGTTGGTACCAACCGCCGTCAGATACTAGAGGTAGAACCTCGATGCCAAATAACTTACCTGAACCTAGTAGTTCACGGAAGAAGCCAACAGTGATTAGTACGAAACCGTAACCAAGACCGTTACCAATACCATCAATAAGCGACGGTAATGGTGCAGACTTCATTGCGTATGCTTCAGCACGACCCATTACGATACAGTTAGTAATGATCAGGCCAACGAATACAGAAAGCTGTTTAGAAATATCGTAAACAAATGCTTTTAGTACTTGGTCAACCAAGATTACTAGTGATGCAATGATCGCCATCTGCGCGATGATACGTACACTGTTAGGAATATGATTACGAACTAACGATACAAAGAAGTTAGAAAATGCTGTAACAAACGTTACCGCTAGCGTCATTACAAACGCTGTTTCTAGTTTCGTAGTAACCGCTAGTGCAGAACATACACCAAGAACCTGAAGCGCGATCGGGTTGTTGTCGAGAAACGGCGCAAACAAGATCTTTTTCATTTCTTTAGCATCAGCCATTGTTCAGGCCTCCCTTACGAACCTTAGCTAGGAAAGGACCGAAGCCCATGTCGCCTAACCAGAAATCGAAGGTGTGTTGTACACCGTTACCAGTTAGCGTCGCACCAGAAAGACCGTCAACACCGTGGATATCACCAGGGGTTGCACCACCTTTCACTACGCGAATAGCAGGTTGGTTGTTGTCATCAAACAGTTTCTTACCTTCAAACTGTGCACGCCAGTTCGGGTTTTCGATTTCACCACCCAGTCCAGGGGTTTCACCCTGCTGGTAGTAAGTGATACCAGAAACAGTATTACCGTCAGTCTCAACCGCAACGAATGCGTACATCATAGACCACAGACCGTTACCGTGAACCGGTAGGATCAGCTTCTCGATGTTATCGTTCGCGTCTTTAACGAGGTAAACAGTCGCCACGTTTGCACGACGAATGATCTTAGCCAGATCTTGCTCAGCGTTTAGCTTCACAGATTGTGCTGGATCTTTCGCAGCTGAACGTTGGTTGTACTGTGCAGGTGTTTGACCCGCTTCAGTTTGATCAACAAACTCGCCAGTGTTTAAGTCAACAAGCTTAGGCTCGATGAACTGACCGTATGCTTCTTGAATGTTTGCAGCACCGTCAAGCAGGCCAGCAACAGACAAGATGTTACGCTGAACATCTTCTACCGCATTTTTTTGCTGTAGAGGACGCAGTGCAACAGCTGCAGTTGATACCACGATCGAGCAGACTAGGCTCAGCGCGACAACAACAATCAGCGTTTTTTTAATGCTATCGTTATTACTTGCCATGGCGAGCTAGTCTCCGTTTGATGTTGCCCTGAACAACTAGGTTGTCAAATAGAGGCGCGAAGAGGTTCGCGAATAGAATCGCCAGCATCATACCCTCAGGGTAAGCTGGGTTAACTACACGAATCATCACTGCCATTGCACCAATTAACGCACCGTACCACCACTTACCTTTATTGGTAAATGCCGCTGATACAGGGTCAGTTGCCATGAACATCATACCGAATGCAAAACCACCTAGAACTAGGTGCCAGTGCCATGGCATGCTGAACATTGCATTAGTGTCAGAACCAACGATGTTAAACAGAGTCGCTGCTGCAACCATACCAATCATAGTACCCGCGATGATGCGCCATGAAGCGATGCCCATGTAAACGATCATTGCGCCACCAAGAATGATAGCGAGTGTAGAAACTTCACCGATAGAACCAGGAATACGACCGATAAACGCGTCCATCCAAGTGATCGCTTCACCTGTCACTGTATTCAGTACAGAAGCTTGACCACCGTTCGCCCACTGGCTTAGCGCAGTTGCACCTGAGAAACCGTCAGCCGCAGTCCATACTAGATCACCAGAGATCTGAGCTGGGTAGGCGAAGAACAGGAAGGCACGACCTGCAAGCGCAGGGTTAAGGAAGTTACGACCAGTACCACCAAAGATCTCTTTCGCAACAACAACACCAAAGGTAATACCTAGTGCAGCTTGCCAAAGTGGAAGTGTTGCTGGAACGATCAATGCGAACAAGATAGAAGTTACAAAGAAACCTTCGTTAACTTCATGCTTACGCACCATACAGAAAAGCACTTCCCAGAAACCACCTACAGCAAATACCACTGCGTAGATAGGGAGGAAGTAAGTCGCACCGAGTAGCATTTTGCTACCCCACCCAGCATCAGCTGTAAGAGTGCCGCCTAACATTTGCGTTAGCCAGTAGTGCCAATCGCCTGCAAGTACCGTCGCTAGTTGTTCACCAACGTACATGTGGTTTAGAGCAGTGATTGCTTGATGACCCGTATTGAACATGCCCCAGAACATTGCTGGGAATACCGCAAACCATACCATGATCATGATACGTTTAAGGTCAATACTATCGCGAACGTGTGAACCAGTACGCGTCACTTGGCCTGGAGTGTACATAAGAGTGGCGAATGCTTCGAAAAGCGCAAACCATCTTTCGTGTTTACCACCAGGTTCAAAGTGATGTTCAACATCTTCGAGGAAATTCTTGAGACCCATGAATTACCCTTCCTTCTCAATTTTGTCCAAGCACTCACGTAGCAATGGACCAAACTCATACTTACCTGGGCATACATACGTACATAGAGCCAGATCTTCTTCATCTAACTCAAGCGCACCCAGTAGTTGCGCGCTATCGCTATCACCAGCACAAAGGTCACGAAGTAACAGTGTTGGTTCGATGTCTAGTGGCATTACTTTTTCGTAGTTACCAATTGGCACCATTGAACGCTCACTACCGTTAGTCGTGGTTGTCATGTTAAACAACTGACCAGGGAAGAATTGGCTCAAGAACGAACGCGTTACAGAGAATTTGTTTTTACCTGGTGCGATCCAGCCTAAGAATTCTTTCTCATAGCCTTCACGAAGCGCCGTTACTTGAAGGTGGTAACGACCAAGGTAAGCCAGTGGACCAACCGCTTTCGTCGCGTTCAGAACAGAGCCTGAAAGCACACGAATTTGACCAGGCATCATCTCAGAATCAGTTAGCTGCTCAATAGAAGCACCGATTTGAGTACGCACAAGACGTGGGTTGTTCACAACAGGACCACCAAGGGCAACAACGCGATCAGTGTATAGCTCACCTGTTAAGAAAAGCTGACCGAACGCAATAACGTCTTGGTAGTTAATGTGCCACGCAACATTCGCTGCATCAGCACCGAATAGTTTGTGGATGTGAGTACCAACTAGGCCAGCAGGGTGCGGACCGTTGAATACGTGTTCTTCAATGTTAGCTTCAGAACTACGCGGTAAGCTCGAACCTGCTTTACAAACCATGACTTTGCCGCTAGTTAAGCGAGAAAGTAGAGTTAGACCAGCAACAAACGCATCGCTTTGTTCGTTGATGATTAGCTCAGGGCTTGCAGCTAGAGGATTGGTATCAATTGCAGTAACAAAGATAGCCTTTGTTTCTGAATCAATAGCCGGCACCTTGCTGAATGGACGGGTACGAAGCGCTGTCCACATGCCAGATTCAACTAACTGTTCAACCACAACAGCACGATCGAGCTGTGCTAGTTGATCAGCGGTATAGCTGTTGTATGTGATTTGCTCGTTGCCTTCTACATCGATAACAACCGATTGTAGAACACGTTTAGCACCACGATTAATCTCAGTAACCTTACCAGCGGCTGGAGCAGTGAATTTAACGCCAGGATTCTTTTTATCTTCAAAAAGAACCTGACCTTTCTTCACTACATCCCCTACGCGGGTATGCATGGTAGGACGCATACCAACATATTCTTCGCCAAGCAAGGCAACACGTGTGATGGCATTACCATCATTTATCGCCTGGGTAGGAGTCCCTGAAATTGGGATATCCAGACCCTTTTTTATTGTAATCATACGCACTTGCACTACATTAACGGGAAAAAAGAAATTTTCTATTGCGCAATTAAGACACGACTTTCCATCGTCCGAAGCCGGCTTCATATCCTACACCGACGCCGCAACATCCTATTAACCAGCTCATCACAACTTATTGTGATAAGCTTTTTTCAAGCCCGCGATTCTATCATTAATCGAACGGTTTTTACCATGTTAATCCGTACTGATCGGGGCTAAAATCGGCAATGAATGAGATGGCAACACTTTCAGTAGTGAATAAATTTGAACTAAACCACAATTCGTACTGATAGTGCTTTTGTACATCTCATTTGCACTTGAGTCCAAACATCCACAATAATCAAACAAGTTACAAACACTGGCAACAAGTGGTCAGCAATCGACTTGGGATAATGTGTCTCAACTTTTACAAAATGTTAATCGATATTCACATCTGCATTATCTGTCACCCTGCCATACTCACGCACAGCACCTAAAAACCGCTGGTACGATTCATGGATTTTCTTAATGCTAGGGTCTTGTTGACTCAGTTCTTGTAGCAACTGATTATTAATCGTTTTTAAGTGCAACAGAACAGATTCAGGGAAGGCTTTTAGCTTAACATCATGTTCATTGAGCAACACGCTGAGAGCATTAACATTTTTGACCGTGTATTCATCCAGCATATTCTGGCTAGTCGCACGGGCGGCAGTTTCAATAATGGCTTTTAGATCATCAGGAAGTGCCTGATAAGCATCTTTATTAATTAAGAATTCCATATTGGTGCTTGGCTCATGCCAGGCTGGGTAATAATAATAACGCGCTGCATTGTGTAACCCAAAAGCCAGATCATTAAACGGTCCCACCCATTCAGTCGCATCAATTGCTCCTGTTTCAAGTGCAGTAAAAAGTTCACCTCCCGGTAAACTAACCGGAATGCCTCCAGCGCGCTTAAGTACCTCAGCGCCATACCCTGGTAAACGCATTTTCAGCCCTTTTAGATCACTGATATCTTTTATCGCCGTGTTGAACCAGCCCCCCATTTGGGTGCCTGTATTTCCCCCTGACATCGGGATGACCCCATAAGGCGCATATAATTCCTGCCACAGTGCTAACCCGCCACCATAGTGTAGCCACGCATTCATTTCTTGCGCGGTCATGCCAAAAGGCACCGCCGCAAAAAAGGGGGCCGCTGGTATCTTATCTTCCCAATAATATGCCGCTGAATGCCCCATTTGAGCAGTGCCTTTTGACACCGCATTAAACACATCAAAACTTGGCACTAATTCACCCGCGCCATACACTTTGATGACCATTTTACCGCCACTTAAGCGGGACACTTGCTCGGCAAAATATTCAGGGGCATAACCGAGTCCAGGAAAGCCTTTTGGCCATGAAGTCACTAACTTCCATTCCACGAGCGGTGCATCTACATTGTTATCGGACGATGCCTCACGATCACATGCATTTAAAACAAAAGCAGTAGCCACTATAAGAGCTACGCTACAAAGCCGCTTTATCATTCAATCTTCCTTGTTTCGCACTTTTTATAATTATCGAGACGAGGTTGTGTACAGCGTTACCCGCTCAGTATAGCCAGTGAATGACGATTCGGTTTTGATGATAGAAGATGTTTAATTGCAATAATGCTTGGCGCTTCAAAAATCCCTCTCTTTACGACAAAAGGATTATCTATATTTGGCACAAACTGAGTAGTCACACGCAAAAAGCCACCAGCATGAGCATCGCGTTACATTAAAGTGAGCTGAGAAGAGGTAATAAGAAGAGAAGGAAATCTCATGATAAAGAGATAATCAGCCACTACATCATGGCTGATTTATGGTATGTACTATGACCATATTTTAAAGAAAATACGCTAAGATTAAGCAGCGTCGATTTTACTTACCACCACCGTGACAAGCTGGTGACGATGGCGCACCTTCGATAAGACTTTTCCACTCAGTTGGTGTATAGGTGTGCATCGCCAACGCATGGATATGATTCGCCAGCTCATCCGCTAGTACAGCATTTACCGCACGATGACGCCCAATAAGGCGCTTACCTTCAAATTCGGAACATACGATCACCACTTTAAAATGGCTTTCAGAACCCGCGGGGACATTGTGCATGTAGCTCTCATTCACAACATCAAGGTGAGCTGGTGAAAATGCGTGTTCTAGTTTTTCAATAATACGTTCTTGCAACATGTAAATCACCGAAAGGATCAACAGACCGAAAAATCTATGTGACGCATCCCGAAGGTTTTGCGACAATAGCCATAATTCGTAAACATACCTGAAAGTTATCCGTAATGAAACCAGTGCTAACTCTGCTTGATCGTACCTTGAAGCTTGCTCGTTACCCGCAGCGTACAAACGAAACCCTGCAAGCATGGGATGCCGCAGATGAGTACCTGATCAATCACACTCATGACATGGTATTAGATCCACAGCGCCCTATCCTGATCTTTAATGATAGTTTCGGCGCATTAAGCTGCTGGCTTGCTGAAAAAGGCCAAGTCACCAGCATTAGTGACTCTTACGTCGCACAGCAAGGTTGTAGTCAAAACTTAGCTGCAAATGAATTACCACAAGTGACACAACTCGACTGCCTTGCAGACTTACCTGCCAACCCGCAGTTGGTACTGATCAAACTACCTAAAAACAACCGTCTTCTTACTTGGCAGCTGCAACAGTTATGTCACTTAGTACCGGAAGATTGCGTCATTATTGGTGCAGGTAAAGCCAAAGAAATTCACACATCAACATTAAAGTTGTGTGAAAAGCACTTAGGTGAAACCAAAACATCATTAGCGGTTAAAAAAGCACGTTTAGTGTTCATTAAACCTGATAGCTCACTCGTGAAACCGATGCCAAGCCCTAAAACGTGGGATGTACCAGAGCACGGCTTTACCCTAAGCAACCACGCTAATGTATTTTCTGGTGAAAGTTTAGATATTGGTGGTCGTTTCTTGTTAGACCATATTCCACAAGATCCAAACCTTAAACATATTATCGATTTAGGCTGTGGTAATGGTGTGATTAGCTTAAAAGCAGCCAAATTGAACCCACAGGCAAAAGTAACCAGCGTAGACGAAAGCTACATGGCTGTTGCATCATGTGGCGAAAATGCCAAGTTAAACCTTGATAACCCAGAACAAATCCATGCTATCGTCAACAACTGTTTAGATGGACTGGAAGCTGAATCGGCCGATATGGTGCTGTGTAACCCTCCATTTCATCAGCAGAATGCAGTGACCGATCATATTGCTTGGCAGATGTTCTGTGATGCGCAGCAAGTTCTTCGCCCTAATGGGCAGTTAATCGTCATTGGTAACCGCCAACTGGGATACGATGAGAAAATGAAACGCATATTTGGCAACGTTCAAAAAATTGCGCAAAATAACAAATTTATTATTTACAAATCTGGCAAATAACCAGAATAACAAGCACTTATGATTTGCCTACGTACTTATGTGTCCCTGTATCTTTCAGTACCAAGGTGTCATGGCAGTCGATACTTCAGCTAAGGATAAGAAAATGAAGAAGTTTTTTGTAGCCGCATCGGTTCTTGCGCTATCAGCATGTTCTGCACCGCAAGCACCGCAGATCACACTTGCACCAACACCGGTTATTGCAACCCAAGCAAGTGTTAACGGCACACACATCAACCTAACTAGCCAAGATTTACGTCCAGCACAGTTTATTGCCGTGGTTGATACAGGCCGCCAAAATGTAGAGCCGATCCATGCATCTCAAAACTTGCGTGTTACGTTGGAAGATGCACTGGCACGCCAACTAACAGCGCAAGGTTACAAGCTAGACAAAAACAGTAAAGGTACTCTACGCCTTGATATTCTTGAGGCTATGGTTAACGTGAAACACAGCGTAATGAGCCATGAATTAAGCAGCAAGCTACAGCTTCAACTTGTGATTGATACGCCCAAGGGTAAATTCGTAAAACGCTACGCAGGTAAGTCAGATAAAACAGGCGCAATGAGTGCTTCAACTGAAGATATGGAACTAGCACTAAACGGCCTGATGACTGCTGTTCTTAACGATATTTATGCTGATGCTGAATTGAACAACTACATGCAGGAGAATCTATAATGCGCAAATTGTTAACCGCATTAACGGTTATGGCTGCAGTTACTCTGCCATTATCGGCTTTTGCTACGACTCAAGTCGAAGTCACCACGAATGTCGGTAACTTCACGATTCAGCTGGACGAGCAAAAAGCCCCTATCAGTAGTAAGAACTTCCTACGTTATGTTGAAGACGGCAGTTACGAAGGTACTATTTTCCACCGAGTGATCCCTGGTTTCATGGCGCAAGGTGGTGGCTTTGATGAAGATTTAACCCGTCGTCCATCGTATGATGCCATTAAAAATGAAGCCACTAACGGTTTGAAAAATGATCGCGCGACTGTGGCAATGGCACGCACGCAAGATCCGCACTCAGCAACGCGTCAATTTTACATTAACTACCAAAATAACAGCTTTTTGAACGCCAATGGCAATCAAGCAGGCTACGCCGTGTTTGGTAAAGTTGTGAAGGGGTTCTCAGTAATAGAAAAAATGGCCACTATACCTACCACGACTATCCGTTCAATGGGTATGAAAGATGTGCCGCAACAACCTATAGTTATTAAGACAATTAAAACTATTAATAACTAAGTGACGATCACCAGAGTGTGATCCGACACTCTGGTGACTTTATGCTTACATTAATTTCAGATAACAGCCTTTCGCACAACGCCATTACTCAAGCTGTGCATGCTCATGTGGAAGAGTTCGCCCCAATCCTTGCACTTAGCACATTAAACACTATTCATGGCCGCACATGTTTCACTTCACTCGAAGCCATTTGTACCGAGCATTTGCACGAATGGTGGGGGCTTGCCATCACGACGGGTCAACCTAATGACCACTATGAATCCACCTATTGGTATTTACTACACCTACTCGAAGCCGTTGAAGAGCACCAACTTTTAGGCAATATGTTTGTTCAGCACAAGGTCGTCAGCTGTGCAAACTATCTACTCGGACTAGGCCCAGCGCCCGAAAACATCCATGGAGCTAGGCCATAGTGTCATTTAACGGAAAAATTACCGTTACACACTTGCTTTATAGCCTCTATTCACAATAGATTACCTCTGCAGCACTAGCCTTATTGCGTTGGTGTTGCAGACAAACATGCTGATCATTCGCGTACTCGATTGGCTGAAGAATCTATTCGTCATTGAGGTAAACATGGATCAATCGTTAGAAAACAAGACAAATTTAGGATGGCGAGTATACCTTGAGCGTAAAGTACTTATCATGCTGGCGCTGGGCTTCTCGTCTGGCCTTCCTATTTTGCTTGTTTTCGGCACGCTGTCGTTTTGGCTACGCGAAGCGGAAGTCAGTCGCACCGACATCGGTTTTTTTAGCTGGGTCGCGTTAGCGTATGGCTTTAAATGGATTTGGTCACCACTGATTGATCGTTTCCCTATCCCACTTTTTTCACACCTGCTTGGTCGCCGCCGTGGCTGGATGGTGTTCTCACAGTTACTTATCATTGCTTCGCTATGTGGTATGGCAATCAGCAACCCACAAGTCGACCTAGTTCAGCTGGCTATTTTTGCGGTGATCGTCGCTTTTGCCTCTGCTTCGCAAGACATCGTTATTGATGCTTATCGAATTGAGTTAGCAACTGAGCGCTTACAGGCAGCATTAGCCGCGGCCTATATGACAGGCTACCGTTTAGCGATGATTATGGCTGGGGCTGGCGCATTGGCATTTGCCGCGTGGTTTGGCTCCGACACGGCGTATGATGTGACGGGCTGGAAAATGGCCTACTTCATCATGGCGAGTTTTATGTCAGTGGGCCTTATTACCGCACTCTGCATTAAAGAACCGACGATCGATTCAAGCCAGATCGACAATATAGAAAAAAAATTCCGACAATCTTTGCTCAATAAAGGCATGAATCCACTCGCTGCAAAAGGCTCTGCTTGGTTCTATACCGCAGCCATCATGCCATTTCAGGACTTCTTTTCACGCTATGGGCGTCACGCCCTGTTAATTTTAGTCTTGATTGGTTGTTACCGTATTTCAGATGTCGTTATGGGCGTCATGGCCAATGCCTTTTACGTCGATATGGGCTTTACCAAGACCCAAGTCGCCTCGGTTTCAAAAGTGTACGGCGTTATCATGACACTCGCCGGTGCTGGTCTTGGCGGCATCATGGTAAGTAAATACGGCACAATGCGTATTTTAGCTTTAGGAGCTATTCTCTCTGCCTTTACCAATTTACTGTTTGTTGCTTTTACCTATATGGGAAACAGCATACCTATGCTGACAGCTGTTATCTCACTAGATAACCTGAGTGCTGGTATTGCGACTGCCGCTTTCATTACCTATATGTCGAGCCTAACTAACGTTGCTTTTTCAGCCACGCAATACGCATTGTTTAGCTCAATCATGTTGCTCTTCCCTAAGTTCATTGCTGGCTTTTCTGGCATGTATGTCGACAATTTTGGCTACAACACCTTTTTCTTCACCACGGCACTTATCGGTTTACCCGTGTTAGTGTTGATTCATTTAGTCAACAAAGGGCAAAATGACGCGCATTAAGGTGACAAAAAACAGGTATATAGAGGTACAAAACGCTAATTAGTTAGACTATATACAATTGCATTTTTTTGCCATTACCCCTTTATTTCGGCTAATCAACCAAAAATGACATCATCAACAGCCTGATTGTTGTTGATGTCAAACCAAACAGACAGGAATGTCTAAAAAACAACGCCGAATGTTGTTCAAAAAACCACCACAAAACACATCAGCTTCATACTTATTTGAAAAAGTTCAAATTAATTACCCGAATAGGTCACAAAAAAAAGCCCAATGTAACCGATTACAGAAGATCAAGATCACATTTAGCAAAGGTTTGCGCAATCGTTACATTCACAACGGTGACATAAACCCATAAAATGCCACCATCAAATCGGGCACCCCCTTAACTCAGCCTGAATTAACGACGACATAATCAACGAGAGTTTGAACCATGCGTAAATCACTACTAGCTCTAACTGCACTAGCAGCAACTGCGGCACTTCCAGCACAAGCTGAATACCAATACGGTTTTGCTAACGTTTACGGAGACTACCTAACGTGGACTAACGGCACTGAAGGCTTCAACAGCGATGTTAAAGTAAGCGACAACCGTGACGATCACATCACACTAGGTGCTGAAGGCGGTGCTGGTTTTGATTGGGGTGAAATCTACGGTTTCTACGAGTACGAAAAGCTAAACATGGCTTCTACTGACCGTAGCCAAGCAGCTAAGTTCTCTATCCACTACAAAGTAGTTGGTGACTTCACGGCTTACGCACAAATTTACAACATTATCGATAATAAATTCGATAGCGAACAAAACCGTGTTATTGGTGTTGGTTACACTGGTCTAACTGGCGACAACTTCTGGTTCAAACCTTTCGCTGGTATTCACGATGTATCTGCAGCTGATAACGTTGATGCTAACGGTAAAGTGACTGATGCAAATGGTTTCAACGGCTACATGGTTGGTTGGAACGCTGGTTTCACATTCGAAGTTGCTGGTCAACCATTCATGGTTACTAACTGGCACGAAACTGAACTAGCTCGTAACGACGGTTACACGCTAAACCAAAATGGTTCTACTGGTCACAACGGTGCTGTAGGTATTTGGTACGATATCACAGATACTTTCTACACTGGCGTTCAATACCGTTACTTCTACAACAAGCTAGGCGTAGATGGATACGGTGATGCAGCTATCTTCCGCATCGGTATGCACCTGTAATAGTTAGAATTATCACAGTTTCAAAAAAGGCGCTTTTAGCGCCTTTTTTATTGTCTAGAAT
>NZ_NOIF01000125.1 GCF_002265265.1 Photobacterium sanguinicancri
AGCTTTAATTCACGACTATATTTGGACATAAAAAAGACCCCCAATAATTGGTTGTCCAACTATTGGGGGTCATTTCACTGAGGGTTGGCTTTTTTGTACCCGTAATATCGTTATATACAATGAGGGAGAGCTGGTATTTCCTCTGGTGTCAAAAAGATGAAATGATTTTGTGATATTGCGGCAAAAAAATGCCGTTTTTGCTAAAAGTTATTAAAGAGTTTACCGTTTTCGCCGATACGTTTTTTACTGCCAGATTTTCGTTTGGTAAACCGTGCTGCGCCTTGGTGGCGTTACAATTTAGGGAATACGAGCTTAGTGTGATGAAACTGCGTACCTTACTTCTTTCAACAGTGTTGTTTGCAACGCCAGTACATGCGATTGAAAGCGTGGGCGAAGCTGTAGAAGTATACACAGAATCTGAGCTATTCCGTTTATTCGACACTAATAGCCACCTTGAACGTGTTAAAGCGGATGAATGCCAGTTAGTGCAAGATATTGAAGCCCGCGCCCAACGCGTAGAGTCACCTGCCTATGAGTTCTTATACGGCGACATGTTAGCTTGGGGTGTGTGTGTGGAGCGTGATGTGGAGTTGGGGATTGATTACATGCAATCTGCCGCGCATCAAGGTTCACCGGCAGCACTCGAGCAATTGGGGCGTTACTTTGCTCGTGGTATTTTAGTTCAGCAAGATCGCGAACGAGCTATCCCTTATCTACGTGAAGCTGCTTCCATGGGGAATGTGTCTGCCCGTATTCAACTTGCTGAATTATTGCTTAATAATTATGGCAGTCCTCTTGATTTTGAAGATGCCTATCGCTGGTTGTATAACACCGTGGTAGCCAATAAATCTACTCACCGTAAAATCACGACATTAAGGCGTAACCTTGAAACGCACATGCCTGCCAATGTGATTGCTCGGGCGAAACGCCGTGATACGTTTTGGTGAGCCATTAGGCTAGCGGTTAATATTCAGCTAAAAGCTGCAGACACAAAAAAGAGCGCCGATGCGCTCTTTTTACGTTTTTGGCTGTTGTGATAGAGAACTACAGTACTTTATGCGGACCAAAGCATTCGTAGTGAATGCGATCTTCCGTTACACCTAACTCAATCAACTGCTTCGCGACATGTTGCATGAAGCCTACCGGGCCACAGAAGTAGTATTCCATTTCTGGATGACTGATCTGCGCTTTGACTTGGTGTAGATCGATGACACCGGTGAAGTCAAAATCTTCAGCAGGGCGATCTGTCGTCAAGGGCTCACGGTACCAGGTGGTAGCTGTCATATGATCATGTTGATCAACTAACGCGTTAACGTGATCCTTGAAAGCATGATGCTCACCATTTTCAGCTGCATGTAGCCAGTTAACCTGTGCTTGATGTGCCGTTAGGGTTTCAAGCATCGATAGTGTCGGTGTTAAACCCACACCGGCAGAAATAAGGGTAACAGGTGTTGTGGGTGCTGCTGCTAGGAAGAAATCACCAGCAGGGGCTGCTAGTTGAACTTTGTCACCTACCTGCAAGTGAGTATGAAGATAGCTCGACACTTTGCCGCCTTCTTCGCGTTTAACTGATATACGGTAAGTATTGTCTTGAGGCGCCGACGATAAGCTGTATTGGCGGATCTCTTGGTTTTCAAATGCGTCAGGAGTAAGGTAAATACCTAAGTATTGACCCGGCTTAAAGCTTGAAACGGCTTCACCATCGGTAGGCTTAAAGGTAAAGCTGGTGATCACGTGAGATTCTGGTTGTTTGGCAACAACTTCAAACTCACGGGTGCCACGCCAGCCGCCAGCCAGGGTTTCATTTTCTTGGTAAATCGCTTCTTCACGCTGAATGAATACATTCGCGAGTACACCATAAGCTTCCCCCCATGCATCTAGCACGGCTTGGCCAGGCGATAGAAGTTCATCGATAGTTGCCAGCAAATGCCCACCAACAATAGAATATTGCTCGGCTGTGATCATAAAGCTGGTGTGTTTATGCGCTATTTTTTCAACTGCAGGTAATAACGCAGCAAGGTTATCGATGTTATTTGCATAAGCACAAATAGCATTAAATAATGCTTCACGCTGGTCACCATTACGCTGGTTACTCATGTTGAAAATATCTTTGAGTTCAGGATTATGGTTAAACATGCGGTCATAAAAGTGGGCGGTCAGAGCAGGACCTGTTTGAGCAATTACTGGTGCAGTCGCTTTCACTGTATCAATAGTTTGTTGGCTAATCATTACTACTTTCTCTTGAAGTTGTATTTATAATGTATGTTATAAGTTGTATCTGATCTGTATCTTTTAGTCAATAACAAGATTAGAATACTTCTAGGAGGAGCTATTGTGCAGTTAACCAGTTTTACCGATTTTGGCTTAAGGGCTTTGATTTATCTTGCCACCTTGCCTGAAGGCGAATTAGCCAGCATTACAAAAGTGACAGACGTATACAGCGTATCGCGTAACCACATGGTCAAGATTATTAATAAACTTGGTCAATTGGGCTACGTTGAAACTGTGCGCGGTAAAAATGGTGGTATCCGATTAGGAATGGCCGCAAAAGACATTGTTGTTGGCGATGTTGTACGTGCAATTGAACCACTTCAAATTGTAAATTGCAGTGAAGATTTTTGCCACATCACCCCAGCTTGCCGTTTGAAAGGTATTTTAGCGACAGCACGTGAAGCGTTTTTGAATGAATTGGATCAGCATACGCTGGAAAGCTTAATTGATGATAACCCACCACTGCGTGTGTTGTTAGATGTGCCTGCTGAGCCGCTGAACTAATCGCTGTACAATCTCTCTTAAAGGGCACGTTTCTGTGCCATCCTCAAATTCTGTGGAGTGAAGTACTTAGGTTGATGACCTTAAATTTGTACTTGGCTCCCATCTGTTCACCTATGGTCTGGATATACTTTATGTTATGTCCTCGCCAATATGGATCTATTTATGCCTAAAGGTACTACCGATTTACCGGTCGATCCTTTCCGCGATCGCGAAGCGTCAAACTACGAAAACCCTATTCCAAGCCGTGAAATGTTGCTTGAAGTTATTCGTGGTTTCAGTACACCCGTGAGTCGCGACCAACTATTTACCGAGTTGAAATTGGAAGGGGATGATCATTATGAAGGTCTTCGTCGCCGTTTACGTGCGATGGAGCGAGATGGTCAACTTATATTTACTCGCCGCCAGTGCTATGCCTTGCCTGAGCGTCTTGATTTGATTAAAGGCTATGTTATTGGCCACCGTGATGGCTTTGGGTTTGTTCGCCCTGAAGGCAGCGTAGGTAAAGATAACGACCTAATGCTGCCTAATCACCAAATGCGTGGTGTTTTACACGGTGACTATATCCTTGCTCAAGCTGATGGCGTTGATAAACGTGGCCGTCGTGAAGGACGTGTCGTTCGTGTAGTACAAGAACGTACAGGCCAAATTGTGGGCCGCTTCTTTGTTGAAGATGGTATGGGCTATGTTGTACCTGATGATTCACGTATTGCACAAGATATTGTGATCCCGAACGACAATCGTATGGGTGCACGTATGGGTAACGTGGTTGTGGTTGAAATCAACCAACGTGCTACTCGTCAATACAATGCAGTGGGTAAAGTGGTTGAAGTACTTGGTGAGAATATGGCACCGGGTATGGAAATTGAAATCGCTCTGCGTACCCATGACATTCCACACGAATGGCCTGTTGAAGTCGAGAAACAGATCGAAGGCTTAGGCGAGCAGGTGCCAGAAGAGGCCAAGCAAGGCCGTGTTGATTTACGTGACTTACCGTTAGTAACCATTGATGGTGAAGATGCACGTGATTTCGATGATGCTGTTTTCTGTGAGCGCAAAAAGTCAGGCGGCTGGCGTTTATGGGTCGCGATTGCGGATGTCAGTCACTATGTTCGCCAAGGTTCCGCGCTAGATAAAGAAGCGGTTAACCGTGGTAACTCGGTGTACTTCCCGTCGCAAGTTATCCCAATGCTACCTGAGGTGTTATCGAACGGCCTATGTTCGCTTAACCCGCAAGTTGATCGCTTGTGTATGGTGTGTGAGATGACTATCTCAGATACCGGTAAGCTATCGGGTTACAAGCACTATGAAGCGGTAATGAACTCGCATGCACGTCTGACTTACACCAAAGTAAGCAAGATGCTGGATGGCAATGAAGAGCTACGTGAGCGTTATAAGCCGCTAGTCCCTCATCTTGAAGAGCTGTTTGCGATGTACAAAACGATCAAAAAATCACGTGAAGAACGTGGTGCGATCGAATTTGAAACTATCGAAACCCAGTTTATCTTCAATGCTGATCGTAAGATCGACCGCATTGTGCCTGCAGAGCGTAACGAAGCGCACAAGATCATCGAAGAATGTATGATCATGGCGAACGTTGCATCAGCACGTTTTGTTGAAAAAGCCAAAGAGCCAGCATTGTACCGTGTCCACGATAGCCCAGGTGAAGAGCGCCTTGTGGGTTTCCGTGACTTCTTAGGAGAGTTGAGCTTAAATTTATCGGGTGGTTTAGCGCCGTCGCCAAGTGATTACGCCGCGTTGGCAGCGATGATCCAAGATCGTCCAGATAAAGAGTTGATCCAAACGATGCTGCTACGCTCAATGAAGCAAGCTGTGTATCAAGGCGATAATATTGGTCACTTTGGTTTGGCGCTTAAGCAGTACGCGCACTTTACCTCGCCAATTCGTCGTTACCCAGATTTGACGTTGCACCGTGCACTTAAATATTTAATCGCGAAGCAAAATGGTACCAATACCGATCGTTGGACGCCAACAGGTGGCTACCATTACTCGTATGATGACATCGACGTATTGGGTGAGCAGTGTTCAACCACTGAGCGCCGTGCCGATGATGCAACGCGTGATGTTGCAGATTGGCTCAAATGTGAGTACATGCAAGATCACCTAGGTGATGAGTTTGATGGCGTGATTGCTAATGTCACGGGCTTTGGCTTCTTTGTTCGTTTAACTGAATTGAACATTGATGGTCTGGTGCACATCTCGAACCTTGCGAATGATTACTACCAGTTTGATCCGGTTGGTCAGCGTTTAGTCGGTGAGAGTTCGGGGCAAATTTACCGTTTAGGCGATAGCGTAAAAGTGAAAGTGGCGGCAATTAATTTAAATGATCGTCAGATTGATTTTGATATTGTGGGCACGTCACGCAAAGCGCGTGGTGAAGGCAAAACGGCTAAAACCCGTGAAAAGCAGCAACGCATGCGCAAAGCGCAAGGCTTGCAGCGTCAGAATTTGAAGTCTTACCGCGTTGAAGGCGGTGAAGCGCAGACTGATGCAGAGCAAGAACAGCGTGCTAAATCGAAGAAAAATCGCGCGTCGGTACGTCAAAAGCTTAAAGCGGGTGCTATCCCTAAAGCTGGTGATAAAAAACCAAAAGTGTACGCAGACGACGATACTAAACCGAAAACGAAAAGCAGAAAGAAACCGTCGGCTGCTGCTCGTAAAAAGAAAAAGCAACGCGCGGGCAAAGCCGAACGCGCCGCAAAGAAGAACTAAGCAATGAGTAATGAAATGATCTTCGGCATTCATGCCGTGAAAGCTGTGTTAGCGTCAGATCCTGCACGCTTTATTGAAGTATTTGTGTTGAAAGGCCGTGAAGACGATCGTCTACAGCCAGTACTGGATGAACTCAATATGTTGGGTATTACTGTCCAACAAGCGGGTCGTAAAGCGCTAGATGACAAAGCCAAAGGCGCGTCTCACCAAGGCGTTATTGCGCGTGTGAAAGCGGGCAAGCAGTACAACGAGCATGACCTTGATGCGATTCTGGCAAGCAAAGAGAATCCATTGCTACTTGTGCTAGATGGCGTGACAGATCCGCATAATTTAGGGGCTTGTTTACGTAATGCTGATGCGGCGGGTGCTGTAGCCGTGATCGTTCCTAAAGACCGCTCGGCACAACTTAATGGTACTGCTTCTAAAGTGGCGTGTGGTGCTGCAGAGGTCGTGCCATTGGTACGTGTGACCAATTTAGCGCGCACCCTACGTGCACTTCAAGAGCAAGGTGTATGGGTTGTTGGTACAGCAGGTGAAGCAACGCATGATGTTTACCAAAGTAAACTGACAGGTCCTTTGGCTATTGTCATGGGCGCTGAAGGTGACGGTATGCGTCGTTTAACGCGTGAAACCTGTGATGACCTGATCAAAATTCCAATGTCAGGCACGGTTTCTAGTTTGAACGTATCGGTTGCGACAGGCATTTGTTTGTTTGAAGCTGTGCGTCAACGCCAAGGCTAATAGTTCGGTTGTTTATACTGTTTCTAGTAATAACACCGAGTTAAAATGTCATCGAAAGGGCTGCAATGATTGCAGCCCTTTTTATTTGTTGGTATTTGGGTGAATGAGCGTAAAAAGTCTTGCGAAAATCGTCCATTCTCTATACTATTCTGCCTCCAAATTCTCGGTTCTTTTTTTAGTTCCTTGCTTCCTCTGGATAACCGAGCCAATTAAGGAAGCTGATTAATCCGTAAGGAGCAACCAATGCGTCATTACGAAATCGTATTCATGGTGCACCCTGATCAAAGCGAACAGGTTGCAGGCATGATCGAACGTTACACTGGTTCAATCAAAGATGCTGGTGGTGAAATTCACCGTCTAGAAGATTGGGGCCGCCGTCAAATGGCTTACCCAATCAACAAACTGCACAAAGCACACTACGTTCTTATGAACGTTGAAGCTGAGCAGTCTGTAATTGACGAGCTTGAGTCTAGCTTCCGTTTCAACGATGCAGTGATCCGTAACATGATCATGCGTGCGAAAAACGCTGTTACTGAGCCATCTCCAATGATGAAGGCTAAAGAAGAGCGTACAGAGCGTTTCTCTAAGCGTGATGAGCGTTCAGAAGCTCCAGCAGAAGCTCCAGCGAAAGCTGAAGGTGAAGCAGAAGCTGAGTAATTTGTAAGTGACCAATCGTCTGGCGTTATCTGGTGTTATAGCCAAAGAGCCCAAACGAAGCCAATCCCCGGCAGGCGTTCCTCATTGTCACTTTGTGCTTGAGCATCGTTCTTACCAACGGGAAGCTGACTTACCTCGTCAAGTGTATTGCTACATTAACGTTGTTGTTAGCGGTAAAGGTCAACAAGCAGTTACTCAAGATTTAGCCGTTGGCAGTCACATTAAGGCTTCGGGATTTATCTCGTACCAAACCGGCCGTAATGGCATAGGTAAATTAGTGTTACATGCCGACCACATTGAAATAAATTGTTCAGGAGATTAGCCCATGGCACGTTTCTTCCGTCGTCGTAAATTCTGCCGTTTCACTGCAGAAGACGTACAAGAGATCGACTACAAAGACGTAGTTACTCTAAAAAACTACATTACTGAAGCTGGTAAAATTGTACCGAGCCGTATCACTGGTACTCGCGCAAAATACCAACGTCAGCTAGCTCGCGCTATCAAGCGTTCTCGTTACCTAGCACTTCTACCATACACAGATAAGCATCTGTAATAGGTAGCGGTTAAATTAAGTTTAAGAGGACATAGATAATGCAAGTTATTCTACTTGATAAAATCGGTAACCTAGGTGGCCTTGGCGACCAAGTTAACGTTAAAGCTGGCTACGCTCGTAACTTCCTTATCCCACAGGGTAAAGTTGTTATGGCTACTAAAGCTAACGTAGAAATGTTTGAAACTCGTCGTGCTGAACTAGAAGCTAAAGTTGCTGAGCAACTAGCTGCTTGTCAAGCTCGTGCAGACAAACTAAGCGCTCTAGAAGCAGTTGTTATTGCATCTAAAGCTGGTGACGAAGGTAAACTATTCGGTTCTATCGGTACTCGTGACATCGCTGACGCTATTACAGCGGCAGGCGTTACAGTAGTGAAGAGCGAAGTTCGTCTACCTGAAGGCGCACTACGTAACACTGGCGAATTCGCAGTTAGCATTCAGCTACACTCTGAAGTATTCGCTACAGTTAACCTAAACGTTGTAGCTGAAGCTTAATAACGTTTTGTGTTAATTAAAAAACCAGCCTTAGGGCTGGTTTTTTTATGCCTGCTATTTGAGTGACGAGCTCTCGTATCTAATGGGTGTAACACCAATATATATATGTTTACCATGTCAAAACATGGCGGTATTGAGTCCTGTCGAACGACAGGCGGGTATTTACATCATGTCTGTTGGTGGTGCGGTGAGATCTAAATTTTGAACAGCAGTGTCATGGTAAGGGTCGAATCGCGTTTCTTTAAGCCGTCAGGTACCCAAGTATTGTACTTCTGAGTATTACTGATCTTAATCGCGATGTGCTCGGTGATCGAACTAGTTAGATTAACTTCACCTTCTAAGGTGCTGTTACTGTTACCACCGATACCCGTAATTCGCGTATTGATCTCAACGGCTTTGGTTGGCTTCCAAGTAAATTTAGTACTGCCACGCAAAATAATTTCTTGTACCGTTTCTGGTACCACAATGTCATCGTCATCAATCTCGTCAAAGTTGGGATCTTGAAAGCGATAACCCGGCCCCGCTTCTACTTCCATCTGAAACGTCTCTCGACGGATCAACTGATAACCCAAACCTGTCGCGAGGGTGAAATCATTGAAGTAAGGCCCATAGCGATCATTGGTGTAGCTGGCATTACCTAATACATAGGTACGCTCATTAATTTTCATATCGCTTTGCAGTTCTAGTTGGCCTTTACGTTTATCTTCTTTTTCGTTTTTGGTTGCCAATAAATATTTAGCTTCGGCGGTATTACGAAATTGATTTTTAACGTAAGTCAGACCCAGTCGGCTGTTCAATGATTGAGAATCAGAGTTGCCAGAAAGTGATTGGTAACCCAATTCAATCTCTGTTTTTAATGGAGAGGGTGGTGCTTGTACGTCTTCTTCCTCAGCATAGGCAGTGCTAGTGGCAAGCAGCAGTGCAGCGATAAGGTATTTAGCCAAGCATCCTCCTATGAGGTGTATAAATGGAAAGAAAGCGGTCAGTGTACCGCAATAATGTCAACTTTTGGTCAAGAATTCTGTGGTGAATATCGATTAGAATTAAAAAGCGCATAATAGGCACCAACCGCTGAGCATTAATGAGTTTTTCACTACTAAACCGTGAATGAGGTATACTATCAGGCTACGTTTTTAGTAAGTACGCGATCCCTATGGCAGAGAAAAGTAAACCGAATAATCAACGAGATACCCAAGTGGATGCCATTAAAATGCCACCACACTCATTGGAGGCCGAGCAATCTGTTTTAGGTGGCTTGTTGCTGGATAATGAAAAATGGGACTCTGTTGCCGAAAAAATCTTGGCGAGTGACTTTTACAGTCGCCCTCACCGTATTATTTTCGAGTCGGTCTCGGCTTTGCTAGAAGGCGGTAAGCCGCTCGATTTGATCACGCTTTCTGAGCAGCTTGAGCAAGCGGATAAACTCGAAGATGTGGGTGGATTTGCGTACTTAGCCGAGCTCGCAAAAAATACGCCATCAGCCGCCAATATTGCCGCTTATACCGACATTGTTCGTGAGCGTGCAATGATCCGAGGCATGATTGGTGTTGCGAATGAAATCGCTGACGCAGGTTACGATCCCCAAGGCCGTACCAGTGAAGATTTACTGGATATGGCTGAAAGTAAAGTTTTCGCTATTGCCGAGCAACGTACCTCGGAAAATGAAGGCCCTCAGAATGTAGATACGATTCTAGAGAAAACCCTAGAACGTATTGAGTTGTTATACCAATCACCACAAGATGGTGTAACGGGTGTAACGACGGGATTTACCGATCTGAATAAGAAAACCGCGGGCTTACAGGGTTCGGATTTGATCATTGTGGCTGCACGTCCATCTATGGGTAAAACCACCTTTGCGATGAACTTGTGCGAAAACGCCGCCATGGATCAAGATAAACCGGTGCTGATTTTCTCGCTAGAGATGCCCGCGGAACAAATCATGATGCGTATGTTGGCATCGTTATCACGCGTAGACCAAACTAAGATCCGTACTGGTCAACTCGATGATGAAGATTGGGCGCGTATTTCTTCAACCATGGGAATCCTCATGGAGAAGAAGAATATGTACATCGATGACAGCTCGGGTCTAACCCCGACAGACGTACGTTCTCGCGCTCGTCGTATTGCCCGTGATCACGGTGGTTTAAGCATGATCATGGTCGATTACCTGCAATTAATGCGCGTCCCTGGCATGCAAGATAACCGTACGTTAGAGATCTCAGAGATTTCACGCTCGTTGAAAGCGTTGGCAAAAGAGCTTAATGTGCCTGTTGTTGCATTGTCTCAGCTTAACCGTTCCTTGGAGCAACGTGCCGATAAACGCCCGATTAACTCAGACTTGCGTGAATCAGGTGCTATCGAGCAGGATGCCGATTTAATCATGTTCATCTACCGTGATGAGGTTTATCACGAAGAGAGTGCGCTTAAAGGTATCGCCGAAATTATTATTGGTAAGCAGCGTAACGGTCCTATCGGTTCTGTGCGACTGACTTTCCAAGGGCAGTTTTCACGTTTTGATAATTACGCAGGCCCTGCGTTTGACGAAGAATAATAACCACATCACTAGGAACTCGCGATGAAAGCGGCTACCGCCTATATCAGTACAGATGCGCTGCAGCACAATATTGCTCAACTGCGCCAGAAAGCCCCGAACAGTAAAATGTTGGCGGTGGTTAAAGCGAATGCTTACGGTCATGGCCTGTTGCCAGTCGCACAACATTTGGCGGATGTTGATGGTTTTGGCGTTGCGCGTATTGAAGAAGCGCTAACGTTGCGAGCCGGTGGGGTCGTTAAACCTATTTTATTATTGGAAGGTTTTTACAGCGCATCCGATCTGCCTGTTTTAGTTACCAATAATATTCATACCGTAGTACACAGTGTTGAACAACTGGCTGCGCTCGAAGATACTGAGCTTGAAATGCCTGTTGTGGTATGGCTTAAAATCGACAGTGGTATGCACCGCTTAGGTGTTAGGCCTGAGCAGTTTGATGATTTTGTGACTCGCTTGCATGCGTGCGAAAATGTCGCCAAACCGCTGCGCTACATGAGTCACTTTGGTTGTGCCGATGATTCAGCTAGCCCAGTTACTGCAGAGCAGTTGGATACCTTCTTGAGTCTAACCGCTGGCTGTGCGGGTGAACGTTCGCTGGCAGCCTCTGCAGGGACATTAGCGTGGCCAGATAGCCAACTCGAGTGGATTCGTCCAGGGATTATCATGTACGGTGTGTCACCGTTTGTTGAGCCTGAGCGTAATGCCGATGCTTTTTCAATGAAGCCCGTGATGACGCTTACTTCTTCGCTGATTGCAGTACGTGATGTAAAGAAAGGCGAAGCTGTTGGCTATGGCGGTACGTGGGTAAGCGCACGAGATACGAAAGTGGGTGTTATTGCGATTGGTTATGGCGATGGTTATCCACGTTCGGCACCAAATGGCACACCTGTTTTAGTGAACGGTCGTATTGTGCCAATGGCTGGGCGTGTTTCTATGGACATGCTAACGGTTGATCTTGGGCCTGAATGCAATGATAAAGTCGGTGATGAAGCGATTTTGTGGGGGCAAGGATTACCTGCTGAAATCGTTGCGGAGTATGTGGGTACTATTGCTTACGAACTCGTTACCAAATTAACACCGCGTGTTGCTATGGCCTATATCTAGGCGAGCGCACAGTAATCGAATGGATTTTTTTTGAAAAAGTTAGCTATCCCTTTTAGTCTTTTGTTCGCTGCAAGTGTGAACTCGGCTCTAGCAACCGAGCAAGCATGGCCTGAATACGAACCTGATATTAATGTTGTCCCTTTTGCTTTTTCGACGGATTCCATGGGCTTATCGGTAGGTGTAGCAGGGCTGATCAAAGGTGCAGGTCAACCTCAGGCGTCAGTGATCGGTGCAGGCTTGATGAGTGATAAAGGCACTTGGATTTCATATTTTGGCGCCTATAACTATGCATTTTCAATGGATAGCCGATGGTTGTTTGGTCTTGAGCTGTACTCCGCATCGTATAAAAAGTTTGAATACTTTGTCGGGGAAGGAACCTCTAATGATTCCTCGATTGAAGATGTCATTATTGCTGATGCCCGTGAAGATGATTACCGCATAACCGCACGTTACATCTTGCCGTTTGGCGCCGCTAAATCCCAAGGGTTAATGGCCGCATTACGTCCGAACCGCGAAATAACCGGTAGCGTACCCTGGGAAAGTGGGGTGACTTCAATTGAGTTTCGTCCTTTCTATAAAAGTCGCCAATTTGCTAACGGCTCACTTTTTCCCGAACAGCCGAAAGCCAACAATAGCGATCATGTCTATGGCTTAGAAACGCGGCTTGATTGGGATAACCGCAATAATAGCCGTAACCCAACAGATGGTAGTCGTAGTCAGTTTACCTTAACGGTCGATCCGGGTAGCTCAGATCGCGCAAGCTGGGTAACGTGGGAAGCGAGCCAAAGTTGGTTCTGGGATATGGGCCCTTTGGGGGAATTGCTTGACCAACAGGTCTTTGCTTTTAATGTCTATACGGCGGATACCCCGACATGGAATCAAACCGAAACCATTAATGGGCAAGTAACTTATAACCGCCCGCCTGAGTTTGCGGCTAATAGCCTGGGTGGTTTATACCGTTTACGTAGTTTCCAAAGTAACCGCTATGTTGGTCGCTCAGCCATGAGCTACAGCATGGAATACCGAGTCTTACCTGATTGGCAGCCGCTTGGCGATTGGCCAATTTTCAATTGGTATGACGTGCCTTGGTGGCAGTGGGTTGCTTTTGCCGATGTAGGACGTGTTGCTGATGAGTACAACTTGTTGGAATTGCATAAAGACATGAAATGGAGTGCCGGTGGCGCTGTTCGTTTCCAAGTTGAAGGTATTGTGGTTCGGACGGAAATGGCTTGGGGCAGCGAAGAAAGCATGTTCCGCGTTATGGTGAACCAGCCATTTTAATCTGACAGACAGTATCAAGTGAAAGCGAGCCTAAGAGCTCGCTTTTTTATTGCCCTTGAATTGTGACGACAACGCTGCGCTTCCCACCATGATCACGGTGCTCACCTAAATAAATACCTTGCCATGTTCCGAGCGTAAAACGACCCTGATTAATCGGCAGAGTAATGCTATTGCCCAGTAAAGACGCTTTAATATGAGCAGGCATATCATCATCGCCTTCATAGGTGTGTTGGTAATACGGCGCGCGCTCAGGGACAAAGCGATTGAAGTGGGCTTCCATATCGTGACGAACTGTCGGATCGGCATTTTCGTTAATCGTTAGGCTAGCGGATGTATGTTGAATGAAGAGGTGCGCAAGGCCAATCGAAATAGACGATAATTCTGTAAGTTGTTGCTCAATTTCAGTTGTCACTAAATGAAAGCCTCGTGACTGGGCTGAAAGTTGAATGATTTTTTGGAACCACATAATACTTGCCTTCGTAGTAAAGCTCTGGTGCAATCAGCGGTAGATTAATGGACAACTGGTTTCATTTGGTCATGATGATAAGTCTTAAATTTCGTGACCTGACGCAATGCAGATAGCTATACCTTAGCGTCATAATTGACGAAACGTTGTAATATTACATAAAGATAGTCATGAACAAGACTACATATTTATAACATTCTACTTTATCGGGGGTCCATTAGTGAGTCACACCGAATAGCTAATGGATTAAACATAAAAAAATCAGGAATTTTCACCATGTTGAAAAACATCAATCCAACAAAAACGCCTGCGTGGCAAGCACTGACTGCGCATTTTGAACAAGCACAAGATTTACAACTGAGTGAGTTGTTTGCTAACGATAGCGAACGTTTTACTAAGTTTTCTACCGAGTTCGGTTCAGATATTCTGCTTGATTACTCAAAGAACTTAATCACAGAAGAAACGCTAGCGAAGTTGTTCGATCTTGCTGATCAAACTGAGCTGAAAGCGGCGATTGCCGAACTATTCAGCGGTGAGAAAATCAACCAAACTGAAGATCGTGCGGTACTACACGCGGCATTGCGCAACCGTAGCAATACCCCGATCATGGTTGATGGCCAAGACGTAATGCCAGGTGTTAATGCGGTTCTGGATAAGATGAAAGCTTTCACGGCACGTATCGTTGATGGTGAATGGAAAGGCTACACAGGTAAAGAAATTACCGACGTGGTGAACATTGGTATCGGTGGTTCAGACTTAGGCCCATACATGGTGGCTGAAGCGCTTGCGGCATACAAAACACGCTTGAACATGCACTTTGTCTCAAACGTTGATGGCACGCACATTGCGGAAACATTAAAAGGTTTAAACCCTGAAACAACACTATTCCTGATTGCGTCGAAAACATTTACAACGCAAGAAACGATGACCAATGCGCACTCTGCTCGTGATTGGTTCCTAGCAACAGCGCAAGATTCAGCACATGTAGCTAAGCACTTTGCGGCTCTATCAACTAATGCAACTTCTGTTGCTGAGTTTGGTATTGATACCGACAACATGTTCGAATTCTGGGATTGGGTTGGTGGTCGTTACTCGCTATGTTCAGCGATCGGTTTATCTATTTCGTTAGCGGTTGGCTTTGATAACTTTGTTGAGTTATTAGAAGGTGCTCATGCAATGGATAAACACTTTGCAGAAACACCTGCAGAGCAAAATATCCCAGTTATCTTGGCGTTAATCGGTATTTGGTACAACAACTTCCACGGTGCTGAATCTGAAGCTATCCTGCCTTACGATCAGTACATGCACCGCTTTGCTGCATACTTCCAGCAAGGTAACATGGAATCGAACGGTAAATGCGTCGATCGTGGTGGCAACCCAGTTGATTACCAAACAGGTCCTATCATTTGGGGTGAGCCGGGTACTAACGGCCAACATGCTTTCTACCAGCTAATCCACCAAGGTACTAAGCTAATTCCTTGTGATTTTATTGCGCCAGCAGTGAGCCACAATCCAATCAGCGATCACCATCCGAAACTAATGGCAAACTTCTTCGCCCAAACTGAAGCACTGGCGTTTGGTAAGAGCAAAGAACAAGTTGAAGCTGAATTTGTAGCCGCTGGTAAATCACTGGATGACGTGAAAGATTTAGTGTCATTTAAAGTGTTTGAAGGTAACCGTCCAACGAACTCCATTCTTGTTAAGCAAGTGACACCTCGCGTATTGGGTTCTTTGATTGCAATGTATGAACACAAAATCTTTGCACAGGGTGTTATCTGGAACATCTTCAGCTTTGATCAGTGGGGCGTTGAGTTAGGTAAGCAATTAGCAAATCAAATTCTGCCTGAACTAACCAATAGCGAAGCTGTGGTTAGCCACGATAGTTCAACTAATGGTCTGATCAACCAATTTAAATCATGGGCTAAATAAGCCTTTCGATTAGAAATTATTTG
>NZ_NOIF01000126.1 GCF_002265265.1 Photobacterium sanguinicancri
GAATTAAAAACAAACCTACACTCATCATATTTACTGCTTTATTTTCTTGTCATGGTTCTGTTAAATACTCTCCATTAAAATCATTGCATATTGAAATCAAGTAACAAAGTTGATTAAAATAGCAGCGTAAAACGTTAGGTAAACACGACCACCCATATTAATATGCAATTTTATTAATTAGCACTTTTCAATGTAAATAAATTAACATTGTCGATTTATTTTATGTCCACCTATTTTTAAATAATCATTAATAGCAACAACATATAAAGCTTAACCGTCATTAAATATATACAAACAACCAGTCTATGATATTTCATTATGGCTGACTAAATCTGTGTATATAGAACTCAAGTCTACATATCTATTCTTAATAGATAATACATATTATGAGAGCTTATGCGATTATTATCTGCTGTATTGGTTTCATCTCTACTACTTGCTGGTTGTAACTCTGGATCAGAGCAAGCAGAAAACAACGACAAGTCCTCAGGGAGCTCTCCTGTTACGCCACCAACGGGTCAACCAACGCCTCCGGTTACCCCTCCTGTCGTTGATGTGCCAGAACTCGACCCAAATGTAGAGCCAATCACTAATGGAAGTTGGTACCGTCCGGGTCCATTAACAACCTGGCAATGGCAGCTCAGCGGTACAGTTAATACCTCTTATAATGTAGACATCTACAACATTGATTTATTTGATTCATCAACAGATTTAATTCAAGGTCTCCAACAGTCAGGTAAGAAAGTTATTTGTTATTTTTCTGCAGGGTCTTATGAAGATTGGCGACCAGATGCAAAGGAATTCAAAGAAAGTGATTTAGGTAATAACCTTGATGGCTGGCCGGGTGAACGTTGGTTAGATATCCGTTCGAAGAATGTTATTTCGATCATGACTAAGCGATTAGAACTAGCTAAAGAAAAAGGTTGTGATGGTGTCGAACTCGATAACATGGATGGTTATACCAATAGCACTGGCATTAACTTAACCAATACAGACCAACTAGCTTATAATCGTGCTGTTGCTAATACGTCACACCAACTGAGTCTTTCTATCGGCCTTAAAAATGATCTAGACCAAATCATTGAATTGGTTGATTACTATGACTTTGCAATTAATGAATCATGCACTGAATATAACGAGTGTCATTTACTTAATCCATTTATTCAAAATGGAAAAGCGGTGCTAAACGCTGAATATTTAAATAAGTATGTTAATGATGAAGCGGCTAGAAATGCGATGTGTACTCAATCTAAACAGATGCAATTTAGTACGTTAGTTCTTCCTCTGGCGCTAGATGACTCATTCCGTATCAGCTGCTTATAAACATCGATTCAAACTAAAAAGCACACTTTCGTGTGCTTTTTTCGTTTTATTGTATGTTCCGTCTGTCAGCCATCAACTTAAGCGGCTAAAGACTTATTCGTTGCCGACTTTTTTTCATCACTCCCCTCAGCACTACTGTGCTCACTGAGCACTTCTGCTAATGTAGAGCGCGATAAACGGCCTTCAACGTCCCCTTCGGCATTCAGGACTGGCAGCGGGTGATCGTTATCTAAGGTTTCAGGGATAACCGCTTCAAGCATCGCATCACTTTGAATAGCGGGTACATCCTCAAGTAACGACGCATCGATTGCTTTACTGTAATCCGCCTTATCGACACTTTCTAATGTCTCTTGGGTAATTACACCTTGGTAACCATCATCATTCACGTAGTAACCATAGTCATCTTTCGCTTTACGCATTTCTGCAACCGCCTCACCAATTGTTTCAGCGGAAATACGGACAACCTGCGGTTTCATCACAGTTTCTACCGTTAATGCACGCGCGCGGTTAACGTCTTTAACAAAGGCTTCTACGTAATCATCTGCAGGGTTGAGCAGAATATCAACCGGACGACCTTGCTGTACAAGCACACCATCACGCAATATCGCAATACGGTCCCCTAGGCGAAGTGCTTCGTCTAAGTCGTGAGTAATAAACACGATAGTTTTATGGAGCTTTTCTTGCAGCTCAATCAGCTGGTCCTGCATTTCGCTTCTGATCAGTGGATCCAAGGCCGAAAATGCTTCATCCATCAGCAAAATATCAGCATCAGTACACAAAGCACGGGCAAGACCAACACGTTGTTGCTGACCACCAGAAAGCTGAGCGGGATATTGATTTTGATAGCCTGTTAGGCCGACCGTCTCCAGCCACTCCATTGCACGCTGTTGACGTTCGTCTTTTGGCACACCTTGGATGTGTAAGCCATAACAGATGTTTTCCAATACCGTACGATGTGGCATCAAACCAAAGCGTTGAAACACCATCGACATTTTATGGCGACGGAAAGTTTGTAAGTCTTTGCTGTTTAAGGTCATGACATCATCACCTTGTACTACGATCTCACCCGCTGTCGGTTCAATTAAGCGGTTAAAGTGACGTATCAAGGTTGATTTACCCGAGCCAGATAGACCCATTACAACAAAAATCTCACCAGGGTAAACATCCAAATTAATGTCATTCAAACCAACGGTGTGACCTGTATCCGCTAGAATATCGTCTTTCGATTTGCCCGCTTTAACTTGCTCAAGTACCTTTTTGTCATTTGGGCCAAAGACTTTGTATAAGTTTTTCACACTGATCAGTGGGGTTTGTGTCGTCTTATCCATGATCATGCCCTCCAAGGTGCTGCTGAGTGCGTTTCGCGTAGCTTTGCGTTACACGGTCAAAAATAACGGCAAGTGCCACAATGGCTAACCCGTTGAGTAATCCTAATGTGAAGTATTGGTTCGTAATGGATTTAAGTACTGGCTGACCTAACCCTTTAACACCAATCATAGATGCAATCACCACCATCGCCAGTGCCATCATAATAGTTTGGTTAATACCAGCCATGATGTTGGGCATCGCGAGAGGTAGCTGCACCCCAAACAAACGTTGAGTTGGACTGGCTCCGTAAGCGGTTGCCGCTTCTAACACTTCTTTATCAACTAATCGAATGCCTAAATTAGTCAAACGGATCACAGGCGGAATGGCGTAAATCACAACAGCAATCACACCTGGAATTTTACCTATACCTAATAGCATCACCACAGGGATCAAATACACAAACGCTGGCATGGTTTGCATAATATCGAGAAGCGGGGTAACAAACGACTGCACACGATTAGAGCGAGCCATGGCTATCCCAATGGGGATCCCGAGCCCTATCGCTACAAAGGTGGAGACTAAGATAATGCTCATGGTACGCATGGTGTTATCCCACATACCAAAAAAGCCAATTAAGAAGAAGGCAACAACAACGCCCAGAGTTAACTTCCAAGAACGACTCGCAGCATAAGCAAGCCCTGCTAATACAGCAATCACTAGCCACCAAGGTGTGCCCAGCAATAATTTTTCAAACCAAATAAGAAAAGTTAATAGCGGATCAAATACCGCTTCTATCGCATCGCCATATTCACGCGAAAATGCACGATATGCGCCATCCAACGTTTTTCGAATATCAAGCAGTTGGTGTCGATCCAACTGCGGAATTTCACTTAACCAAGATTGTTCAGACATACAACATCAATCCTTGAGTATGTATTAAATACAAAAAGCCCGTCATCGTGACGGGCTATAACCATAATTAAAGCTCAGATAAAGCCTTTTTGATTTTTTCAGCTACCGTTGGTGATACCCATGTTGTCCATGTTTGTGGGTATTCTTTTAAGAAATGCTCCGTCGCGATTTCACCATCGGCTTGGTACTCTTCCATCCATGCCAAAATCTCATTCATTTGTGCATTACTGAAAGAACGCGCATTTAAGTAACTCATCGCTTCTGGTGAACGTTTAGAGAATGACGTTGTTACCACAGTATCAACTGGTGATGGTGGGTACATGGTTGTTTTAGGGTCTAGACATTCTTCTTTGGTGATACAGCTACGGAAGTGCTCTTCATCTATACCAGAACCAAAATCAACCTTAACCATTTTATATTTACCTAAAACAGCCGTTGGGGCCCAGTAATAACCAAACCAACCTTCTTTGCGCTCATAGGCTTTAGCAATTGAACCTGAAAGGCCTGCACCTGAACCTGGATCAATCAGTTCAAAACCTGCATCTTCAAGCTTCATTGAGTTAAAGAGGTTGCCTGCTGTGATCTGACAGTTCCAACCCGCTGGGCAACTCATAAATGCTGATTTAGATTTGTCTTCTGGGTGCTCAAAAAGTTTCGCGTTAGCAATAACACCTTCAATGGTTGCTAAAGAGGGGTTTTTCTCGACCATATAAGCTGGAACCCAAAAACCTTCTTCTCCACCTTCGTTAAATATTGAGCCCGCAAATTGAAGTCGACCTTCCTTCGCACCACGATCGAGCGCTTCTTTCATCGAGTTACTCCACATCTCAGGCGCAATATCGGGTTCGCCTTTTTCAATCATGGAAGTACCTGTTGGCATAGTATCGCCAGGAACAAGCTCGGCATCACAGCCGTAACCTTTATCGAGAATAAATTGGTCTAGATGAGCGATGAGGGTTGCTGAGTTCCAATTCATATCAGCAATAGTTACCTTGCCACACTCTTCGGCAGAAACCGAAAAAGAGGCTGATGCTAAGAGTATTGAAGTCGCGAGTAGCTTTCGCATATAAACATTCCTTATTTATTATCCATTCCATGCAGCACATTAATGCGTGCTCACATTAAGATATCATACTTTGCACACTAAATAATTATCGGACATTTAAGAAGAATAACCAGTGCAATCATCAATAACCCCAGAACATACCCCAGAATCAAAATGTTTAGTGCTGTAACAAATATAGTGCTTTATATGTTCCTGAAAAAAGACAACAGCCAATATATTCGGGTGAGAACCCTTGCCTAACAAGGCGACACATAGAATTAACATCTGCATTATTGGCACAACGAATAGATCAAAAAAGCCTTGGCGCATGCACCAAGGCTTTATTAAAAAAAAACGAAAAAAAATGTAACTAACTGGTGTTAGAAACTAAACCTAGGTTAAATTTTCATCATTTTTGCGGTTCGAGCTGGAATAGTGAAGGTATGATAGCGTGATGTAATTGTCTCTGAATCACCACTTAACACATCACGGTAAGCTTGATGCCAATTTAATTCATATCGTGACGTGTCTACGGTATGTGAACGAGCTTCACCACATTTATTAATGCCAACAATCCCTGCTTTTTCACGTTTAAAAATCAACATGCATTTATCGCTGAACATCACTTCCATGGTCTTACCCTGCATGGCGTTATGAAAGCCAACCATCTTCACCATGTCTGAACGGTTCCAAACATCAGCCCAGCGACCGTTATCTTTATCTTCGTTATCAGGTAAATCATCGCTGTACACTAATGGCGTGCCACCATCTTTACCTAAGATATAGCTATAGGCTAACTTCTCATCGCCAGCATCCATGATTTGATAGCGGAATCCGTCGTTGGTCGGAATGTCGTGTGTAATGGTAAACGTAATAGCGCGGTTATCCGGTAATGCTTGACCATAAGCTTGCGGATCTTGTAGGTAATTCATCCCACCGCCATACGAAAATGCAGAGCGAATCGAAGAAAAAAGCGGGAAGTCATACGCTCCATGATTAGTATTGTTCAAATACGGCGCTAAAAATTTATCATAGCTACTATTTCCTTTACCGCCGCTGGTGATCACCTCACCAAAAACGTGCATCCCTTGTGTGATCTCAGGGCTAAAGATCTGATCAATCTGATACGGGCTCATGTGCTTGACGGCATCGATGCGAAATCCTTTAATCCCCATTTTTTTCAATGCCAATAAATAATTTTTCTGTTGTTGTACAACCCACTCTCGAGGATCTAAATCAGGCAACCCTGTATCACCGTCAGCGCCACATAAACGCCAGTACTGTACATCACCAGGGCTATCCCAATCACTGATACAACCCGCAGGGTGGAAGTCATTCTCTGAAAACAGCCCCTTTGATAAATCGCCAAATAATGTCTGACGATTGTAGTAAGCGGCATTTTGACTATAGGCGTCCAGTAACTCTTTCCCTGGGTAGTTAAGATCTTTACGCTTCCAACTTTCATTGGCCATGTGGTTTAAAACAACATCAGCGTACACTTCGACACCTTGTGCTTTCAGTGCTGAAATTAAGGCTTCTAAATCTTCTTTGTTACCGAGTTCTGAATCAATTAAACGTAAATCTTGAGGCTGGTAGCGCGCCCACCACTCTTTGCCTGATGATTTCATTGCAGGGGCAACTAATACTTTCTTGTAGCCAGCTTGCGCAATCGCGCTCGCATTCGCAGTAATATCACTATATTTCCAGTTAAAGGCATGCAAAATGACATCTGCCTGAGCAGAAGTAGCAAATAAGCTTGCTGAAACAGCCATAGCTAACAGTAACGGTTTATTCGGCATATTGGGTATCTCTATACAATGATTAACAAGGATAAGTTGGGGATACCACGCCACCAGCAATCTTCGCTTATTATGTAGGGTAGGTAGAAGTTGCTATGTAGTAGTGCGATGAACAGGAATGTAGACACTTTAGGAGTAAAAAAAGACACCTAGCCGCAGAAGCTGTGACTAATATCAGACTCGGTAGTACAAAAATCTTTCATTGTGTGAAGGTGCAGCACAGATAGGGATAGATGACCCCGTTTAACTAGATCTGGTTATATTCACGCTGTAACAATAAATCAAGCTCTTCTACAGGCAGTGGACGGCTATACACATACCCTTGAATGAGGTTACAGCCTAGTTCTTTTACCCGTTCAATTTGCGCTGGCGTTTCAACACCTTCCGCCAAGGTGCAATACCCAAAAGAATGGCACATCATCACAATGGATCGCACAATATCGTTACTCGACTGATCGGTATCGATATCCATAATAAATGAACGATCTATTTTGACGTATTTCAGTGGAAGCTGCTTAAGCAGTGATAGGGATGAATAGCCAGTACCAAAATCATCGAGTGCAATCTCAAAACCGACATCAATAAACTTGTTTAAGACCGCGACGCACTGTTCAAGGTCTGTGATCGCCGCCGTTTCCGTGATTTCAATAATAATGTTTTTAGGGTTACCGCCCTCTTGCAAAATAAGACCGATGTAATCATCAGCGAAATAGGGACGCATCAACTGACCCGGACTCACATTGATCGACAGCTTTAATATGTGATTGGGGTACATCGCAGACCAACGCACATGCTCCCGTACCGATTTACGCGTCACTAGCTCACCCAGCTTGTAAATCAAGCCGCTCTCTTCAGCCACAGCAATAAAAGTAACGGGGCTAATATGCCCTAATGTCGGTGAATACCACCGCGCCAAGCTTTCTACACCATAGATCTTACCTGTGTATGGGTTATATTGCGGTTGAAAATGCACGCTAAGATCTTCATTTTCAATTGCCTGACGCAGCAGTTGCTCTAATGTTGCTTGTAGCTGCACATCAGAATCCATTGAACAATCATATAGCATCGCGTTCACCGAACTATGTCGCTTAGCGCGATACATTGCAATATCCGCTTTTTTAATCAGATCATCCGCTGTTGCGCCATCTTGAGGGTAAAAAGCAATACCAATACTCCCCTGGGTGGTGAGTTCTAAGCCTTTAAACAAGAACGGTATTTCCACTTCCGCTAATATTCGATTCGCAAGCAGCAAAGCTTCTGAGTCTGTAGATACATCACAAAAAAATAAAAACTCATCCCCCCCTAATCGCGCCAACATATCATTGCGGCGACTCACTCGTCGTAAGGCCGCAGAGACATGCTGAAGAAGCGCATCACCAACATCATGGCCATAGGTATCATTAACGAACTTAAACCGATCAAGATCCATCAGCATCACAGCGTGAGGGACACGAGGCCGCTGTTGAATATGACGTTCGAGCTGCTCTTTCACCATGATACGGTTAGGAATACCAGTCAACGTATCGTAATAAGCCAAATGTCGAATTTTAGTCGCCATATCCTTGGCTTTTTTCTCACGCAACTTCACCGATTCAATCAAGGCATCACGCTCAATAAACAGCGATAACATATCTAAATAGTTATTAAACATGCTGTATCCACTTGCACTAGAAGAAGAATGCAAATCATCAACCACAGCGACAACGCCACATAAGCCATTCGACTCTTCGGGTATAGGAAGTAAGGTAATAAGGTAGGGGTCAGGTAAGGTGTAGTTATAAAGTTTATTCGGTGGGTATTGTGCCAATGAGAATGCATGTTGGGCGATATCTTTGCCGTGCAACGCCTCTTCACCCATCGCACAACCCTGCGTTACATATAAGTTATCTTGCCCATTAGCATGATAGTTCAATGCAAACGATGCCCACTTTAGCGATACTTCATAAACGCTCGGTAAGTTTAGCAAAGAATGAAAGCCATGCTGGGCAAGATTGAAGAATGATTCATGCACCGCTTCTGGTCGATTGGCTAAATCATCTAACAGCTGTTGACGCACATTGTTGATATTGTCATAAGAGCACTTTTCATTCTGTGGTGAACCACACGAGTCACGCACTATCAACTGCTGGGGGATGACTATTTCATTAGCCTGATAAGCCCCACCTTCTATGCGCTCAATCAAACGGCTTAACGCCCGATCGACAAGATGCTCTAGTTGTTGATCAATCGTGGTCAAAGCCGGGGCGAAACGTGCGCCAAGTAATGTATTATCAACACTCACAACAGCTAGCTGCTCAGGGGCTGAAATATTTACCGTTTTTAATTGCTCTATCAACCCTACCGCATTGTAATCCGTCGCACAGATAATTGCGGTGCAATCGGAATTACGCGCAACAAACTGACGACCCGCATCACGCCCACCAGGTAAGGTCGCCTCTTCAACAGCAAAGATCCAATCCGATTGGGCATTAATAGCCCAATATTCACATCGTTCTTGATAAGCTTTGAAACGAATTTGAATATCTTTCACGGCTAAATTGCCACAAAAACCAATCTTTCTGTGGTCAAGTTTTACAAGATGATTAAAAGCCGCTTCAATACCTTGCTTTTGGTCACTGCAGATCGTTTCCACATCAAGCCCTGAGTAAGTGTAACCAAGGGACATAACCTTGATGCCTTTCTCTATGGCGAGTTGAAGTAATTGAGGAGAGGCTGAATCTAAGATAGTAAAAAGACCATCGAGATGATCGAACGCTAAAGGATGACTGTAATCGTCAAAGCCACCACTTCGAATAAGAATTAAATTCACCCCTTTTTGTTGAGCGATCAAACGCAAACTAGAGGTGATTTCACCTAAATAAAAACCACTAAGTAAAGGAACTACCACGCCAATTGTCATTGATGAGTGTGATGGCTGAATATTGGAATCAGCGTTAAAATACATGTTTACTTCTCGTTCTCATTTAGGCTATTTTTTGAACTTCGCTCACAATATTTGTGACTTTATTATGGGCGCTTTATTAAGTTGCACTTTACCAGAGTAGTATTGAGATACACCTGAAAACATCCACCTCGGCTATATTTATCGACATAATTGACAGTTATGTTATCTAGCTAGCATATTTCCATTCTTAAATATCCGCATTACTATATAAAACCAGCCTTAGACCGCATATCCAGTTGCATAATTTTCAGTAAATATCTGATGTAATAATGAGCTGTCCACCTTGGGTTATCTACCTCATCGCGTCTCATCCTTGCGACTCCTACCCTCTAATTTCATCAAAGAGAGGAGGCTTTTGAAACAAACTCGCATTACTATTCAACCAATATTTAAAAAGGTTGTTTTACGATGAAAGCAATTTCAAACCCAATCAACGCCATTGACTCGCAGGCAACAAACGTTATCTTGCATGCGTTTGACTGGCCTTATTGCCGTATTAAAGAACAAGCAACAACGATTGCTGAAGCTGGCTTCAAAGCCGTACTCATTTCTCCGCCAATGAAATCACTTAAAACGGAAGATGGCACGCCATGGTGGCAACGCTACCAACCGCAGGATTATCGCGTAATCGACAACCAGCTGGGCAATACGCTTGATTTTAAAACAATGATTCATACCCTGTCGGCAGAGAATATCCATGTTTACGTTGATGTCGTTTTTAACCACATGGCAAACGAAGAAGAAATCAATGAAGCATTAATTTACCCAAATACTGATGTCTTGGCTGATTATCAGGAAAATATTGACCATTACCGAGAGCTCACCCTGTTCGGCGACTTAAATCAGCCACTGTTTACCGACAAAGATTTTGTCTTGGCCTTTCCAATCAAAGACTGGACCGATCCATGGGAAGTACAGCACGGCCGAATCAGTAGTGGCGATCGTGACCCTGGTTTACCCACGCTAAAGTACACAGAAAAAGTGGTCGAAGCACAAAAGCAATACCTAAAAGCGCTAAAACAATTAGGCGTAAAAGGTTTCCGTATTGATGCAGCTAAACACATGACCCTCGAACACCTTCACCAAGTGTGGGACGATGAAATCAGCAGTGAAACCCACGTGTTTGGCGAGATCATTACCGATGGCGGCGCAACGAAAGAAGAGTACGAGTTATTCTTGCAGCCCTATCTAGCCAATACGTATTTGGGCGCGTACGACTTTCCGTTATTTCATACCCTAAAAAACACACTATCAAAACCAGATAGCACCATGGCTAGCTTGATAAATCCATACTCGCTTGGGTCAGCTTTAGCACATGATCGTGCCATTACCTTTGCTATCACCCATGACATCCCGAATAACGATGTTTTCTTAGATCAAGTCATGCCAGAACACCTTGAATGCTTAGCTTATTGTTACATTCTTGGGCGTGATGGCGGTGTTCCTCTGATTTATTCAGATTTGGATACCAGCGGCATTAACAATAAATCCGGTGAGCCACGCTGGTTCGATTGCTGGAAAAACCCAACCTTGCAGCAAATGATCCACTTTCATAACCGCATGCAAAGCAAGCCAATGACAGTACTTCATCAAACGCCAGATCTCTTGGTGTTTTCACGCGGTAATGATGAAGGCTTAGTGGCAATCAATAAAGGCAAATACAGTACCCAAATTAATGTGCCAACAAAGATGAACCAAGAAATATTAGCGCAGCAAGGTGTCTGCTTTAACCCTGATGAGCAGACATTAACGTTACCCGAAAACAGTTGTGCCATGCTGATTGCTGATTGCTGATTGCTGATTAAGCAAAAAAAGCCGAGTCGCTAATCGACTCGGCAAGCAGGGAAACTGTTTTTATTGCCAGCAAGATAGGTAAGGTTATTCCTCAAATGGGTCGCTAAAAATAGGATGCGTCAGCAAGGTGTCATCGGTTAATGTTTCCATAAAGGCTACCAAGGCTTCTTTCTCTTCTTGGCTGAGGTTAAAGCGCACTGGTGGGCCCGATTGGCTACCGTTTCGACGTAATGCTGGGGCTAAATTACGATGTGCTTGCACGCCACTGTTATAAAACTCCACCACATCCATCAAGGTCGCAAGACGACCATCATGCATGTAAGGTGGACTGGCGGCGATATTGCGTAGCGAAGGCACTTTAAAGAAGCCATTACCTGCCCCTTGGTCGGGTGCATTATTGCCGTCTAACCCATTGTTATGCGCCTGATCTGCGGTATGAGCTGATGTATGATGGCAAGTATCACATCCTAACGAGCCATTACGATCGCCTGGCACGCCAGAAAATAAGCGCAGCCCGAGCATTTCTTGTTCGGTGAACACCTCTTCAAACTTGGGATCATTCCACGTTCCCACAGTAAATGCCCGATCATACTTAGATTGATAACTCACCATGGCACGAATAAATTGGGCTAATGCTTTTGCAATACGATGGCTAGTGATCGCTTCATCACCAAACGCTTCATTAAACATCGGACCATAAAAGCTGGTTAGTCCTAACTTCACTTCGAGATCGAGTAAGTTCATCCCCATTTCGACGCCATCTTGAATAGGCATCAGCACTTGATCTTCCAACGTATCAGCCCTTTCATCCCAAAAGAAACTTCTTGGCGAATAGTAAGCGGCATTAGACAAGCTCATGGAATGACGGCCTGTTTTTCCGCCATCAAAACCATCACTAAACACCATAGGATCAGAAAAGCCATGCTCTTGCTGATGACAAGACGCACAGGCAACCGTGTTATTAAAAGAAAGACGCTTATCATAAAAAAGGACGCGACCTAGGTTAGCGCCTGCATTTTTTATTCGATTATCAAAGGGAGTGTTGTCTTGGCCTGAAACGTTACCAAAACTGGCTGAAATGCGGGTGTAATACTGGGGTTGACCATCGACATAGGTTTCGAAATCACCAGATTGGCTTAAATCAGGTAAAGACAAACCATCAATATCAACTTTAGGCTCTGGCTCTGGCTCTGGCTCTGGCTCTGGCTCTGGCTCTGGCTCTGGCTCTGGAGCAGGATCATCTCCTCCCCCCGAACCGCCACCACTTCCGCCGCCCTCACCATCAGTTGGCGGTGGTGGTTCTTCCCCGCCACCAGCTGGAGGTGGCGTCACACCGCCATCACCGTCAGACTCATCACCTGCTGGTGGGTTTTCAGGGGATTGCTCGGGTGGAACATTAGTATCTTCAGTTGTAACGGAAACAACAGGATTGGTACTGTCTTCTACAGCATCATCATCACAAGCCACGACGGATGTCAGAACGACAGCCATCGCGATCAGTTTAGGAGTATTCATTAATACTACCCTCTAGCCAACATGATTATTATTTTTTAATCGGGGCTTATATTTCCCCGTATCATTAATCAAGCTAGCAAGCGACTGCTTGTCTTGTGTCTTATAACCAATAATAACCATGCTAATTGCATGGTTTAGTAAAATAATAAAACAAACAGCAGTTACCATTTACACACCATCTCTCTCACGCAAACGGCGTGATGCTCATCACGCTTTTATGCTAATTTCATACTAAAGAAACCGTTTTATAGAGAAAACGCGTCTAAAAAGTCGATTGCAGCACATCATGTTTTAGCAGTAGCATGATTAGCAAAGGTGATGGGGTTCCACCTACCATACCAATACCGTTAATTAACTCAGTAAAAATGATTTGATAATTGATGGGATTGGTAACAACCGCCATGTGGCTGATGACTCCTACAGAAAAGAAAACAGGTGTAACTGTTGGTGAGCGACGGATGTGGCTCATATCAATCTGAACAAACACATGATCCTTGTAACGGATGAAAGCCCTTATCGCTTAATCAAAATTATTGTTATTAGCACCACTAATGACAATTGTTTTGACTCGATTTTATATTGCTTTTGTCGTCAGCATTCAATCAGCGGCTTGTTCAAATTGGTAGTATTTTTCTGTAGGGATATGACATGCCAACCCCACTTGTTTTCCTGACATTTTAAGGAAAACGCCATGCAATACTCTTCTGAAATTCAATCTATGTGCCCCGTTCAACGTGGCGATTTACACCCCTCTGCGCCTATCCCTGTTGAAGGCCGAATGATCCGTCCAACCGATGTTATTGCCATCTCTGGTTTAAGCCATGGCGTGGGCACATGCGCACCACAGCAAGGCGCGGCTAAGCTCACCCTTAATATCAAAAAGGGCATCATCGAAGAAGCACTCATCGAGACCATTGGCTGTTCGGGCATGACCCACTCGGCTTCAATGGCGGCAGAAATCCTGACGGGTAAGACCCTGCTTGAAGCGCTCAATACCGACCTAGTCTGCGATGCTATCAATGTCGCCATGCGTGAAATCTTCTTACAACTTGTTTATGGCCGCAGCCAATCTGCATTCTCTGAAGACGGCTTAGAAATTGGCGCAGCACTGGAAGATTTAGGTAAAACCCAGCGCAGCCAAGTCGGTACCAGTTACGCCACATCCGCTAAAGGGGTGCGTTATATGGAACTCGCCGAAGGTTACGTAACGAAACTGGCACTCGATGACAACAACGAAGTGATTGGTTACCAATACCTCAACCTCGGAAAAATGATGGCAAGTGTTGAAAAAGGCATGTCAGCCGAAGAGGCCATGTCCGATGCAACAGGCGTTTATGGTCGCTTTAACGAAGCTGTTACCACTATCAATCCGCGCAACGCATAACGAGGGCTGCATCATGAATTCACAAGTTAACCAATACCTACAAGAAATGAACATGTCGTCGTTAGAAGAGGCAAAACAATACTGCCTGTCGTTTGGGATTGCGCCACAAGATATTGTATTAGACACCCAGCCTATCGCTTTTGATAATGCCTGTGATGCTTATACCCTCGGTACTGCACTTGCACTACACCGCCAAGTATTAACTGCAGAAGCTGCCGCCACTGCCATTGGCGAAGGGCTACAAGCCTTTTGTAAATCAGGCAGCGTGGCTGCACAGAGAAAAGTAGGTTTAGGCCATGGCGCTCTTGCGGCGCGTTTATTGAATGAAAATACCCAGTGTTTTGCTTTTTTGGCAGGTCATGAGTCTTTCGCAGCGGCGGAAGGGGCAATCAAAATTGCAATGAACGCTAACCGCGCCCGTCAATCACCACTGAAAGTGATCCTAAACGGTTTAGGTAAAGATGCCGCTTACCTGATCTCACGCATTAATGGCTTTACCTATGTGCGTACCGAATTTAATTACGATACGGGTGAATTAATCGAAGTGAGCCGCCGTCGTTTCTCGAACGAATTACGCGGTGACATTCTTTGCTATGGGGCTGACGATGTACGCGAAGGGGTGGCGATCATGCACCGTGAACAAGTGGATGTCAGCATTACGGGTAACTCGACCAACCCAACCCGTTTCCAACACCCTGTGGCGGGGATCTACAAATCAGAACGCAATGCCCAGCAAAAACCGTATTTCTCTGTCGCATCAGGCGGTGGTACAGGCCGTACCTTACACCCAGATAATGTCGCAGCTGGCCCTGCTTCTTACGGCCTAACCGATACCATGGGCCGCATGCACGCCGATGCTCAATTCGCAGGGAGTTCATCCGTACCAGCCCACGTAGCTATGATGGGATTCATCGGCATGGGCAATAACCCTATGGTGGGTGCGACCGTCGCACTAGCTGTTGCAGTTGATCAGCAGTTGCATCACTAACACCTAGTTCGGCACTATTTTCTTTAAGCCCAGCTTATTCGCTGGGCTTTTTATGGTCTGAGCTTTTTATTGCAGGCTTATTAACCATCAGCTTTTAATATGTGGCGATCACAAGTTAAATACTGCTGTGACTCGTTAATACCAACAAGATCGTCAGTAAGAACTAATTACCCAAAATTGGAATCATAACAATTACCTGGCGCTTTTATGCGGCTCGAATCACACTTTGCAGGCCTGTATTATTTTTATTCATTCATATGTAAAT
>NZ_NOIF01000127.1 GCF_002265265.1 Photobacterium sanguinicancri
TTTTATATCTGGATATTTTTTATCTCTAGAGATTGTCGCTATAGCTAGCGATTAACGAATACCGTTGAGAAACTCAGCACGTGTTGCAGGGTTCTTTTTGAAGATACCGCCAAGTGCAGTGGTGGTCGTTTCACTGGTTGCGTCCATCACACCACGTGATTTCACACAGTAATGCGTTGCATCAATCGTTACTGCAACGTCATCACTTTCCAGTAACGTCTGTAAAGCGACTAAGATCTGTTGCGTTAAGCGCTCTTGTACTTGTGGACGCTGTGCGAAGAAACGCACAATGCGGTTAATCTTGGATAAACCAATAATTTTACCACGCGGAATATACGCCACTGTCGCTTTACCATCGATAGTCACGAGGTGGTGCTCACAAGTACTGGTTAAGGTAATGTTTTTAACCCGCACCATTTCATCACACTTCATCTTATTTTCGATGACGGTAATTTTAGGGAAGTTAGCATAATCTAGCCCAGAGAAAACTTCATCGACATACATTTTCGCAATGCGATGCGGAGTTTCCATCAAGCTATCATCGCTTAAATCTAGCGAGAGCAACTCTAAGATCTCACGCATATGGAATTCAATTTTCTCTTTTTTCTCTTCTCGACTAACCTTCTTCTCGGTCATCGGAGTTTCAAGGCCACGTGCCGCTAGGGCGTCGCGCACTAACAGTGCGGATTCACTTAATGCTGTCATTCTTTCCCTCCACTTGGCTCAGGCCTAAATGCGAAATAGCCTAATTTACAATGCCAGTGCTTAAATCTGCCCCGAAGGATACCGCCAAATGAGAAGAATTACACCTCGTAATTAGTAGGTGTTTAGACACTCGCAAACGTTTTCCCTTCAAGAGACTCAATATATAAGCTTAACAAAACAAGAGATTCCACATTTTAGCCATATTTGGTATAGGGCATAGTCAGATTTTTTGTCATAATTAACCCAGAAGGAATCAATAGAGAAATCATTGTTCTATATTGATGTTCTTTTCCTAATAACAAAATAAGCCAAGACTTATCATTTAGTCCCACCGATTTAGCTCTGTGGGTACATCACTAACGACGGACACGACTGATTATGGGATGTTGCGATACTCCGGGCCTAATGCCTATCGAAACTGCGCTTGAAAAAATGCTTGCTCAAGTAACAGCACTTGAAGCAAAAAACACCATTGCCCTACCCGATGCAATGGGCCATGTGATTGCTGAAGATATTCGCTCACCAATTAACGTTCCACCTTTTGCTAACTCAGCAATGGATGGTTACGCTGTTCGTACCGCAGATCTGGCTAATACAGACACCCTAACCCTTGCGGGTAAATCTTTTGCAGGTATCCCTTTCGAGGGTGAGTGGCAAGCAGGCCAATGTATTCGCATCATGACTGGCGCCCAAATGCCAGAAGGTGCTGACGCCGTCATCATGCAAGAAGAAACCGAAGTCGATGGCGACAATATTCGTTTCTTGATAAAGCCACCAGCCAACGACAATGTCCGCCCTATCGGTGACGACGTGCGCTTAAATGATGTGGTAGTTGCTAAAGGCTCTCGCGTCACAGCTCGCGAAATGCCACTGCTTGCCTCTTTGGGCATTGCTACAGTTTCCGTACTTGTTCGCCCTAAAGTGGCTTTCTTCTCGACAGGTGATGAACTTCGTCCATTAGGGGAAACCCTCGCCGCTGGCCAAATCTACGACAGCAACCGCTACGGTATTCGTGCCTTACTTGAGAAGTTTGGCTGTGATGTTTTAGATCTTGGTATTATTCCTGATAGCCCAGAACAACTGCGTGAAGCTTTCCATAAAGCATCAACTGAAGCCGATGTAGTGGTAACATCTGGCGGCGTTAGTGTCGGTGAAGCTGACTACACCAAAGATATTTTAGATGAACAAGGTGAAATTGGTTTCTGGAAAATAGCTATGAAGCCGGGCAAACCTTTTGCATTCGGGACCATCAATAATGCTTGGTTCTGTGGCTTACCGGGTAACCCTGTTTCAGCCATGCTGACCCTGTATCAATTAGTGCAGCCTATGCTGGCTAAACTTGCAGGCCACACGCAATACCAACCGCCACAGCGCCTAACAGCAAAAGCGACAACGTTATTCAAAAAACGCCCTGGCCGTACTGATTTCCAACGTGGTATTTACAGCATTAACGCTAACGGTCAAGTTGAAGTCGCAACAACGGGCAACCAAGGTTCTGGCGCATTTAATTCTATGCACCATGCTAACTGTTTTGTTGTGCTAGAACTTGAACGTGGTCGTGTTCAAGCGGGTGAAGACGTGACGATTGAGCTATTCAATCACACTATGTACTAAGTAATTTGCACTAGGTGTACTTATACCGCTTCACTTTGAATGAGCGTATTTCATCAATGCGCTTTATTCCATGATTTAAAACGTTACGTTTAATAGGATTTACTGTGGTTGAATTAACCGATGCAGAAATGCTTCGCTATAACCGTCAAATTATTCTGCGCCAGTTTGATTTTGAGGGTCAGGAAGCGCTCAAAGCATCATCCATGCTTATTCTTGGTGCTGGTGGTTTAGGTTGCGCCTCTACGCAGTACCTTGCCGCTGCTGGTGTCGGCAAACTCACGCTTATTGACGATGATAAAGTTGAAGTGTCTAACTTACAGCGTCAGGTATTACATAACGATAGCACTGTGGGTCAGCTAAAAGTTGATTCAGCAAAACGCGCCCTCGAAACGATTAATCCCAACTTGCATGTTGAAACCATTGCGAAGCGTCTCGACGATGCTGCTTTGTTAACGCTGATTGAACAACATAGCTTAGTGCTTGATTGTAGTGATAATGTCGATACGCGTAATCAACTTAATCGTTTATGCTTCCAAACCAAAACACCGCTAATTTCTGGCGCGGCGATTCGTATGGAAGGTCAAATCAGTGTGTATACCTACCAAGGCGATCAACCTTGTTATGAGTGCCTAAGTACTTTATTTGGCCAACAAGCATTAACCTGTGTAGAAGCAGGAATCATGTCACCTGTTGTCGGTATTGTCGGTGCTGTTCAAGCGATGGAAGCCATTAAGGTCGTGGCAAACATGGGAACACCACTAACGGGTAAAATTTTGATGCTCGATGCCATGTCGATGAATTGGCGAGAAATGAAATTAGGCAAGCAGCCAAGCTGCCCTGTTTGTAGCTAATCCGTTCATAGCGCATCCATTAATTTTAGCCCCACCAATAAAAACACCGCGAGAAATGACATTTCATCGCGGTGTTTTTTTATATCGTGTTTTCTTCTTTTAATCGTAATCACACACACTGCCTCAATTACGTTATTTACTCTGACTTACTCAAACATTCTATCGGCTGGTGTATCCTCGACTCTACTTACCTATCCGTGAGCCACAATCATTCCCAATGCTAATGATAAAAAGAAAGCAAAACTGACAAAGTAACTCGCCCAAGTCATTGCTGAATTTGCAGACATTTTATTTCCCTATAATAACGACTAAAACAATTAAATTGTCATGGATTTGACTAGTTAAATGTACGTTGATATGAAGTTAGCGGCTACATGTTATAGCCGCATTACATTGACTAAAATTCATCGAGGTTCGGGGTGATTCGAATATCAATGCGGCGGTTTTTCTGGCGGCCAGAGGCTGTATCATTGTCAGCAATTGGGCTCACTTCACCAAAACCGTAAGTATTTACTTGTTCTTTATCAACACCGCGTAATGTTAGGTAATTTGAAACGGATTTCGCGCGTTTATCGGATAATGAACGGTTGTACTCATCACGGCCTAAGCTATCGGTATGCCCACCGATGAATACTTTGGATTTTTCGTTCTTTGCTATCAATGCAGATAAAGCACTCAATACTTTATGACTATCGCTACGAATGTACGCACTGTTGTAATCAAAACTTCGATCGCCATCGAGTAAGATTGTGATCTGATCGCCATTACGGCTAATCACACCATCTTCTCGTTCAATAATCCGTTCAGCTTTAGTGTATAGCTGACTCATATAACGATCTGCAGCTGATTCATTGTAGGTTTCTTGAGCCTGGGATTGACCATCACCATTCGACTGGCATCCCAGCATAACTAAAGATGCTATAGCCAGAGCACCAACCTTCATCCATTTCATTGTTCTTTTTCCTGCTGTGAAATAAGAACAAACAGTAACAAATTGGACTGAAAGCAGCAGTGAAGATAAAAAGTAATATGGATTCACCTCGCAATATTAGTTTCTGTTTTCATGATGAAAAAGCTAAATATTGATATTCGCCTAACAATGCGTTTGTTGCACTTTTCAGTTTTAAATGCCTTTGGAAGTGTGTCACTACGCTTAAGGCGTTGGCATGATTTGAGGAGGGTAATGTTATTAATTCTCCTCTTTTATCCTAAATAGAAAAAGCCGAACATTTCTGCTCGGCTTTCATCTTAATCATATTTGGTTAACTATGGCCTATTTAGCCTTAACCTGTGTATTTACTGTGTGATATACATATCACGGGTAAAGCGTGCATCGCCAGCATTCTCAATTGAATAACCACCGACTGTTGTTTGTTTTAGCACTGAACGTGTATAGAAATACAATGGAATTGCAGGCATCTCTTCTGCAAATACCTGCTCAGCTTTCTGGTAGAACTGGTTACGTTTGTTATCGCTAGGGGCTTTAATCGCACCTGCCATTGCTTTATCGTAATCAATATTACTCCAGCCAGAGTAGTTCATACCGTGACTTTCAAAGTACGACAAGAATGTTGATGCTTCGTTGTAGTCACCTACCCATGCATAACGCGCCAACTCAAAGTCCTTCGCACTCAGTTTCTCTAGGAAAGTTTTCCATTCTTGGTTGGCTAGCTCAACATTAACGCCTAGGTTTTTCTTCCACATTGAAGAAACAACTAACGCCAGTTTTTTATGTGATTCACTGGTGTTGTAAACCAGTTCAAACTCAAGTGGATTACTTGGGCCATAGCCCGCCTCTGCTAGCAGTTCTTTCGCTTTCTTATTACGCTCTTTCTGGCTAATTTCACCCCATGCGAGTTTCGGTGCTTCGAAGCCCGATACTGATGGTGGCGTTACGCCATAAGCAGGAAGCTGGCCTTGACCAAGAATAATGTTAGTCACAACATTACGATCAATTGAGTATGCTAACGCTTTACGCACACGCGCATCATCAAATGGGGCTTTATCCATATTGAACAAGTAGTAGTACGTACCTAGCGAAGGCATGGTTAGCAATTCATTCGGGCGTTCTTGTTTAATCGCTTTATATTGCTCAAGCGGGAATGACGAAGTGATATCAATTTCACCTGTACGGAAGCGATTATATTCAGCGGTCAAATCTTGAATTGGTAAGTAAGTAACTTGATTGATAACCGTTTTATCGTTATTCCAGTAGCGCTCATTTCGCTCTAGAATAATACGCTCATTCAATACCCACTTAGACAGTTTGTAGGCACTGCTAGTCACAATATGTTCAGGCTTAGTCCAGCTATCGCCATACTTTTCAACGACGTCTTTGTAAACTGGGTATGTCGATGGGTGAACCATCATTTTGGTAAAGTATGGAACAGGCTGATCTAAGGTAATTTTCAGTGTGCGAGCATCGACGGCTTCAACACCCAACTCATCAATCGATTTCTCGCCTTTATTGATGGCTTCTGCATTCTTAAAGCGGGCCATGGTTAAATACCACGCATACGGTGCTGCCGTTGCTGGATTTATTGCTCGCTTTAAACTGTACTCAAAATCATTTGCGGTGATTGGCTGACCGTTTGACCACAGTGCATCTTCACGTAGGTGGTAAGTGTAAACCATCCCCGTCTCATCTACTTCCCAGCTTTTAGCCAACGCAGGGATTACGTCGCCATTTAGGCCTTCAGATACAAGCCCTTCAAACATGTCTTGAATAACGCGTGAACTTGCAGTGTCAGACGAAAACGTCGGATCCAGTGTCGGTACTTCATCACCGTTACCACGTACAATTTCTTGTACTTTCGCTAACTTTACGCCAGCAGGTACATCAGCAGCTTGAACATTTGCAGTACAAGCCATCGCTACTGCTATTGCCACTACAGAGCTTTTTAACGCATTCATATTAAGTCCTTTTAAGTTTACGTAATAATTAAATTACCCGTACAGGTACAACACTCATCCATCATGTTATAACCACTTGTTTCTATTAATCATGTGAACAAGCCTAAATACCCATACATGTATAACATAAAAAGCACACTTGACTAGTTTTTAGATCACAAACAAGTGTTATGCATACTTCTTTTTGCATCTAAGTAACATCTCACATACTCACCGTCGACCTTTGCAGTGGATAGCTCTGCGTGAAAATGGGGATTGGAACTGCGGCGGTTTCAACACACAAACTGGCGACACAAAAAAGCGCGCTTACTTTCTCAAGTAAGCGCGCTTTTTAACATCAAGGTCTGATTAATCGTTGTTGGTTAAACGAATACCTTCTCGTTCAATCACGATTAATCCTTTCTTGTACAAGCCACCGATTGTCTTTTTGAACAATGCCTTGCTTGTACGGAATTCTTTGAAAATCTCATCTGGTGATGATTTGTCGCTCAGTGGGATAAAGCCATCTTTTTTACCCAGTGTCGCGATCACTTTGTCAGCTAAGTCATCCACACCGGCTTTACCTGCTTTTTGCAGTGACAGGTTAATTTTGCCATCTTCGCGGATTTCTTTAATGTAAACTTTAAGGCTCTTGCCAATAAACAGTTTACCAAATGCTTCGGTCTTAAATAATAAACCCCAGTGCTCGCCTTCAATAACCGCTTTAAAGCCAAGATCGGTTACTTCTGCAATTGTTACACGCACTTCTTGGCCAACTTGGTAGTTTGCCGGTGATTTATCAAGAAAACGGTTAAACTTGGTTGAACCTACGATACGACCAGACGCTTTATCTGTGTAAATGCGGATCATCACATCTTGGCCCACTTCCAAACGGCGGCGTTGCTCGCTGAATGGAACCAGCAAGTCTTTCATTAGGCCCCAATCCACAAATGCACCAATTTCGCATGTACCTACAACACGTAATAGTGCGAAGTCGCCTACTTTTGCTTTTGGCTGCGTTGTTGTCGCGATAATCTCATCATTAGAGTCAAAGTAGATAAATACTTCGAGCTTATCACCTAATTGAGTGCCCTCAGGGACAGAGGATTTCGGCAGTAGGATATTGCCAAAGTCATCACCACCATCAAGAAAAACGCCAAAATCTACTAATTTGACGACTTCTAATGTGTTGTATTGTCCAATTCTAATCATTCTATGACACTCTCAGGGTAAATAATTTCAATAGTATTGCTGAGCGCATTATACGTGATGTTAAACACTGCTGCCTGACCAATCTGAAATATTTTTGATGAAATTTCATGCTATTGAGTTTTACATCTGTAAAATCAACTGCTAAACGGCACTTAAATCAACTAGAATAAGAAAAACTCCAAGAGGTATATTGTCAGCGTGATCACTGTTGAAAAAAAAGATGGGCATAAACTTAAGATTTCCCATGTTATTCAAGAAACAACTAATCGACAGTTAGATTTCTATATTTTTGTGCCTGGTGAACTTGGCCTCACAGATAAAATCGTGAGTGAAGACGAGTTTTACCACAATGCAATTCATGGAAAACGTACCTACTACAGTGATGTAAACCACCTTCCTCTGGTTCATAGCCGTTTAGCCAGCCGTGGAAAATTATCCACGGAACAATACCGCTTAAGCTTAAGCCTCTATGCTTACCAATATGCCTTGGCGTTAGAAAAAACATCCGAGCAATTATTAGACGACAAGCAAGAACGCACCATTGAAGAAGTAGAGGAAGTCGCACAGCTGACAGTGCGTATCCTAAAGCGTTTACGCCGAAGTATTCCTACAGATAAAAAGCTGCTGAAATACTACGAAAACATCGACAATTATCTCTCTTGGTTTACCGAGCAGCGCTGTCTCGCATTAGTGGCACATTTACCCCGCGGTAATGATTACAATGAAATCCGCGACATGTTGCTTGATGTCTGCAATAAAGAATCCGAGCACCGTAGCAAGCACAATTATAACTCCAATAAAGCGCTGCAAGATCCTACTCGTATGTCGAACAAAATGCGCTTATTACGCCGTTTGATCGAATACCCTGTCACGATGAGTGAAAAAACCATCGAGTTGGGTAACAACACGAAAAAAATCGTGACCGGTTTTGCCGCTGGCTTTGTGATGATTTTTGTCACCATAATGCTAATAAAAGCACGTGGTGTACTGGGCGATATTACCGCCTCTTTCATCGTTGTTCTGTCTTTCATTTATGCTGCACGTGAAGTCTTTAAAGACGATTTAAAACAAGTGCTATGGCGCTTAGTCCGAAAAAATAAACCTAAGTGGCGTAAGCAATTTTTTGATGCCAATAGCGGGCATCTTATCGGCCGTCAGTTGGAATGGCTGGAATACACTCAGTTCAGTAAGCTCGACAGTGAAATACGTAAAGCGCGTAAGCATAAAGTGTCTCAACGCGAAGAAGCCGTACTGCACTATAAAAGCACAACACGAATGTCACCGATCAAGTTCCTGAGTGGTTATGAACAAACACGCGAATCGATCATGCTTGACCTACGTGTCGTTGCGAGTTTAATGGAAAAAGGATCTCAGCGTATTTACCAACTCAAAGACGGCCAAGTCACCAAAGAGTCGGTAGAAAAGCGCCACTTGATCAATTTAATCACCCAAGAAACCGATGAAGATAATACTGTCCGCATCCAACGCTGGAAAGTCATTATGAATCGTTCCAAAGTGGTTGATATTGAAGCAATTGATCTTGCACCAAAGAAAAAGTCCACCGCGGAAAGGACAGACGCAACGATTAAAGATAAAACGGCCAGTGAAAAAGAATCTCAATTACCTATTTTCTGATGCAGAGCACCGCTATTTTCAGTGTATAGCACCAAAAAATAGGCTGAGACAATGCTGAGACAATAAGGGTTATTGTTATTGAACCTAAGATAACCCTACTTTTTGTCCCTTGTTAGCGGCTGAAATATTGCTACCTTATAGCTATTGTTAGTACTTCTCTTCAACAAAACGCCTGCATGCACATAATTCAGCAAGTAAATTGTTTTAGAGAATTCCAGCCTATTTCAGACTGCACAGGATTCGCTGCCATGGCTCGTACACTTGATCAATTGGTTTTTAATAATAGCTTTAGCCAACTTCCGGCCTCTTTTTATACGGCGGTTACCCCTCAGCCTTTAAACGATCCATTTTTAGTCAGCTTTAATCCTCATGTGTGCCAATTACTCGAATTAAATACGAAAGATGTCGCCACAGATCGCTTTGCACAGATATTTACGGGAAACCTGCCCCACCCTAGTTTTACCCCCCTTGCGATGAAATATACCGGGCATCAGTTTGGTCAATACAATCCAGATTTAGGCGATGGCCGTGGCGTGTTACTGGGGGAAGTTGTTACTTCTAGTGGGGCTAAATGGGATTTACATTTAAAAGGTTCAGGGCTTACTCCCTATTCGCGTCAGGGCGACGGACGCGCAGTATTACGTTCAAGTATTAGAGAGTACCTTGCTAGCGCGGCAATGGCAGGGCTTGGCATTAAAACCACCCATGCTCTAGCAATATTGAGTAGTACAACGCCGGTTTACCGTGAAAAAGTAGAGCAAGGTGCGACCTTGATAAGGGTTGCTGAAAGCCACATCCGCTTTGGCCATTTTGAGTATCTTTTTTATACTCAAAAACACGGTGATTTAAAGCTATTAGCTGATTATGTCATTGAACACCACTTCCCTGATTTACAAACACACCCAGCTCCTTATGCTGCGATGTATCAAAATATCATTGAGTTGACCGCGACATTGATTGCCGACTGGCAAAGTGTTGGCTTCGCTCATGGTGTCATGAACACCGATAATATGTCGATTCTCGGGCTAACGTTTGACTATGGCCCTTATGGTTTTTTAGATGACTATAACCCCAACTATATTTGTAACCATTCAGATTATTCGGGTCGTTACGCCTTTAACCAGCAGCCGAGTATTGCCTTATGGAATTTAGCGGCGCTTGGTTATGCCCTTTCTCCACTGATTGAATCTGATGCGGCCAACGCTATTTTAGATACCTTTGAACCCCAGCTACAAACCGCCTATAGCAAGAACATGCGTGCTAAATTAGGGCTGATAACGTACAACGACCAAGATGGATATTTATTTAAAAACTTATTTAACTGCTTAACCGCGCTGCAGCTAGATTACACGCTATTCTTTAGAACATTGTCAGCAATATCGGTGACAGATATTGCCTCAAACACCACCGCTCTATTAGCTGCCTCTTCGACCAACAAGTATCATAGCAATGAAAATCAGGCTCAATTAGCCACTTGGCTTACTCAATACCAGCAACGGGTAATCCAAGAGCTAGATGAAACAAATATAAGCAGTAGTGATGCAGAGCGACTAACCAAGATGTTAGCGACGAACCCCAAGTTTATCTTGCGTAATTACTTAGCACAGCTCGCGATTCAAGAAGCAGAACAAGGCGACTATTCTCGTATTGAATCACTCATGGAGGTACTGACATCCCCCTTTGATGAGCACCAAAACTATCAGGCAATGGCTCAGCTTCCACCCGAATGGGGGAAAACCTTAACGATAAGTTGTAGCTCTTAATCGACGAGTCGAATTAATCGCCCCCACGGAACGCAGCATAATATGACCTTACTAACATTATGCTGCTGTGCGAAAAATCGACTTCACTCACAACTCGACACATCTTCTTCGTTATCTCGTCATTTCAATCACTTTTGCGTTTTATAAAACTAGTAATTTAAAGCGGATTCAGGATACTGACAGCCCTACTTTAATTCAGTTTTAATTGCATTACTTCATGAAAACGATAAGCCAACCGACTGTTTCAACCAAGATAATGAGTTTAGAATGGGGGCGAATAATTGCGCTCATCGCGATTATTACTATTCATGCAAAACCCTTTTCAACAACCCCGCTTTTTAATGGCGAACCTTGGCTCTCATTAGTATTAAACCAAGCGGGCCGCTTTGCAGTCCCCCTCTTCTTTTTATTAGCGGGTTATTTCATTGCGCCTAAACTCATCAGCGCCCCGTTACAGACACTCAAACGTTATAGCTTACCTCTTTTAAAAGTGTGGTTTTTTTGGAGTATTATTTACCTACTTGCACCTTACAACTTAACACTCCTGCTTGAACAAGGTTATCTTGCTGAGCGTGAGGGTTATTGGCAATTTTTATTGAGCACGCCTTTAAACACCCTTTTTGAAGGTGGACTAGTTCACCTTTGGTATGTTCCAGCATTAATTTGTGCAACAGCAATAATTGCCGTCTTAAATCAGTATCAAAAAGTAGCACTGTTATTACCAATAGCTATCATCTTATACATGTACGGCTTAGCTGCTGGTAGTTACCAGCCGATCTTCGGACTAGAAGCCCCAATCTTCACTCGTAATGGTCCATTTTTTAGCTGCTTACTGGTCGCAATCGGCTTTGAAATACGTCGTGTAAATTGGCGCTGTAAGTTTAATATTGCAATGCTGATGGCTGTACTTGGTATGGCTATGCACTTCACTGAAGCGCGTTATTTATTACATTATGATATGCCATTTAATACCCATGACTTTTTAATTGGCACACCTATTTGGGCGGTGGGATTATTTATGATGTTATTAAAAAAACCCAATTTCGGTGGAAAAAGGACTGTAATTAGAAATTCAATTTTGCATACAAGTAAAGATGTACTTGGCGTTTACCTTATCCACTTACTGATTATTATTTATGTATTCAACATTGCGACTATGCTAAGCATTGAAAGTATTTGGTTAGATATTATGATTGTGCCGCTTGTGTTCTTTCTATCTTTACTTATTACCCGTGGTATTGAGAGAACACCTTTACGTCATCTATTATTGCGTTAATACCAATTAGGGTAAGTCAGGGCTCAGGCTCTTGCGCAGATAACAATCCGTTCCTTAGCTGAATTGGCATAACAAGGCTGATCCAACATAGCTTACTGTGACGAATAACAAGAAGAAAAAAAGCGACCAAGGTTACCTTGGTCGCTTCAATGTCGTTTTAATATTAACGTTTACGCTACGCTTTTGCTTTGATGACGGTTGCTATGTCTTGCTCGTGTAGCCAACGAACCAACTTTGGTGAATCATCAAGATGGCGACTAATTAATTCACATGGCTTACCCGCTTTTTTAGCGGCTTTCAAAGCTTGACGCAGTAACGTCAGTACCGCTTCGTTTTGCTCATCGTACAAATACGTTAACGCTTCATGTTCTGGATCTAATGCCAAGGTGAATTGCGCCAACACATCAATATCCACCACCATGCCATCAAAATACTGCAAAAACGTTTCGGCTAATAGAGCATTAGCAGGCAGCTCGGCCAGGATATGCACTTTTAGCCCTTGGGCACCACGGCATAAGCCCTGCTCTGCCAGTAAATCAATAATGGTTGCCGCCTCGCTGAACGTGCGTACAAACGGGATCACCAACTCTATGTTCTGGCATTCTTTCCCTAAACGAGCGCGCTTTATCGCCTCACAATCCAGTGCGAAGCTTTTTCTATGGGCATTATTTGCATAGCGAGACACACCACGTAAGCCCATTGCAGGGTTAGTTTCTGCTGGTTCTAATTCGCAACCTACACGATTAAGGCGTGATGATGATTCGACACCAGAAAGTGCTACCCGTAATGGCTGACCATTTTGATGTTTAGCAGCTTGTACCAATATATTCGTCAGCTCAGTGACGTAATATTCCGCAGGAGGAAGATCACCGCACGCTGCAACGATCGATACTTGGTCTTCTTGCGTCAGAGACGATGTTAAAGCATAAGCATACGGATGAAATAAATAATGTTGCTTTACAATATCATCCAGTGAGAACAAGCCTATGGTATCAGATTGATCGAGTTGACTGGCTTGAGTAAACACTACCGAGGTAGCAATAACAGACTGAGCAGGGTTAGTCATAAGGCTCTAATTTCACTCCTATCTTCCATGACGAAAACAAAATAAACACATTGGCAACATGCCGCATAAGGCTTCTTTTATCAAGAAATATTGAAAGGTTTTATTTACCTTATCTATTCTATAGTGAGATAGCTAAATAACGTTTAGTTAGCAATGCGTTGTCGATTCGTAACAAACCGATGCATTTTTATGGAAAAACCTATGACATATCACATGTTTGGTTTATTCCTGTTGGCTTTTGGGCTATCTTAACGCGTCGTTAATTTAAGAGATACCAAGGTAGGCGCACGTATTATGCCAATGAAAACCGATGAACTCCGCACCGTTAGCTTAGGAGCTATGCCCGCTCCTGCTGAAGTTGAAGCGGCCTACCCAATTACGGATGATATTGCTGAGCACGTTGCTCAATGTCGTCGACAAGTTGAAGATATCCTCACAGGTAAAGATTCTCGCCTTTTGGTTATTGTTGGTCCATGTTCGGTGCATGATACCGAGGCTGCAATGGACTATGCTCAACGCCTGGCAGATCTTCAAGACCAATATAAAGACGAACTTTGTATTGTGATGCGTACGTACTTTGAAAAACCACGTACTGTTGTAGGTTGGAAAGGCTTAGTCTCTGATCCCCATTTAGATGGCAGCCTTGATTTAGTCACTGGCCTCTATAAAGCCCGTAAACTGCTTGTTGATATCAATAAGCTTGGCCTTGCAACGGCAACAGAATTCCTTGATATGATCACTGGCCAATATTTGGCAGATCTTATCTCTTGGGGTGCCATTGGTGCACGAACCACAGAATCTCAAATCCACCGTGAAATGGCTTCTGCCCTTTCTTGCCCTGTCGGTTTTAAGAACGGCACTGACGGCAACATCAAAATTGCGGTTGATGCAATTCGCGCAACGCGTGAGTCTCATATTTTCTGTTCGCCAGCAAAAGATGGTCAAATGACTATCTACCGCACTTCAGGCAATCCACACGGCCATATTATTCTACGCGGTGGTAACGAGCCGAACTATAAAGCTTCTGATATCGCACAATCATGTCAAACGCTTGAAAGCTTCGAGTTACCGCCACGATTAGTGGTTGATTTCAGCCATGGCAATTGCCAGAAACAACACCGCCTCCAACTCAATGTCGCCGAAGACATTTGTACACAAATTCGTAATGGCAGCACATCTATCGCTGGTATTATGGCGGAAAGTTTTATTGTTGAAGGTAACCAAGCGGTTAACTCTTGCAAACTAGATGAGCTCACATACGGTCAGTCGATTACTGATCCATGCATCAGTTGGGAAGACACAACAACAATGCTTGATATGCTTGCAGATGCAGTAAAACATAAGTAAAAGTATTAAAATTAAGGGCGAGTCCCTTTTAGTTAACTAAATAAGATTAGGATTATACACATGCCATCTTTTGATATTATTTCTGAAGTTGATCTAGTAGAAGTAAGAAATGCTGTCGATAACTCAGCGCGCGAAGTTGAAACTCGTTTTGATTTCCGTGGTGTAGACGCAAGTATCAAACTAGAAAAAGAGGCGGTTAAAATCACCACTGAATCTGACTTCCAACTTAGCCAGTTGGTCAGCATTCTACGTAGTAACCTTGCCAAGCGTTATGTTGATGCACAGTCAATGGATCAGCAAGCAACAACGCGTACTGGTAAATCGTTCTCTTGTGTTGTTGAATTCAAGCAAGGTGTTGATCAAACTATCTCGAAGAAAGTAGTTAAGTTGATCAAAGATGCCAAACTAAAAGTTCAAGCATCTATCCAAGGCGATAAAGTACGTGTTACTGGTAAAAAACGCGATGATCTTCAGGCAGCAATGGCAGCCATTCGAGCTGAAGAGCTAGGCCAACCACTACAGTTTGATAATTTCCGCGACTAAAAGCTGAAATAGATTCATACGTTAAAAACGCGCAGGCCTAAAAGCCTGCGCGTTTTTTTATTCGGCAAAGCAAGCTTCCAAAAAATACATTCCATTGCTAAAAGAATAAGCAGCCACTGGATAATTTTAACGATTAGCCATTTTAATCTGCATTAAAGTTGTCATATCCCCCTATTCATTACCACAATTTATCATTTGCAACCTGCCTGTTTTTTGGTCAATTCAACGAGATTGATCCAAGTTACACCTCGGTGAAAACTGAGTAACCTAAGCGTATCAATATCGATTTCAGTGCACTTTAAATAAAAAACACATTTCATA
>NZ_NOIF01000128.1 GCF_002265265.1 Photobacterium sanguinicancri
TAGTAACTTGCTTATATAAATAAAAACAATGATATAGATGTAATTTAGTGCTGTTAGATACAGTAGTTAATCAGATATATCAATTGAGCGGCTGCAATAAGAAAGTATTGTTAAACGTGCTCATAAAGCATCAATTAAGGTTTGATTTTCAATCTCAACGAAAGTTAAGTTTTAGTCTTTGATGATGGGCTAGCCATCGCTAGCATTGTGTAGTTCAGTGATTGCTCTCGCTGATCGTTGCAAAAGAGGCTGGTATTTTTCCAGCAAATAGCCATGAAACAAATAAATGAAACAGTCTCCCAAGTTGTCTCTGAGTTACTAACGCCCGAAGTGACGGGTATCTCAACACCTGATCCATTGCGCTATGCTTTTCAACAAAAGAAATCGGCGCATGCAGGGGGGCAATCTACGGTTGTAGATAAGAGTCAGCATCAAAATATCGCTCAGTTGGTTATGAACCAAGTACCCGAGCAGTTGGGTAAACGTTGTTTATACGTACATATCCCTTTTTGTCGTGTGCGCTGTACGTATTGTAACTTTTTTCAGTATGCGTCTAGTCAGCAACTAATAGATGACTATTTCGCAGCACTGATGGTTGAGCTAAAAGTGAAAGCAGCAATGCCGTGGACGCAGGCGGCACCATTCCATGCTGTTTATATTGGTGGTGGTACGCCAACAGATTTAACCGCCGCACAGATTAAAACCTTGGGTGAGATGATCCGTCGTCATTTTCCATTAATGACAGATTGCGAACTCACCTTAGAAGGGCGTATCAATCGGTTTAGTGATGAACTGTTTGATTCAGCATTAGAAGGCGGATTTAACCGATTTTCGTTTGGTGTGCAGAGCTTTAATACCCAAGTTCGTCGTAAAGCGAAGCGATTAGATGATCGTGAAGATGTGTTAGAACGTATCCAAGCATTAAGTACATCAGACGCGGCACCTATCGTTATTGACCTGTTATATGGCTTGCCATATCAAGATGTAGACGTATGGCAACAAGACTTGGCTGACTTTTTAGAAAGTGGAGCGCATGGCGTCGACCTTTATCAGCTGATTGAGATGGGGGGAACCCCAATGAAAGGCATGATAGAGCAGGGCAAACTCCCTCATCCTGCAGATACTGCTACTAAAGCGACCATGTTTGAGCAAGGTAGCGCTTTTATGGATAAGCACCATTTACGCCGCCTCAGTGTTAACCACTGGGCGCGAGATAACCGTGAGCGCAGCGTCTATAACAGTTTGGCAAAAACCTCTGCTGAAGTATTGCCTTTAGGGGCGGGGGCTGGTGGTAATGTTGGTGGCTATGGATTTATGCAGCACCGAACATTAGATGCTTATATAGAAGCGATTAATGCGGGTCATACACCCGTAGCCATGATGACAAAGACCCCAGCCAGTGCCGTGCTAAATTCGGTCATTAAGGCGAGCTTTGACCGTGGTGTGCTTTCCCGAACGCAGTTACAAAGCGCAGCGCAATACGATGTATTTGAAGCCTGTTTACCCTTGTTCAAAGCATGGCAAAAAAATGGCTTGGTTATCCTTGAAGATGACTATCTATCATTAACGCTTGCAGGGCAGTTTTGGTCAGTAACCTTAGCGCAAGGGATGCTCCAGGTTGTTCAACAAACGGCTAACCAGCAAGCCGCATAATTTATGGAGGCTTGTTTGAACACTTCCGTTCAGCAATAGAACTGAATGCAACACGACAAGCTCTAATAACCAGAACTAATAACCAGAACTAATAACAAGAACTAATGACAAGAACTAAGTGCGGTTTGCCCTTGGTCTATGAATCCAACTAAGATAATAGAGAGAACACTGTGTACGCATCTTCTACATTTGAAAACGTGAAATCTCAAGTCAGTGAAATTCTAAACGCTGATCCAAAATTACATGCAGGTGCGATTGCTCAGCAATTGAACCTTACTGAAGGTGAAGTGGTTTTTGCTTTTCCTGAAGAATTGGTTGTACGCCTTGCCGGTGAGCACGCGAAAGCGATTTTAGAAGACTTACCATCATGGGGGCCAGTGACAAGTATTGTGCATTCCATGGGTTCTATTTTTGAGGTGAAAGCACCTTTCCCAAAAGGTAAAGAAGCCCGTGGATACTATAACTTAATGGGTAAAGAAGGCGAAATGCATGGTCACCTTCGCTTAGATCTTGTTACCAATATTGCATTGGTCAGTAAAGAATTTATGGGGCAAGAAAGTTACTTCATTGGCTTCTTTGCTGAGCAAGGCGAATGTGTATTTAAAGTGTATTTAGGCCGTGATAAGCAGCGTAAATTGTTCCCAGAACAAATTGAGAAATTTAACGCATTAAAACAACAATACATTTAACGAAAACGTGAAAATAAGTTCTCACACTGTGATGGGAACTTATTAATAGCGTATTGAATCAAAAATAGCAGCATCTAGCATGATCGCGTAATACCAATGCCATTATTGAGCTCACGTAATGGGGTTACGATTAAAGTTAGGCGCGATATTGATAAGCTAAAATAATAATTATTAGGAGAAAGGATGAATCAGGTAAAACAAGAACGTTTACAAAATCGTTTAGGGCCAGAAATTAAAGAGTTTCGTGAAGCGTGCCAAACGCTACAACTTGCTACTGTGGATGCGAATGGCAAGCCAAATGTAAGCTATGCGCCATTTGCATTATTGGAAGATGGTTATTACGTTCTTATCAGCCAAATTGCGCGTCATGCACGTAATTTACTTGAAAACCCACAAGTATCTTTAATGATGATTGAAGATGAAGGCACGTCGAAAACCTTGTATGCACGTAAGCGTTTAACGTTTGAAGCTGATGTATCCGTGGTTGAGCGTCAGAGTGAGGTTTGGTTAGAAGCTGTTGCTGGCTTGAAAATGCGATTTGGCGATATTGTTGACGGTCTTAGCGGCTTAGAAGATTTCACTATGTTCCGCCTTGCGCCGACTCAAGGTTTATTTGTAAAAGGTTTTGGTCAAGCTTTCCAAGTATCAAGCGATGATTTAGTTGATTTTGTCCACCTGACTGAAGGTCATCGCCGAGTTAAAGATGGCAGTGAAGTTGAAACACCGACTGAAGAGTTATAAGAATCATCTGTTTTGTTCTATAAGACTTAGTTGTTTCTCCTAAAAGAGAAGTCTGGAACCGAGAAGCCTGAACCGACAAAGATAGAAAAGAGAAAGCCAGCATATAAATGCCGGCTTTTTTAATGGGTGAAACTGGCTTATGTTAGCTCAGTATCTAGTTGCTTTCGTGGTGAACTCCCTGACACATCTGCTGGACTAACCATGGTGTTGGTGGCATGACTTTGGTGGCCGGGGTCGCTGCTATTGTGAGTGAAAGGGCTGTCTGTACGATGTAAATGCGAAGAGGATGGTTTATTCTTCTCTCTGCCCAGCATCAATAGGCAAGGTGTCAGGATAAGCGTCAGTACAGTTGCAAAGGCTAAGCCGCCCGCAATGGCTGTTGCTAACTGAGACCACCACTGAGTACTTGGTGCGCCAAATTCAACTTTACGATTGATAAGGTCGATATTCATTTCAAGCACCATCGGCATCAAACCTAGGATTGTCGTTATCGTTGTCAGCAATACAGGCCTTAAACGTTGCGCGCCAGTGTGCATGATAGCGTTAACTTTATCGTATCCTTTTTTGCGCAGTTGGTTGTAAGTATCGATCAGTACAATATTGTTATTCACCACTATGCCAGCAAGCGCAATCACCCCAATGCCTGACATGATAATGCCAAATGGCCGTTGGAAGATCAGTAAGCCAAGGAACACGCCAGCCGTTGAGAACAACACCGCACTCAAAATCAGCAAGGCTTGATAGAAGCTATTGAATTGCGTGACCAAGATTAACCCCATCACGGCGAGCGCCACTAAGAAGGCAGATTGTAAGAACTTTGATGAGTTATCTTGCTCTTCATTTTGTCCTCGCAGTGCAACTTGCACACTTTTCCCTAGCGGTAGGCCTGCCAGTGCAGCTTCGACTTTGGGCAGCTCAAGGCTTAAGTTGTAGCCTGTTGCCATGTCAGCCTTAACTTCCAGTACGCGCTTACCACCAATGTGATGAATACTGTTTTGCTTCGGTGATGGGTTCACTTGTGCAAAATTAGTCATGGGGATCAAGCCGTATTGTGTTTTGACTCTAAGCTCATCAAAGCGGCCAATGTCACGCTCTGCTTTTGGATAGCGGACCAAAATATCGACTTCATCATCAGTATCATCAGGTAGGTATTCGCCGATCTTAAGACCGTTAGTCACGAATTGGACAGTGTTACCGACCAATGTGGCATCTGCCCCAAAGCGTGCAGCATCGTCACGGTTGATTTTGATTTCCCAATCAATCCCCGGTTTATTACCTGTATCAGAAATATTGGTGAATGCAGGTTGTGTTTCTAACCAATGACGCACAGCGGTAACGGCTGGAGTCATTTCGTCGTTATTACGAGCAGTGATCTCGATGATCAAATCATGCTCGTTAGGTGGACCCGCTTCAGGAAATTTAAACTCTAATTCAACCCCAGCAAGATCCTTGGTTTTATCTCTTAGATTAGCGATGATCTCGGTGATCGGCGGGCGGTATTGCCAATCCAGTGGGTTAAATTGAATACGCCCAATTTCATCATCTCCCCCTGTTTTGGTGTAAATACTGCTGATGCCTTCGGTATCCATAACGCGGGCTTCAATACTTTTCATTAGTGCATCTTTCTCATAGATCGAAAGATCGCCATGTGATCGTGCTTTCAAGCTGAAGTGGGGTGGGTCAACCTCTGGGAAGAATACCGCGCCTAAACCGGCCACACTGTAGCTATAGCCAATTATGCCCGCTAGAACAAATGCAGATAGGAGTATTTTAAGAGGGTGCTTAATGGCAATAGCAAGGCTGTTTAAATACAGCTTGGTGAGGCCAACAGCTTGCGAAAAATCGCCATTTTCTACTGCGATTTTACGTTGCTGGACCGCCTTACTCGTGTATTGAGGGCGACCAATTACACTGCCAAGTACTGGTACAAAAATTAACGCCATGACGAGTGATGCCGTTAATGTCGCAATTAACGTCAGTGGCAGATAACGCATGAACTCGCCAGTGGTATCTGGCCAAAAGAGTAGCGGACCGAAGGCTGCTAATGTCGTAGCGGTTGATGCCGTGATCGGCCACGCCATACGCCTTGCCGCTTCGCGATAAGCTTGTTTACGTGGGATATTTTCCTGCATCCGCCGTTCAGCATACTCGGTTACAACAATTGCGCCATCAACCAGCATTCCCACAGCCATGATAAGCGAGAAAAGTACAATAATATTGATGGTTAGCCCGCTGATAGCAAGAACCAATAGCCCGGTAAGAAATGAACCTGGAATAGAAATACCAACAAGTAAGGCAGTGCGCGAACCGAGTATCGCGATAATAACTACGACAACTAAGATGATTGCAGACAGGATATTGTTTTGAAGATCGTTCAGCATCATCTGAACATCTTTAGAACCATCGAGTGTGTATTCAACCAATAAATTATCAGGCCACTCTGGTAACTTCTGTGCCTCTGCGACAACGGCTTTAACAATCTCAACCGTTTCTATGATGTTTTCGCCTGCGCGTTTTTTAACATCTAAAACAATGGCGGGTTGACCGTTAAGACGAGCAAAGCTGCTCGCGTCACGAAAGGCGCGGCGAACAGTGGCAACATCACCAAAGGTGACGACTTTACTGCCATCGACTTTGATGGGCAGTTCTAAAATGTCTTTGAGTGAATCAAAGACTGACGGTACCTTTACCGAAAATCTACCATAGCCGCTATCAATAAAGCCTGCGGCTACCACGCGGTTATTTCTGGAAACTAAGTTAAAGACATCGTTTTGATCCAATCCGTAGCTTTCCATGAGTAATGGCTCAACGAGGATCTCGACTACGTCTTCACGATCACCAGCGATCTCAACTTCCAATACTTGACGATAACTTTCTAGTTTGTCTTGGAGCTGGCGTGCTATTTGAATTGTGGTGCGCTCAGGTACTGTGCCGTAAAGCACCATAGAGAGTACCGGCTCTTCACCTGCTAGTGTTATTTCATTGACTGTGGGTTCATCACTGTCATCGGGCAGTTTTACTTTGGCAATGTCGACGGCTTCACGCACATCCGTGAGTGCACCTTCTAAATCAGAACCCGCATTAAATTCCAAGACAACGGAGGCATGACCTTCAGAGGCCGTTGCTGTCATCTCTTTCACACCCTCGATAGATTGCAGTTCTTTCTCTAACGGGCGAACCAGTAAGCGTTCTGCATCTTCTGGGCTGATTCCCTGGTGTGAAACAGAAACATAGATAATGGGAATCGTAATGTCTGGGTTTGATTCTTTTGGAATGGCGCGATACATCGCAGCCCCTGCAATCAAAATCAGTACAAGTAGAGTGATGACAGTACGAGAACGACTGAGGGCTGCTTCAATAATTCCAAACATTACTCACCGCCCGTCTGTTTAGTGTGATTTTTGTTGAGAGGAGCGTCGCTAACTGAGGTTTCATTAATAGGGTCGGTGTCGACTGGAATAACGGTATCACCGTTACGGACGAAACCTTGTCCAACGGTAATAACATCTACCTGTTCACCTAAACCACCAAGCCAGACACCATCAGGCTCGACTTTTACGATAGCAATCGGGGCGAAAGCAACTTTGTTGTCTGCTATTAATGTTTTAATACCTAGATTGCCAATTTCATCTAATGCCAACATGGACGGGGTGACTTTGATTGCTGATTGTTTATCGAGAATTAAATCCACTTCGGCGCTGATCCCAGCAGCCAGTGATGAATTAGGGTTGGCCACCTCAAGTTCAATCGGAAAAGTATTGGTCGTTTCTGAGGCGATACTGGCTTTATAGCGCAGTTTACCTGCCAGAGATAATCCAGTTGATAAGGTGATGTTGGCTTTTTGGCCATGGTGAATACTTTGAATATGACGTTCACTGACATCAGCGGTAATGACGAGAGGATCAAGGTCGACAACGTTAGCAATAGGATCGCCAATACCGAGATAATCACCTTGCTCGACATGTAAAATGTTAACGATGCCATCAAAAGGCGCCGTCACTGTGGTATTGCTTAGTGCGAGTTCTAGATTTTTAACGGTAGCTTTGGCTTCTACTAAGCCGGCCTGTGCTCTGGTCAGTGCGACCTCACCTTGTAGGCCACGTTCACGTAATGATTTAGCAGCGTTGAATTCTTTACTTTTGACTGACAGTAAAGCAAGTGCGCGCTGCAGCTGTAATTCTCGATCAGCTTTATTGAGTTGGACTAGGGCTTGCCCTTTTTTGACAAACTGTCCTTTGCGGATAAGTAGTTGTTCGACATTGCCAGATACTTCTGCACCTAAGGTTGCTTTTCTGTCTGGTGCTGTGCGGCCGTATAGCGCGACTGTACGAGTGATTGGCTGAGCGGTAACAGTACTAACGACGACTTTAGCAAGGGGAACGCTTTGCTGACTTGTCTCTTGCGCTGATGTGTTTGCAGGCGGCGCTTCTGGCGAGCTAACGATGCCACTGATTAACCACACACCCATTATGATTAAAATCATAACAGAGATTATCCACGGATTACGTGCAAGGTATTGTTTTGCTGAAGCCATTCGTCACTATCCTTGTGAGCTAGAAAGGGTATCTACGTAGCCATCGTAACAGTTCAGGCTAAATGTGTCTGTGCTTGAATTAAATCCATGAGATATAGCGTATAAATTCTTGAAATCCACAAAAATAGTGTGATAATTATGGGATTCATTGCTGATTAATTTGGACTACTAGCATGACAAAAGATACGAATAGACAAGGCGTTTGGTTTGCTTATATCGCAACGTTTTTAACACCATTCACGCTTATGATTTCGGGTATTATCGCGATTATTTATTCTGCATATCAGATGAATAAAGGCACAGATGATGTTACCTATAGCCATTACTACACCATCATCAAAACATTCTTCTTATTCTTTACATTCTTTGTGGTGTTGGGTGTAACTGCTGCAACGACAAGTGGCATGGTCGCAGGTGCAGAATATTGGGTACATAGCGATATTTTAGACATGATCCGCCATGCTATTCCTTACATTGGTGCTGCTATTTCTTTAGCCGCTATTTGTTTCTGGTTTATTAAAATCAGTAAAGGCATGCAGCGTTTAAAAGCAAATCAAGCGGTAGAAATTTAAATATTTTTAAGACTTGTGTGATTGTTATGGCACATGAGGGTTATTAATCATTTAATAGATAAAAAGCCCACACAGTGAGATTCACTGTGTGGGCTTTTTTGTGGATTCAGCAAATGGTACAGATTGGTATTTAAACGCCGTTCTTATTGCATTTTCTTTAGCAACTGATCTAAATCGCCAAACAAGTCTTTTGTTTTCGGGTCTTGTTTAGCCATTGCGGTATAGGTCGCCTTTCGTAGCTCTTCTTCCTGATCCATAAGCGCAGTGTCGCTCATGATGGCTTCTCGTTGCTTTGCCAATACTGATTTAGCGTGGCCGAACTCTTCTAATAATTCGGCTTGTTGTTCTTGCGTTGTCTCTGATGAGCGCAATTCATCTTGAATTTCTTTTGCTTTAGCCATGAATGCGTCAGGGTCATAGCCGACTTGATCGGCCTTAGCTTCGAATGCTTTTTCAAAATCGAGTTGTTGCTGGCGTAAATCAGGGTTAGCTTGCAAGGTTTCTTGTTTAATAGCGGCCAGTTCTTGCTGGATAACACCGACTTCATTCGCGATACGTTGCTGTTCGGTATAAGAATTTGCAGCGACAGGGCTGGCGGTGGCGGTGAAGCTAAGCGTTGATGCTGCGATAAGTAATACGGCACCAATTGATTTAACAAAATGCGAAGTAAAGATACGAGAATCAGTCATTGTGTCACCTGTATTGTTGTTGAAATCATTGCCACAGCCAGCATTAGCAAGCTCTTTATTGTAGAAATATCAATAAGTAGCGTGATCTAATATGCCGTGTCCTAGGATTTTTCTTCGAGTGAGTAATTAGCGTGAGAATAAAATGACGGATTCTGGTTTGGCATTTGTCAGTGTTCTGTTAGTTAGGCTGACTGTTAACTGAATAAGCAATATAAGAAGGCTTTTAGCTGGAGATGGTTGTTGATTAGCGGTTGTTGAGTATTGGTTGGTACTGATTGTCGTGGATAAGGCGAAAAAAGCTGGCAATCCAATTGCCAGCAAAGGAGATAGTGTCGCGACGTAACTTGATTATAAAAATCAGCGATTACTACGATCAATGATTTCTACGATCAGTGATTGGTGAAATCACTTTGTTAGTCGCGAGGACTTATTATTCGGGTTTATTCTTCGCCTTGCAGAAATGCCAAGTCAAGTTGGCAAAACGCAAGTAACAAGTTAACAGCAGCAGCATAGAAGCCAAACTTGTCACGTGTATTACATTCCTTAACGAATAGTGGTAGCCATGTCATTAAGTGTTCATTAATAAAGCTTAGTTGAGCTTGCATCGCTTCTTCATGTTTTTCTGCGTCATCTTGCTGGTTCGCAAGGATGATTAAGTTTCCAAGGAAGTCGAGCTCAATCGCAACATGGTCAGCAGGCTCATTGAATTCTTTACGCTGTGCTATCTCGTATTGGCTGAATAGAGCATTCATTTCTTGAGCTGGCTTGTCGTTCAAAAGGCCAGATTCACCAATGTACATAGACGCATACGGTAGCGCACCAGATTTTGGTGTGCTTAGGAACAAGCCACAGAAATCGGCAGCAAGCTCTAGCTGTGCGTCTTCGCGGCTTTGTACGCGTGTAATTGCTTCACGGAAGGCTTCAACAGGTGCTTTTAACTCATCTGTCATGCCTAGGCCAGACAAGAAGGTGTACATCTCGCCACCGTAGTATTGCTCTAGATCTTCGTTCGTTAGTTCGCGTGCCAGTAGTGAAGACATCCACCAGTAAATTTCAGCACGTTGTTCGTTGAAGGCAATCAGTTCTTGCATGGTTACTCCAAGACGGTTTTAAACAAGCTCGTAGGGTAGGGCTTATTTAGGAAAACATATTCACATACAGTGTTTATTACTCAGACAATGATAACGTCTTGTATGTGAATAGGTTTTAACTAGAAAAATAAAGGTAGCTCATTCAAGCTACCTTCATCAAGTCTGTGTGGCTCATAAAGAGCCACACGTCACCTGTATTATGCTTTCATAGCAGGGAATAGAGGATCGATATCTGTTACTTCTGACGGGCCGTGGAAGCCAGTTACCGCAGGAACAACACCGGTGTACTTCTCGATATTTACAATCGCTGAGTGCGCTGAAGTTGCCTGTGCAAGTTTAGAAGAACCAATATCTTGCGTCAGTACGTTTGGATCACCGTATGTACAGATAGTACCTGGCTTGCCACCTTCTAGTGGGCTGTACCATGCACCTTCTTCGATACGACAAACACCTTGTGAGTAATCGTCTGTAACAACGGCACCAGCAAGCACTTGGCCACGGTCGTTGAATACGCGTACTACGTCACCAGATTTGATACCACGTGCCGCTGCATCTTTAGTGTTGATGTAGATTGGCTCGCGATCCGCTACTGCGTAAGTCGCGCGTAGTTCTGTTGAAGAACATAGCTGCGAGTGCAGACGGTGGTTCGGGTGACAGCTCTGTAAGTGCAGTGGGAATGCGTCAGAACGAGGACCACCGTGGCTACGTTCTTTCTTCTCAAACCACATTGGGTGACCTTGACAGTCATCGTAGCCCATATCTGCGATAGTCTTACAGTAGATCTCAATCAGACCAGAAGCTGTACCTAGAGGCTCTAGATCCGGTTCTTTACGGAATGATTCGTGACGAACCCACTCAGTACCAGCAGGGAAGTCGATGAAACCTTCACCTTCCCAGAACTTCTTGAAGTTAGGCATACGAACACCTAGGCCACGGCCTTGTAGACGTGCACCGTTGTAGATCTCTTCAATCCATTCCATTTGTGTCTTACCACCAGTGAATGCTTCTTCACGGCCGTAACGACGACATAGTTCACGGAACATTTCGAAGTCATCTTTCGCTTCAAACATTGGCTCAACCACTTTAGGAAGCGCGATGATACCTGCGTTTGAGTGGTTACCGTATTGCTCAATGTCATCACGCTCATGCGTAGTCGTTGCTGGCAGTACGATATCAGCGAAACGACATGTTGCAGTCCACTGGTGATCGATAGAAACAACAGTTTCCAGTTTACGCCACGCTTTGATCATCTTGTTACGATCTTGGTGGTGATGGAATGGGTTGTTACCACAGAAGATAGCCATCTTCATTTCAGGGAACTTAATGTCGTGACCGTTCCACTGGATGGTTTTACCTGGGTTGTCGATACAATCGACAAAACGAGCAACAGGGATGTACGTTGAGTAACCGTTGAAAGAACCATTGTGAATTGGGTCAACGCCAGTTACACCGCTGAAACCTGACATTAGTGGGCCGTTTGACGTGATAGAACCCGCGTCATTGTAGTGCCAACCGAAGCCGAAGCCACCGCCAGGTAGACCAATTTGACCAAGCATAGCGGCAACAACAACTAGCATCCACGCGTATTGCTCGCCGTGTTGCATACGTTGTAGACACCAACCACCGATGATTTGAGTACGGCCAGAAGCCATTTGACGTGCAAGTGCACGGATATCATCAGCTTTAATGCCACAGATTTTCTCTGCCCACTCAGGTGTTTTCTCAACACCATCAGACTCACCCATTAGGTAAGGTGTGAACTTCTTGAAGCCTGTTGTGTAGTCTGCGATGAACTCTTTGTTGTATAGATTTTCAGTATACAGAGTGTGCGCAATCGCAAGCATCAACGGAAGGTCAGTTTGTGGGTTAACAGGAACCTGATCGCCACCAACATACTTCATTGTTTCTGAACGTACTGGATCAACGTGAATAACTTTAATTTCTTTGTTTTTCACTTTTTCAGCAAGTTGCTGATAGTACGCGTAAGGGCTGTGATCTGGAACCAACCAACCTACTTGTAGGTTTTTGATTGGGTCTGAACCCCAGATAACAATAGTATCTGAATGCTCAAGTACTAGCGGCCAAGACGTTTGCTGCTCGTATACTTCCATTGCACCAGCAACGTAAGGAAGGATAACTTGTGCAGCACCCGTTGAGTAGTCACCCATTTTACCTAGGTAAGTACCGTGTAGACCAACAGCGCGGCTCATCATGGTACCTGCTGAGTGCAGTTTACCTACTGACTGCCAACCTGTGTGACCAGCGTACAATGCGCTTGGACCGAAGTTATTCTGAACACGTTCCATTTCGTGGTAGAAGAAGTCAAGCGCTTGAGACCATGGCACACGTACAAAGCGGTTATCACCACGTTGAGTAGTATCAGACTTGTAGCCATGTTTTAGCCAGTCGATACGTACCATTGGGTACTTAACACGTGCAGGGTTGTAAACCACTTCACGTACGCCATCGATCATATGAGAAGGGTGGTTGTCCTTTTCAAAAGGAGTTGTACTTACCCAAACGCCATCAACAACTTTAGCGCGGAATGCACCCCAGTGAGAACCAGACAGGACATCGCCTGTGAATTTAGCTTGTGATTCAGTTGCAGCCATTGCATTGCGTGGCGCAAGTAGGCTTGTACCTACTACAGATGCCGCACTTGCAGCAACCATTCCCGAAAGGAAACGACGGCGTGAGATGCCTTTGTTTAGAATTTGAGTCGCCATAATTGGAGAATCCTTTAATTATTTTAAATTCTGAGGATGTGGCGGAAGGAGAGCCTTCCGCCTATCGGGAATTAGTGTGCGCCAGCGCCGCCAGTGTCTTTACCGTGGTTCTGAAGATACTTAAGTAGGGTACGTTCTTCAGTTTTGCTTAGACGGTAGTATGCGCTCATTGCATTCAGGCCAGAGATCCAACCGTTAGCAGTGAAGTGAGCTGGGTCTGGAGCAGCATGACATGCGTTACAAGTAGACGCGTACATACCTTCTGCGTAGTTCCAGATTGGCTGAATGTTGTCGATTAGATCAGCGCTTGTTACCCATGCTTGAACAGAAACGTGTTGCCATACGATATCAGTCGCAGAGTCAGTTTTCTCTTCAATAAGTTGCTCAGTTGCTTTAACGTCGCCACGGATTGTTGCTTTGAATACACGTTTGCCCATGTACTCAGTCATAACACGGCCTTTACCTGCTTTTTCTAACCAACCGTCGATTTGAACTTTAACCATGTCATCTTTACGTTCAAGAACCGTAACTTCAGATGCTGGTAGAAGTTTACCTTCAGCTTTGCTTGAAGCGTCAGCAACTGCGTATAGGTCTTTTTCGCCAAGAGAGTATAGTTTCTCAGCAGTAGCACCTTGGCTGTTAGCGGTAGCTTGTAGGGTTTCAAAGTCTTTTTGGAAGCCACCTGCCATGTTAGGCAGTTCGTGTGCGATACCTTTGTGACATTCGATACAGTTCATGTTCTCTGCTGCTGCTTTTTTCATTTCCATAGCGGCTTTAGCAGATTGCTTGCTGTGATCCATATCATCGTATGAGTGACAGCTTTTACATGTTTTAGATTGTTGGCCACTCATACGCGCCCAAACAGCTTGTGCCATTTCTAAGCGGTTTTCTTCAAATTTTTCAGGCGTATCGATTTTGCCTGTAATGAAGTGGTGGTATAGATCTTTTGCTGCTTCCAGTTTGCGGAATACTTTACCAGGGAAATCTTTTGGCTGGTGACAATCAGTACAAACTGCTTGAACACCTGAGGCATTTTTGAAGTGAACAGATTCTTTGTACTCTTCGTAGTTTTGCTCCATGGTGTGGCACGAAGTACAGAATTCGATAGTCGAAGTAACCTCGAAGCCTTTGTGTACCACGAAGGTGCCCGCTAAGGTGATACCGATACCGACCAAAACTAGTGCAAGAATAGAAAGCTTGCTGCTAGGTTTGATCAACTTTTGCCAAAGTTTTTTCATAGTGGATGATTCCATTAAAGAATGATGTCACTGTTAAGTGGCAGTGACGTATAAATTTTTATGGTTTAATCTTAAAGACACGATATGAATAAGGTTAAGGGCGGGCGTTAACAGTTAAAGCTGAATTATGAAAGGTTATTAATAATTCGGTTGTTATGCTACCGTATTCAAGACAGCCAAATAATTAGAAAAGAGATAGAAATGAGTCATCACGTACTTGTTGTAGAAGACGAGATTGTGACCCGTACTAAGCTGGTGGGTTACTTTGAAAATGAGGGTTACAAGGTAAGCCAGGCTGAGAGTGGAACGCAAATGCGTGACATTATGGCTAGCGAGAAGATTGACCTTGTAATGCTTGATATCAATTTGCCTGGTGAAGATGGTTTAATGCTGACGCGCGAGCTTCGTAGCCGCTCAGAAGTTGGTATTATTCTTGTTACTGGTCGAACAGATAGTATCGATAAAATCGTAGGGCTAGAGATGGGTGCCGACGATTATGTGACTAAGCCTTTTGAACTCCGTGAACTACTCGTTCGCGTTAAAAACCTGCTGTGGCGCATCTCTCTGGTCGAAAAGGCAAGAGATGAAGCTGTTGTAGAGTTGCAAGAAGATAGCATTATTCGTTTTGGTGAATGGCAGTTCGACATTAATAAACGTGCACTAACGCACAACGGTGTCCCTGTTAAGTTAACGAAAGCTGAATATGAATTATTGGTGGCATTCTCATCTCATCCCAATGTGGTTTTAAGCCGCGATCGTATTTTAAATATGCTTAGCCATCGCGTTGAAGCACCTAATGATCGCACCATCGATGTGTTAATTCGACGCATGCGTTCTAAGATGGAAGCTGACCCTAAAAACCCACAAATTTTCGTGACTGTTCACGGTGAAGGTTACATGTTTGCTGGTGACTAAACGTTGGTTTATTTCATCATGCAAGTTATTGATTTGCACTGATTGATATATTCATAATTTGTCATATTTGAGCCGCTATACACTGTATAGCGGCTTTTTTGTACGCGCTAATCTGCACTTTTATTGATAATGATCAATTTATATTACGGCTTATTAATGAGCAATAAATGTGACATGGGTCCCACCTGTATGTAATTGATACAGAAGTCGTTTACTTTATAATCGCAGAGCGACATAGATCTCATTCCGTCACGCTAAGTTTTGAGAGAAATGGCAGTGGTTATGTATTAGGAATAGCGATTAAATGAGTAACTGTGAAGGGAAGTCGATTAAAAAATGGGCGATTCATTGGGTGGGTAA
>NZ_NOIF01000129.1 GCF_002265265.1 Photobacterium sanguinicancri
AAAAGAACTAATTATGTTAAGAATAGTTACTTAACTTACATTCCTATACTGATTGATTGGTTACAGATAGAGAGAAAATGATGACGGCTTTTAAAGAATATAAAATATTACACATTGTTGAAGGTGGCTGCGGTACCTTGTTGTTAGGCTCTAGTGGTTTACCATTAAAAAAGCTGGAAGCAACATTGAACGAAGAGGCGGCTGATGGATGGCAGTTGGTGTTTCAGGTTATTGAGCGTAAACGCTTTTGGTTATTTTGGAACCGTGAAGCCGTTATTGTCACGTTAGGACGTAATGGGTAATGCTTATTAAGCGTATAGCGTTAAGCATGATTGAACGTTATCAACGGGGTGGTGGTTCAAAGCATTACTTTAACTTGGAATGTAACTTTGAACCCACTTGCTCGGAATACACTCGGCAGGCGATTGAACATTATGGTGTCGGGAAAGGGATTCGACTAGGAATGAAACGTATCCGCCGTTGTAGTGACCCCGACTGTATTCATAAAATTCAGGACCCACTCCCTAATGACGCCTAGCGAAATATAGCGAGTTTAGTATGATTTTACGTCACGCAAAATTGAGTCAACAAGAAGATGCATTACGCGTACAGATCCGTCAGTTAACCGATGCGCAGAGAAAACAATATTACAAGCTAGAAGCTGAACAGGTGAAAGACCCTGATACGTTTGCTGTGCTTAATTGGTTCTTTGTTGCGGGTCTTCATCATTTCTATTTAGGTAAGTTTGCTCGAGGTGGAGTGAATTTAAGTCTGTTTTTGTTGTCGATATTAATACTTGTCATCTATCCCAACCATTGGGCAGGTTACAGTATATTTGTCGGCATCTTGGTGATAGAACTACCGCAATTGCTTAGTTCGCAAAATATTGTACATCATCATAACAATCAGATAATGGCAAAGTGTTTAGCGGATGTACGTCATCCTAAAGCCTAGCTAGCTCTCGTTTACTTAAAGGCGACGCCGAGCTCAGCGAAAAGTTTAGGCTAAGCATTTTGTAAATGAGGAATGCAGTTTGAAATCGATAGTAAAAATGATTGTGTTGGTATCGGCATTGGGTGCGCTAACAGCGTGCAGTGATGAAGGTGAGCTCGTTGCGACACCCGTCAAGAATGTTCAGAATATCGAGGCAGTAAATAGCCAAACGTTGGATGTGCAATGCGATACAGGCATTTGCCAATTTGAGTTATCCACCAGCAGTCATGATGAAATAACCGTCAATATGTTTTACGACGGGCAACGAGCCTTTGATAAAATTGAAGGTGTCAGTGTGACAGGCCCTTCAGGTGCAACGGTTAGAATTGAGGGTAATAATCAGTTTACGCTTATCCTAAGTGGTGATGATGAACCAACCAAAGTACAGGTTATCGACTATTACCGTAACTAACCTTTTTTTACTTCTGATCACAAGCTTCAATTATCTTTCGTCTGTGGCGATTTGACGCATTCGCTACAGGCTTAGATGGAATTCGCCTTTCTGCCAATAAATGACGTATCGCGAGAATAGGGTGCTTATAGAGCATCCTTGGTCCGCTATAACGCATAATCGTTTGTGATGTGTTTTTGTAGTCTGCTTTATAGCAGTGAATTGGGCATTGTCGACAGGTTGGTTTTGCTTCACCGTAAGGGCAACGATCAAGCTTCATTTCTGCATAGTGCAAAAAATCATCACAGTCAGCACAAAGTGTTGTCCCTTGGTGATGATCTCGGCAATAAATATGAACCATCGCAGTTAGGGTTTTGAACTCGATATTTAATGAGCCAAGTAATATAAGCCCTGCATCCGTTTTCATGTGTATACCTGATGTTTTTACGCTAGTCATGAACCTATATATAAAATACACCTATTTGGTTTTGTGAGCAAAAGTTGATCACAAAACGTGATTTATATGACATATTTAGCGAAACAGGTAAGCAACATGAAAAAATAACGTGTTTTATTGCAAGAACTGGCCTTGATGGGTTGATTTCATGGGGTTCGCGCAGTAGTATCCGCTCCTCTTTTTTTGTGGTGGTGTATATGAGCAGATTTGAGTGCCTTGAAAGAATTGTTGACGAATACCGTAAGAAAGTTCGCGACGCTGAGTTCAACAAACAGAATGACAGTGAAGTAGCTAAAGTATTGGTATTATTGGTCGGTAACTCTATGTTTAGCTTGGCAGATGAATTTGCGGATTGGGTTAACCGTGGTGGCGATCGTTCATACGGTGGTAAGTTCTTCGTTTCTAAGCAACTAATGACGTTGTTAGAGCCAGTAACTTTCCGTGGTGTGACTGTGCGCCGTGACTCGATTAAGCTATTCCGCGTGTCTTAAGCTGACCGCATAATAGAAATTCAATGACTTTCATGAAGAAAAATTGAAGACCAAATTTTTCAATCCAGCTTCATAGACGAAGTATGATTGAACCAAAAGGATGCCTCGGCATCCTTTTTGCGTTTTTAGCGCATGCATCTTGTGCTACTGGTCGAGATTGGTATGCTAGCGTTAATACAAGCTAGATAACTCTAGATAAAATAATAAAGTCAGTTAAGAGAAAATCAAAATGGACGCAGAATTTTGGCATAGCCGTTGGGCTGAAAATCGAATTGGATTTCATTTGGATGATGCAAACCCATTATTATTAAAATACTGGGCAGCGTTAGGTGCAACACGCGCAGACAGCGTATTAGTACCTATGTGTGGCAAATCCATTGATTTGGACTGGCTTGCACAAAAGCACAGCAGTGTTGTTGGCATTGAACTAAGCCAAATTGCAGTGCGGTCGTTTTTTGCAGAGCACCTCTATACGCCAATGGTGATAGAGCAGGGCAATGGCCAAGCTATTTATGAATTTGATGAAATTAAGATTCATTGTGGTGACTTCTTCACTGTACCGGTTGAACCTACAGATGTGGTTTACGATCGTGCGGCACTGATAGCTATGCCTGAAACACTGCGTAGGCAGTACGCTGAGCGTTTGTTATCACTGACGAAGCCTGGTGGCCGTATATTACTTATCACGCTGGACTACCCGCAAGAGCAGCTAAATGGCCCTCCATTTTCTGTCGATGAAGCGGAAGTGAATGCGTTATTTGAAGGCTGCAATATCACGCTGCTAGAGCGTGATGATAAAGATGAATCCCACCCTCGACGCAAGCAAGGTATCTCACGTTTTGCTGAAGAAGCTTGGTTGATTGAAACGCCAACATTAGCGTTATAGAACAAACCATTAAGAATAAAGAAAGGAGCAGCTACGCTCCTTTTTTTGTATCTGTCATTTATGAGAAAGTGATTATGACGACAATTTAATGGAACTATCATGTTATACATTGCCTAATTAATCAGCATGAAAACCAATTTACTGACAAAATTATCAGAGCAAGATCAATTTTTTGATAATTATTCTTATTTGCGTTTTGCGAGCAATATATCGCTTTTTGGTATTTGTTTATATAAATACCTATCTGTATTTGCCTGTGGTATTTCGATTATCTCGTTGATTCTTATCTGGTTTATGTTGTAGTTGAAGGCATGATTATTTCATTCTTATATACCATTTAGTACTGGATTTGATCTGGTTGATGCTTTTTAGTCAAGGTGCTAGTTTCTGGGACTGTTCCCAGAGAATGGATTTTAAAATGAATAATAAAATACTAATGCCTGTTATTTTGGGCCTTGCAGCTGCGACCGCAACATCTGTTTCTGCTAATGAGGTTGTCGATAGTATCGTTATCGATGAGGTGAATTTAGAGGGGTACGTTAAAAAAAGTTTTGAAGTTAAATTTGAAAGCGAGCCTGAATTGTTCCCGTATGCCTTCCGTGGTAGTAGGGTACAAATGAAATTACTGGTTGAGCTGTTTTACAACTCTAACAATGGTAAAAAAGCAGCCCGTGTTGTTACCTTGGGTAATGGCTATGTCCCGGGTAAATCTGGTGTTAAACAGACATATGATGCCCCTTTATTAGCACGCTTTACACAAAACTATCCAGTAACGTTTGACTACAGTATTTATCAGGCTGGTGGAACACCAATTTTTGGAGATGATTATTCACCACAAAATGAAACCTCAGATGTTTCAGTATCAACGACCACAGTGGCACCGACTATAGGCTTAACTGCAACCGCAACGCCTGGTTCAGCACCGAGTTTTTCAGGATCGTTAAGCACTCAGTTAGGAGTGTCATACACATCCCGATATTCAAGCAAAGACTATGTTACTGCTGTGAAACCTTCTGTTGGTAGCACACGAGGAACAGGTGTTAAGTGGACGACATCGCTTAATCAGTTGTACACCAATGATTATCAGTATTATGGGAAATGGGCGGGTGTTTACCACTACACGGATTGTTATAACGAGAATCTACTGCCAGAAGAAAATTTACCGCGTTTAATTTATGGTTTTAAACCTAAATTCCAATATGTGTTTACACCTGAATTTGAACGAGGAACAGAACCAAAAACGGAGATGATTGTTCGTGCGGGTATGAAGCAGGTCGAAGAAGGGTTTAGCCGCGGAGCTTGTACATGGTCTGACTACGGTACTAAAAACCATTATACCGAAGCTCAGGTACGTTTTAGTATTGATTGGGATCAGCTAACAGTTAATCCGTACTAAGCCCAATAGTTATGAATTAAGAAATAACGCACAGCTGGTTACAGGGTAACTAATTGTGCGTTTAACTCATCATAGGGGCAAATTAGCAGACGGTTTTACATCCGACTTTTACATTACTACTTTCACATCAGCAGCGGTATCGACGGCATCTGTAACGGCTTGTTCAATCGTGTCACGACGTGTTAGCGCAACACCCAAACGGCGACGGCCATCAATTTCTGGTTTACCAAATAACCGTATTTGCGTTTGAGGACGTGATAACGCTGCGGTTAGGTTATCAAATCGAATGTTTTGTGAAGTACCTTCTGCAAGGACAACAGCAGACGCTGATGGGCCGAACTGGTTAATACTATGAATAGGTAAACCTAAGAAGGCACGTACGTGTAGCGCGAATTCTGACAGCTCTTGTGAGATCAGTGTCACCATGCCTGTATCGTGTGGGCGAGGTGAAACTTCACTAAATAGTACTTCATCACCTTTGATAAATAGCTCTACGCCAAATAGGCCATACCCACCCAGTGCGTTTACCACTTTTTCAGAAACAGCTTGTGCCGCTGTAAGTGCCTTGTCTGACATTTGCTGCGGCTGCCATGATTCACGGTAGTCACCATCTTCTTGGCGGTGACCAATTGGCGAACAAAAGTGAACGCCATCAGATGCACGAACTGTAAGTAGCGTGATTTCATAATCAAACTCTACAAAGCCTTCGACGATGACACGTCCAGCACCCGCACGGCCGCCTTCTTGTGCATATTTCCAAGCTGATTCAATATCAGCTGGGGTTTTAATAACACTTTGCCCTTTACCTGAAGAACTCATGATTGGTTTCACCACACAAGGTGTACCAATGCGCTCAACAGAAGCGACAAAGTCATCATATTGATCTGAAAATTCGTAAGGAGAGGTTGGAATATCGAGTGTTTCAGCCGCTAATCGACGGATACCTTCGCGGTTCATTGTTAGCTTAGTTGCATTCGCCGTTGGGACAACGTTCAAGCCTTTAGCTTCAAGCTCGACAAGAGTCTCTGTGGCAATCGCTTCAATTTCAGGTACCACGTAATGCGGCTTTTCAAGTGCAATAACACGTTTCAATGCTTCTGCATCTAGCATATCAATCACGTGGCTACGGTGAGCAATGTGCATTGCAGGTGCATCTGCATAACGGTCAACAGCAATAACATCTAAACCTAAACGCTGGCATTCAATGGCGACTTCTTTACCTAATTCACCAGAGCCAAGAAGAAGAACGCGAGTTGCATCAGGGCGAGTAGCTGAACCTAACATTGATAATCCTTACGAGTGAGTATTTAAACTGCGGACGATCATACCTGATTTAAACAATTGCGCAAACGTTTGCGTGGGTAGGGAGAGCACTTGATTAATAGTTAATCTAAATTTATAACAAGGGGGCAATTCAGAAATGAGTGGCGGTTTAAGTATGAATTGATAGGAAGTTGGCTGTAACCGTGGGGGTCACAGCCTAGAGTTAAGCTAAATTACCGACGTTTACAAGCAAGAAGCCCTAAAGAAAGTAGTGCAAAGATACCAAATGAACCACCGCCACCACCATTATCTGGGATTGGTTGTGGGTCGGGAACTGGTTTTGAGTCTGGTTTTGGATCTGGTTTTGGATCTGGCTTAGGTGGTTCAGGTGGTTTTTTGTTAATAAGAACATACGCGTTAGTGGTGTTATCCAAAATTAACTTACCTTCATCACCGTTACTTGTTATGTCATACGTACAGGTAGCATAAGGAGCAATGGTGTTATCGCCCACGCAAGTACCAGAAGTAATTGTGGCATCCCCTTCGGTATAAGCGGTATCTGCTGTTGGGTTAACGTGCAGTGATTGAACGGTCACGGTATTAATGCCGTCAACGGTTTTTAAGCGCGTAGGGTAATGCCAGTCATTGATAGTGGTCGTGATAAAATCTTTAGCCCCATGAATATAAGAAGCACTGTAAATACCAAGACCATGATCAGCAGAGAAGATGGCCGCAATACGGTTTTGAGAGTCTGTTACCGCACTACCAGAATCCCCACCAATTGGTTTACCTTTACCTGCAATATCGCGAAGAAATAATAAAGTAGGGTTGTTTGGTGAATCAAGGTCATTAAACCCTTCAAGCTCAATATAACCAAGCTCACGCTTGCCACCCCCAAACCCTTTAAGTCCAACAGTTGAACCATATATAGGTTTTTCTGGCGTTATCACGTTGATAGTATCGTAATCTACGCGCGAAGTTTGTTCCCATAAACCAATATCAATACCGATGCTGTAACCGTTGGGAAAGTCGTGAATAGATTTTGTTTCAATGAGGTTATTTTCTTCTCGGTATTTCGGAGAGAAGCCAACGGGACGTTTCCCATCCCACCCACAGTGAATAGCAGTTAAAACCCACTTACCTGCTAACAGTTCGCCAGTACAGTTGGTTTCAACTTTTGAGTTTTCGGTTGTCCAGTCTAAAACTTTTCCGCCTTCGACAGCGAGAGCGCTGGATGAGGTAAGAATAAGGGCAGTTAGAATAGATGCCGTAATGTTGTTGTATTTCATGAATTTGAGTCCTTATTATTGCTGAGTTAATTTCAACATATCATGGCGTGTAAAAATGCAACTCGTTTCGCATTCCGGCATCTAATAATTAATAAACTAATCTTTACGGCAGTATTTCACTACGTGATAGGGCATTCTGGTTTCGTGTCCGTGTCCGTGTCCGTGTCCGTGTCCGTGTCCGTGTCCGTGTCCGTGTCCGTGTTCGTGTTCGTGTTCGTGTTCGTGTTCGTGATTTGATCCTATCGTGTTAGATTTCATTCCTCCGCCAGAACTGTTGCATAAGGAGGCTAGCCATTAGTGAATGGCCAAATGTTCCGTAAGGTTTGTAAAATGATTGTCAGACTTTAAGGTTAGGCCTCGTTAAATACGGACTGAGTCGTTACAGTGTGGGCAATCTAGCAGTGTTACTTTATTAGGCTGCTTCAAATCAAGATTCATATTGATATAGGTAAATGACCAATGAAAAAGTTGTTAGTGGGTTTAGCATTGATTGCTGCAGTACCTTTCTCGGCACATGCATCTAAAGGTATCGGTGTGTTCTTAGGTAGCCCGATGTCTGGCATTCAGTACAAACATGATGATCTTCGTTTTTCGTTGGGCGTTGAAAAGTTCGGTGTCGCATTCGACAAAACATTCAATATGGGCACACTTACCGACAACCGTAAGCTTGATAGTTTGTACACTTTTGTTGGCGCACAGTATGTTGATCACCATAACAAAAAAGTGGGTGTACGATCAGGTGTTGGCTTTCAGCTACCCATCAATAGTTTCGAATTATACGGTGAGCTAGGGCCGTCGTTGTATGTTGTTGAAGAAGTGGATTTAGATCTAGAGGCGGCATTGGGCTTTCGTATCCGTTTCTAACCCAATCTGTCAGCTGAATAAAAAAACGCCACCTCGATCGAGGTGGCGTTTTGCCATCTAGTGTTGATTCAAAAGTGATGATGATTAATCAGCATCTTATTTTTTACGACTTTCCCAATGGGTAATGAAGGCGACGGAAGCAATAATGATTGCGGCACCTAACCATAATCGGCCTGGTGGCACCCAGCCAAACACAATCCAGCCAGCCAGTACATTGAGTGGTAATTTTGCATGGTCAAAAGGCTGTACAAAAGAGGCGTCGGCAACCGCATAGGCTTTTGCTATTGCCCACTGTGCTAATCCTGTTAATAGCCCTGCACCCACTAATAATCCCCAAGTCTCTACAGAACTCGGCATCGTAAAGTCGGGTAGAGCCAGCAAAATATTGAAAGGCGTTATTAGCAGCAACAGATACACAACCATGGTGGTTGGTGAATCGTACGCTGACATTTTTTTCACCATTAATGAATAACTCGCCCAAAAGAATGCGGCGCCAACGGGTAATAACGTCGCCCAGTTAAAGTCATTCCCCCATGGTTCTAGGATGATCATTGCGCCAACAAAGCCCGCAAGGGTGGCAAACCAACGAGCAGCCCCCACACGTTCACGTAAGAAAATCCCTGAGCCGATTGTTGCGAATAATGGCGAGGTCATCAGTAGGGCAATACCTTGCCAAATAGGAACGGGATAAGCCAACGCCCATAACCAAAGTTGAATACCGATAACAGAGAGAAATACGCGGATACAGTGTAAGCCGAAATGTTGCGTGCGCAAGGCTTGGCGGAGTCCTAAGGATCGAAGCCAAGGTAGCATCGCAATAAGCGCAATGAAGTATTGAATAAAAGCAACGGTAGTCGAAGGTAAGTGAAGCTTCACGCTCAGTACTTGAGCTAGGCTATTAACAATGGCAAATGCTAAGCCTGCGGTGAGCATCCAGCTCGCGCCTTGGATTGGATTATGGTGTTGAGACATGAGTAAGAGGCTGTCTGATGAATAGTGTGAATAATTTACAGAATCATACGCTTGTGCACTTATATCACCAAGCATAAATGAAAAAAGCGATGCCAATATATGGACATCGCTTTTTCTACGGTTACACAATTAGCCTAATGGCTGGTGTGTACAACTTATAGCGCACTATAAGTTAATGGGATATCTGGGTTGAGTGCTTCAAGTGTATTTTGCGTATCAGCAAGGTGACTAATGCTGCTACTTTGCTCAACAAGTGCGGCTTCAATGATACGGCTTAATTCGTAACCTGCCATATTCATATTGATAAGTGCCACTTGGAGCGGTGGTAGGCTTGGATTGAATGCGGCATTTTCAGCATACATGCCAACGAAAATACGACCGTCATCCGTTTTTAAAGCAACGCCACTGAAGTTTTTGGTATAAGGCGCGTGAGCACGGTTAGCGGCTTGGCAAGCGGCTTGAACCAGTTCGCTCTCTTCATCAACACCAAGACCATGATTGATTTCAGTTAAGAGTCTTTCAGTGATACCGAGATCGCTTGGGCCAAACGATTCTGGTAAATATTGTTGTAGGGTCTTTTCTTCACGCTCAGGTAACTGAACCTTAATGGTGTCTGCTGTGCTCAGTTCATTCATGAATTGACGGCAGTGACCGCATGGGCTGTAGTTGATGGTGATATCTTTAACACCAGTTTCGCCTTTAACCCAAGCGTGGCTAATCGCAGATTGTTCTGCGTGGACCGTTTGCGAAAGTGCAGCGCCGACAAATTCCATATTGCCGCCGAAGTATAGGCGACCTGAGTTGCCTCGAACTACTGCACCTACACAAAAATGAGAAAGGGGAGACACAGAATACGTGGCTGCAAGAGGAAGCAGCGCAACGCGCAATTCGCTGTCAGTCATATGAGTTTGGCTGAGTAAGTTGTCGAATTGCTCTGCACTGATGGTAGCATCGAAATTGCCATCTTCCAGCATAGGCTTGATTGCAGTTGCAAGATCAGCCGGTAAAGAACCTAAAGCATCCATTACTTTAGTGTGCATGGTGGATTTCTCCGTCTTGTGTATGGAGAAATATTGTAGACAGGTCAAAAGAATAATAGTGTGATCATGATCACGTTGTTATTTATCTTGTTTCACCCATTACATAACTGAGAGTGAGGTCACACAAAGGGGCTAATTCGATATCCTTATTTTTCAATGAATTAGTTTTGTATTCGATTACTTGCACATAACGATACCAACCCCATTAATTACCAAAGCATCCATATTAACTAACGGTATTGGCATTAATAACCAAATAAGGCTGCAATGAGAGGGAAAAGCACAGGGGCCAGTATTGACGTCATGACGCCACAGATCACCAAAGCAAGTGAACTAAAAGCACCTTCTTGATAATTTTCTTCAGCAGCTTTTGCAGTACCAAGTGCATGAGAAACCGTCCCCATGGTTAATCCTTTTGCTATCGGTGCTTTAATGCCAGCCAGCTTAAATAGTGGGTAGCCCAAGACAGCACCAAATAAGCCCGCAATGATCACCATAATGGCTGCAATAGCGGGTACACCACCAATTTGTTCTGCCACAGCCATAGCAATGGGTGTCGTTACAGATTTAGGTAAGATGCTTGCTACTAACTCGACATTTGCACCTAGCGCAAACGCAATACCAGCACCGGTTACCATAGAAAGCACACTGCCAATAAAGCAAACAGTAAAAATGGTTTTCCACTTTGCACGGATTTGTGACAGTTGCTCATAGAGCGGGAAGGCAAGTGCGACAACCGCAGGTTCTAGTAGTGCATTGAGCCATTTATTTTGTTCAAAATAAGTTTCATAAGGCACATTTAGCCACATGAGCAAAGGGATAATAATAATTAAGCAAATAAGTAATGGGTTGACGATGGGATGCTGAAGTCGTTTTGAAATAAGACGAGCAATATAAAAGACCACTAAGGTCGTGATTAACCAAATCATTGCTTTTCCTTATGGTGCGCTGCAATACCGATAACAAGAAAGACGACTAAGCTGCTGCCAATGGTACTGAGCAAAATAGGAAGGCTATTGGCACTTAATAAAGCAAAGTGATCCATGAGGCCAACACCTACAGGCACAAATAGCAGCGCCATATGACGAATTAAGAGATGGCAACCTGATTGCACCCAATGAGAGCGTATTAGGCCAGCAGACAGTAAACCAAAGAGAATAAGCATGCCTAGGATACTACCGGGTATAGCAAGCCCAAGTAATGCTTGGATACCTTTACCCAAGAAAAGGCAGACGAGAATGATGCTGAAGGAGCGTAGATAACTCATGCTTTTATGCGATGCCAGAAGTAATGCTATTGCTTGATGGATTTATCATACAAAATAAGTGTGACCTACGCCACACTTATTTGAGGGGTTAAGTGCGGGGTGAATTTGGTCTGACAGGGGGATATGCCGCCAATTTTAACGCTTACTTTCTGTTAATTACAAAACAGAATAGCCAAAAGCATTGCTATAGGCGGTGGTTCAGAGCTATTGCAATAAAATACTGTCAGCGAGAAAGAACAACGCCACTCCCGCTGCTGCCAGTAACAGTACTGAGATTTTGTGTAGCATGCTGTGCTTTACGATATGTTCAGTCGCGGATTCTTGATTGTCCTCCTCTTGTTCCACTGCTTCGTTTTTAAATTGCGTAAATCCTGATTGTTTAAAAGTATGAACCAGCCGACAGGTTTTACTGGGTAGCGGCACTCTAAAACCATGGTTGGTAACCACTTCAATAGCAATGGCGGGTTGATCTTGATAACTGAGTTTGTGGTTAAGCGATACTAACAACGCATTCAGATCGAAGTTGCTTTGATTGTTTTCTTCGTAACTGTCGAGTTGAATAAACGTTTTTCTGTATAACGCTTGAGGGTTAACCACCTCACCAGCGCAATAGCATAACGCTTCCAGTAAGCGTGACTCATGCACCGTTAATAAAGTCTCAGACCCATCCTGCCACACTAAAATTCGCAAGTCGGGTTCAAAATCTACGCTGGGGAAACGATAACAGCGCGTCAGGGCTTTTGTTGTCATAGCTACCACTTAATGCCATTAAGCCAGAGTGTATATCAAGCGTAACCGGTCATCCTTAGTGCGCGTGATATTGATATGGCTATGTAATATCAATTTAAATAAGTAACTGATCATTTGGGCTGGTTAAAGTCACTGATAACGACGATATAGATTTTGTAGATAGCATCGCTCCGCTAACTGAAATCTATTCCTTGTTCTGGTGACTGTTCAGCGCAATGACCGAATACTTACTTATTCAGATTGCTATAAGGTGAACAGGCATCAAACCGATGCTTGTTCGCTAAAGTAAGTGTGACTGCCAAGAGGGATTCCTTCAACTTTTGAAGGGCGGAAACTGTCTTATTAAAAACACCCTGAAAGCTAACGTTATCAGGGTGTATAAGAAAGTCTTGCTTGTGAAGAGCTTAATGCGGGAAGTTATGTTTTTTTACTGCCGTTAAGTTAGGCTAGCTGGATGACATAGTCATACACTTTTTTCAGGATAGCCATTTTCTTTTCGTCTTCCTGGTGTTCCATTGCCACATTATCCAAATTTTCGATATAAGACGGCAAGTGTGTTTCAAAGTAGTCTTGGCAGTGGTGCTTCCAACGCATTTGCTCTTGCGGCGTTAGTGTTAGCGGGAAATTACGGGCACGATAACGGAACAACAAAGGCTTAATTCGCGCATCGGCAACTTGAGGTTCAAAATCGACGAGCTCAAGTGGATCCATTTCACGGATAATATCCATAGAGGCACGATCGGCATGAGAGAAGAAGCCATCATATAACTTGGTATCCACGTTATCATGAGGTTCAAATTCACGATCAACACTGAATATTTCAACTAACTTTTCACGCACTTCTGGGTGAGCTTTAAGTATCTGAAGGTGTTTCAAGCAAAGCTCACGATCAATACCCAAACGCTCTGCATCATCAGCTTTCAATGTTTTAGCAGGGGCAAGCACTGGGCACTTATTTAGGTGAACCAGCTTCACTGGCACTGGGAGCTCATCGGGACCTAGATCGCTGCGTTTAGTGTACAAACGTTGACGTAGAGTCTCCGCATCAAGCTCAATCAGCGGCGTTGGGTCTTTGGCGAGGTTTACTGTAATAACCGCGTTCTTGTTGTCTGGGTGCCATTCCATTGGAACAATCCAGCTGGTATTACCGCACTCAGAGCCAAACATACCTGATACATGCACTAACGGCGTTAAATTAATAATGTCGATAAGTTCTTGTAGCTTACGTTTATTACGTAAATCGAATAGGTAGCTAAATAACTTAGGCTGATTTTTCTTGAGGATCTTTGCCAACTCAATGGTGGCGTATACATCAGCCATTGCATCGTGTGCATTAGCGTGTTCAATGCCATTCGCAACAGAAAGGTGTTCCAGTTTAAAGCTCGGGAAGCCTTCATCATTGGTCGGCCAGTTTACACCTTCAGGACGAAGTGCGTAGCACGTGCGCATGATATCGAGCAGATCCCAGCGCGAGTTACCGTTCTTCCAGCTCCATGCATATGGGTCGAAGAAATTACGATAAAGAGTATAACGGCTCACTTCATCATCAAAGCGCACGTTGTTGTAACCAATCACACAAGTATTTGGTTTGGAAAGCTCATCATGAATTTTGGCGATAAACTCATGCTCTGGTAAGCCTTTCTCCATTGCCTCTTGTGGCGTAATACCAGTGATTAAGCATGCTTCAGGTGAAGGGAGATAATCGCTTGGTGGCTTACAGTAGATGACCAAAGGTTCCCCAATAATATTGAGGTCCATGTCGGTACGAATTGCTGCAAATTGAGAAGGGCGATCTATCGATGGGGTCGCACCAAACGTTTCGTAATCTAACCAAAGCATGGTTGGTTGATGATTGTTATTACTCATTATTTTTCCCTGCTGGGATGAATTACTTTACTGTCTTTATAGTAACAAATAATGGGGGAGCAACTAAGGTATTATGGCATCTACCTAAATATTTATTCTTAGAGATAAGTCTTTTACTTGATAAGTAACTAGCGAAGTGAGTCAGGATCTTGCAATCAGTATGGAATGCTAATGCTGAAAAAAGGCAGCATGGCTGCCTTATGGGTCTGGATTAGCTTGCGTGGTTAAATTTATCTCTGTTTGTCATGAGTCACGAATTACCACATATTCCATGTTTGGGCTTCAATGTCATTTTCAATACTATCTGGCAGTGCACTGAAGAAATCGAGTTGCGTTACTTGTTCAACTTCATCGACAGTTGTAATGAAAGAGGGTAATTCTGAGGATGAGATTTTACGGTGTGGAAGAATAAATGCGATTGCATCGTTGTCAGTAGGGTCGAGAATTACCTTATAGAAGCGATGTGGAATATAGACACCGTTACCAATATACGTTTCATTACCATCCCAAATAGGGCCAGATACAACATAAAGCTCGTTGTAGGTGTTAGCCCATTCACGTACTTTTTCTTCGAGTCCTTTCCATCCACCGCGATTAAACCCTGGTAGTTGTGGCGCCATATTCGACATCAAAAAGCTCTGCTGCATAGCGACTTGAGAGAAGTCCATGGTACCAGACGGTGCTAAGTGTCCTCGGTCATACCCTGATTTTGAATAGTCACTGCTGGTTGCGCGAAAAGCGATAGGTAATTCTTTATCAGTACGAAAACTATTAGAGCGTTTATAGAAAGCATTCACACTTTCTTTTGTGATGTGATAAGCAACCCAATTGGAAACCTTGTTTTGGTAATTATAGCCGGCGGCATAACCATCTCTACATAGGACTTGGTCGCTGTTGTTGGGTGTTCCTTTAACGAGATGTTGATTACAAACTGCGGCAGAAGCGGATATTGATAGGCTAAGGCTAAATATTGCAAATAAGAGGTGTTTCATGTCTCGTCCGTATTCTATAGGTGTACAGGACGAACAATAATATTGACTAGAGGTATGCAAGGGTATTGATATGACTATAGATTGTGACTGGTGTTTTTTATAAATTCAAGCAGTGAGGTTTTACGCACTTTATCAACGATATTAGTAAGATAGGAGTAAGTTTTGATTTGTCTTGAACGATATCGGAGTTCTAGAAGGGAATGGTCAATGACAGATGTAAAAAAGGGCGTCCGGAGACACCCTTTAGAAATTTTATAATCTGACT
>NZ_NOIF01000130.1 GCF_002265265.1 Photobacterium sanguinicancri
TTGGTAATCATTATTATCCTCATTAGGTATTTTACATTGACTTTTGGCTGAGATAATTGGGGATTTAATTACATTATGAAAGTTATCAATAAATTGTAGGCTATTACCGTTATTTAATGTTAGCAGATACAAAATAGGTGAGGTCTGTAAGTATAAAACGAGGTTGGTTGTCTTTTTGCGAGGAGAATTACTAAGCACCGAGTGTACGATGCTTAGAGATGAATCGAGGGTATGAGGCTGTAAAGTAAGAGTAAGCTATTAATTATTAGGCTGCTTCAAATGCTAATGCCCGTTTTTCTACCTGTCGAAAAACCAAAGTAAGCACACCATTTACCGCCAAATAGAAAGCACCAGCAAAACCAAATACGGTTAGTGTATCGTAGGTTTGTGCGTTTATACGCTGGGCATAGCCCATCAAATCCATGATTGTGATGGTGCTAGCCAACGATGTTCCTTTAAAAACAAGTATCACCTCGTTGGAATAAGCTGGAATGGCCCGACGTATGGCATATGGCAATAACACGCCTAAGGTCGCTACTTTTTCCATACCAAGCGCTTTACAGGCTTCCCATTGTCCATGAGGAATCGCTTTAAAGGCGCCATGGAAAAGTTGAGTGCTATAAGCCGCGGTGTTTAATGCTAACGCTAACATGGCACAAAACCATGGCTGACTTAACCAGTGCCATGCAATACTTTCACGAATAGCATCAAATTGCCCTGGACCATAATAGATCAAAAATATTTGCACCAATAAAGGTGTACCTGTGAATAGGGTAATAATCCCACGGCTTAGCCAATGCACTATGGGTGTTCTTGCTATCAAGGTAACGGTCATGAGTAGTGCTAACAAGCAACCCACTATTAACGAAACGGCTGTTAGCTCTAGACTGGTCAATAACCCATCTGTGAGTTGCCACATGTGTTGTTCATTCATGCTTTAACTCCTTGTGAAAAGCCTTGCGCACTAAATTTATTGTCTAGCTGTTTAACGACACGTTGCGTAATTAACGTGATAATAAGGTAGATAGCCGCAGCAGCTGCGTACCAAGTAAAACTTTCGTGTGTTGCAGCTGAAGTTAATTGTGCTTGCTTCAACAGATCGGTCACGCCGATTAAAGAAACCAGTGCTGTATCTTTGAGTAAGACTAACCATTGGTTCGTTAACCCAGGCAGTGCATGGCGTATTGCTTGAGGTAATATAATACGAACAAAGCCATGAAGCGGATGGATACCTAGTGCACGATAAGCTTCACGTTGGCCAGCAGGAACTGCTTTTAACGCTCCCCGTAATGTTTGCGATGCGTATGCAGCAAAGATAAGGGAAAGTGCAATAACACCAGAAAGAAATGGGCTAACTTCAACGTACTGATCTGTTAGTAAAAATAATATCTGGGTCGAACCAAAAAAGATAAACAAGACGACTAACAATTCAGGCAAGCCGCGCAATATCGTCACCAAAGCTGTTACTGGCCAAGCGATAAAGCGGTGGCGAGACATTTCACCACCTGCAAACATGACTGCTAATACCAAGCCGACGAGTACGCTAACCAACGAAAGTTTAATGGTTACCCAGCCAGCTGAAAGCAGGGTAGCGCTATATCCCGTGAGAAATTCAGGTACTAACATATCTACACCTATTTCTTAGCGAAGTATTTATCAAAAATAGCTTGGTATTGGCCGTTGTTTTTCACGGTTTTCAGGGCTTGGTTTAATTGAGTCACAAGTGCTTGGTTGTCTTTGTTTATCGCGATACCAAAGCCATTACCAAAGTATTTAGCGTTTGTTACTGGCTGACCAATAAAGGCCAGCTTGTCGTTTTTCTCAAACCACTCTGCAACCACTGCAGTATCACCAAATATCGAATCAATACGGCCGTTTTGCATATCAATGAAGGCATCTTGGTAACTCGCGTATGGTACTGCAGTCACACCAGACATTTTATCGATTAAATAACTTTGGTGTGTCGAACCATTTTGCACCCCAATACGTTTACCTTCTAAGGCTGCTTGGTCTGCAACTTTGCCTTTTAATGCGACAAAAGCAGCTGCGTTGTCGTAATAAGCATCGGTGAAGCTCACTTGCTGCTGGCGTTGCTCTGTTATATCAATACCTGAAATAGCAGCATCGTAACGACGGAATTTTAACGCAGGAATAAGACTGTCGAATGGTTGATTGTGGAAGCTGCACTTGGCGTCGATTTCTTTACAAAGTGCATTCGCCAAATCAACATCGAAACCTTGAATTTCATTATTTGCATCAACGTATTCAAAAGGAGCGTATGTCGCCTCCATAACGAATTTGATTTCTTGTTGCGCCGCTGCTTGTGCAGAAGACAAGCCCAGACCCAGGCCAATAAGAGAAGCAAGTACAATCTTTTTCATGATAAAACTCCGTGTGTTAGCGTAAGCCAGCCCTTATTTTGAATAAACTGGCAGGCTTTATTATTCATTTTGCTTCGTTATTCACTTTGTTATGCCAATAAGTGTGAGTAACAGCATTGGGTATACATGTCTTTTTACGGGAACTAATGTGATAAATACGCAGTAAACTCTGGCGTCTCAGGCGTGGTAAATACCTGATGAGTGCCGTACTCAACAATCTTGCCTTGCTCAAGGTAAAGCACGTGGCTGGCGACTTTTTTCGCAAAGTCGACTTCATGCGTAACGATAACTTGTGTAATACCCGTTTGGCTGAGTGTCTTTATAATATTGACTACTTGGTTGGTGATCTCTGGGTCTAGTGCTGCCGTTGGTTCATCAAATAATAAAACATCGGGTTTCATCATAAGTGCACGGGCAATAGCCACACGTTGTTGCTGGCCACCCGAAAGCTGTAGTGGCCAATTATCTGCTTTATCAGCAAGTTGTAACATGGTTAAGATTTCTAGAGCCTGTTGTTTAGCTTGCTCTTTACCTATTTTTGCAACTTTAATTGGTGCTTCAATTAGGTTTTGCAGCACTGTCATATGCGGCCACAAATTATATTGCTGAAATACCATGCCGACTTTTTTGCGTAGTGCGGAGCTGGCTTTTTCTTCAATTGTGTTGCTGAAATTGAATTGGCAGCCTGCGACAGTCATCTCGCCGGTTGTTGCTGTTTCTAGTAAATTCAGCACTCGCAGTAACGAGCTTTTACCTGCGCCACTTGGGCCTAGTAAAACAAGCGTGTCACCAGCGTCGCAGCTGAAACTGACACCATGCAACACTTGCGTATCGCCGTAATGTTTATCGATGTTGCTAACTTGAATACTCATGCTTAAATACTGAATTAATCATCACTTGTTGGTTATACTACTTATGTGGAATTATTATGCAAGAAAAATGTATAAAAAATCTATCTTGTTGCATTTTTGTTTGTTTTTTGTGCTTTTTATAGGTAAAGGTACTGAATGCTAATTGATGGGGGACTAGATAGGTCAGAGAAAAGTGAGGAAAATAGCCTGTAGAACCCTAGAGGCGACTGAGCTTGATTTTAACCTGTTTGAGTTTAATGACTTGATAGGTAGAGAGTGAATAAAGAAGTCGTGCACGAGAAGGTAAATAACGAAGTGAAGTTATATTTAAAAGTAAGAAAAGAGTTTAGAGCAGAGGGTTCTAACGAGGTTATGACGAAGATAAAAAAGGCCACCCGAAGGTAGCCTTATTGGATTGTTATGCCAGAAACTTAATGTTATGCAGTTTGCTCATTAAGCACTGTTTGGCGACGCGCTTTAACAACAATGGCAAAGCCAATGATTGAAAGGAAGCCCGCGACAAACATAGCCGTTGTTACGGTTAATAGGCCGTGCATAGCGAATGCAGACACGATACCGCTTGCTGCAAAACAAATCATAGTTTGTAGGAAGTTCAAAAGACCAGCCGCAGTTGCGCTACAGTTTTTGAAGTCTTCTAATGCTTGGCTAACAACGATTGGATAAATCGCACCATTGGCAACGGCTAAGAAGCAGAATGGAATCAGGATAGGCCAGATTGTTGTTGGTTCAGTGTTGGTAGAGATTAAGAACATCACAAGCACACTTGCGAAGAATAGCTTAACCAGCCAAGGTAGAATTTGCTTACCTTCAAAACGCGCTAGCAGAGCACGGCAACCGTAGCCACCAATGATGAAGCCCACAGTTTGTGGTGCATAGCTTAAACCGATATCTGCGCCGGAATAACCCATTGCTGACATAACAAACGGTGAACCTGTTAAGTAAGCGAAAAACGCAGCAGAACAGGCAGCAAAGATAACCATGTTACCAACGAATTTTTTTGAACTTAAGATTTGTTGGTAATCTCGTTTCAATTGAACCAGCACTTTCTCCTGTTTTTTATCAACAGGAGCACTTTCTGTTTCTTTAAGCGTCATAACTGCTAATACTGCACCAAAAGCAACCAGTGCAATAAAAATGCTACGCCAGCCTAGTTGGTGCTCAAGAAGTGCACCTGCTAGCGGCGCAAGTGCAGGTGATAGCGCAACTAAAGGCATGATGGTCGCAAAAACACGCTCAGATACTTTGCCTTCGTAACGGTCAATAACCACTGCTTGCCAGATTACCGTTGCACTACATGCACCTAAAGCTTGTAGGAAACGAGTAAATAGAAATATTTCAACATTTGGCGCCATCGCACAAAGGGCAGAAGCAATACTGAATAGCGTCATGCCACCAAGAAGAACTTTAATACGACCAATGCGATCAGATAGTGGTCCGTAAACCAATTGACCTAGTGCCATACCTAGTAGGAAAACACTTAAAGTAAGACCAATAAGTGATTGAGAAGTATCGAAATTAGTTCGGATTACTTCAAAAGCCGGTAGGTACATATCTGTTGCTAGAAAACCTAGCATGCTTAAGCAAGCAAACCACACTAAAGTTAGATTAGAAGGTTGTTTATTCATGTTAATTGACCGAGTTTCATTATTTTATTGCCGCTATGATAAATCTGGTAGTTACAGCTGTGAAACGTTAATATTTCACCATTGCTTTCAAAAAAATTGATTTGATATGTTTTCGTACAATGATCTGCAAGTTATTGATGTGGTTGCGCGTAGAGGAAGCTTTTCTGCCGCAGCGGAAGAGATGCATAAAGTACCGAGTGCGATCAGCTATACCGTTCGGTTAATAGAAGAGCGATTAGCTGTCGAATTATTTGTTAGGTTACACCGTAAGGTAGAATTAACCCCTGCAGGGCATTATTTTGTTGAGCAGGCGAGGGATCTATTAAAACAGATGGATAGCATTCGTTTGCAAACACAGCGTGTAGCAAATGGTTGGTCGCAAAATGTTTCAGTTGCGTTGGATACTGTGGTGCGTGAAAGTCGCGTAAATACCTTGGTTCGGGATTTTTATAAAGCGTTTCCCGATGTGGAACTGCACTTAACCATGGAGGTATTTAACGGCGTCTGGGATGCCTTGGCTGATGGGCGTGCAGATATAGCCATTGGTGCAACAGCCGCTATTCCTGTTGGTGGCAATTTTGATTATCGTGACATGGGAATACTGACGTGGAAATTTGTCGTTGCGCCTAATCATCCGTTGGTGAATGTCCAAGCGCCTTTAGGGGATAAAGACTTAGCGCAATACCCAGCAGTTTGCCTTGAAGATACAGCGCGTACCTTACCTAAACGTACGACCTGGTTGGTTGATAATCAGCGCCGTATTATGGTGCCTAATTGGCATAGTGCCTTACAGTGTATTAAATCTGGCTTAGGGATCTCTGTTGTACCAACGCACATGGCGATCCCTCGGATTGAACAAGGGGAGTTGGTTGAGTGTCAGTTAGAAAAAAAACCGTTTGATAGCCCATGTTGTTTGGCATGGAATAAAGAAAGTAAAAACCCAGCAGTCGATTGGCTTTTACAATATTTAGGTGATAGTGAGCAGTTGCATCAAGAATGGATGCGATGATTGACCAAAATATAGAGTTAAGGTGGCGAATGCGCCACCTTTAAATGAGCATATGAATCGAATGGTTTATTTTAATGTTTGGTAACCAGCCCAAATACGTGTGGTGGTTGTTATCCAACACAAAGTGCCAAAAATCCACGCAATGAGAGCAAAGTGCTGAGGCAGTAAACAAAACAGGACGAAGCAACCAATGGTTTCTGTCCCTTCGGTTAAGCCACCGATGTAGTAAAGCGACTTTTGTTTATATACTGGGCTCTCAATATTACGTTTACTCGCCATGATGGCAAAAGCAAGAAAACTGGAACCTGTACCAATAAATGAAAAAATCAAGAATGCACCAGCGATGGCGTTGGCTTCTGGGTTTGCGATAACAAAACCAAATGGCACCATGGAATAAAATAGAAAATCGAGTGTAATGTCCAGAAATCCGCCGCAGTCGGTAATACCTTGGCGGCGAGCGATTGCGCCATCTAAACCATCAAAAAGTCGATTAATAACAATAAAGCACAAAGCCAAGGTGTATTGCTGAAACGCTAAGGCTGGTAATGCACATAAGCCAATAACAAAGCCTGTAACGGTTACTTGGTTTGCGGTAATACCAAGTTTATCAGGCAAAGCGGATAAGGTTTTTAATGGCCAGCGAATAATCTTAATGGCGTATTGATCAAGCATGCGTTACTCCTTGAGTCCATGGCCATTCAAGAACAGCACCACCGTACGGGATGTCATCCACATCATGACTGACCATTACTGCGGGTATGTTACTTCGCTGTATTTGTTGAAAAACGAAGGTGCGAAATGTCTCTCGTAGCGCTTTATCAAGTTTACTGAAAGGTTCGTCCAGTAGCAGGGCATGAGGCTCTGAAAGCAGGGTGCGCATTAGGCTGATACGTGCACGTTGACCGCCAGAAATTTCTGATGGCATCTTCTCGGCAAGTTCAATTAAATCAATATCAACTAAGGTGGCAAATGCTCGTGCTTTTCGTGCTGAGTATCGAATGTTTTGGGGCAAACCAAACGCCAAGTTTTCCCAAACAGTCAGGTGCGGGAAAAGAAGGTCATCTTGAAAAAGAATACCAACTCGGCGTTCGTTAGGTTCAAGATCTAGAATACTGCTGTTATTAAGTGTGATATCACCGGACAAAGAAAATGCGGAAACTAAATGGCCAGCAATTGCACTTAATAGTGTCGACTTTCCACAGCCACTTGGGCCCATAATTGTCAGAATCTCACCTTTATCAATACTAAAGCTTAATGCGTTAACTAATACGGCTGAATCTGCCGATGCGAAAGTGTTACTTATAGTTAGGTTTTCCACAGATAAACTCATCCGTGCTTGTACTCCGTTTCGTGTTTGATTGTGGGCGCACACCACTATGGTTGCTAGCAAAAAGGGCTAGCGAAAAGAAAATGAAAGGCAATAACCCCTGCAAAATACCGTATATTGCACTTACTCGTCGATCTTGCCCGCTAGCAAGCGCAACGGCTTCAGTTGTGATGGTTGTTACGCGGCCGGCACCTAACATTTGCGTAGGCAGATATTGAGTAAGGCTGACACTTAGGCCGATTGCAACGGCAATCCAAAGGCTGGGCTGAAGTAAAACACGCTTCACTTTCCACCATGCTTGCCAGTGTGTGCAGCCAAGGCTACGGGCTGATTGATACAAACGAACATCAAAACTACGCCATGGGCCATCTAACGCTAAATAGAGATAGGGAAACACAAAGAGGATATGGCTCCAGCAAACCCATAACCAATAATGCTGTCCTGGAATAAAGTGCGTGGTGACTTGTAAGCCAAAAAGTAATGATAATTGCGGGATTACCATAGGTATCGCAATAAGCCAAAACGGGATGCTGCGTTGGTGTCTGTCTCTGTATTCTAGACAGCCGATGGTTAATATAAGGGCAATAGCAGTACTGATGACAGCCAGTACAAGGCTATTGAATGATAATTCCCATAATGTTGGTAGCTCTTGCAGCCAGAAGCGATCACTCAAACGGCTTGGCAACATATCGGGGAATCGCCAGCGTTGAGCAAAAGACCACATAATTAGAATTGGAATAATGCACAGTGGAATAATCACTAAAGGTAAATAACCCGTGTTACCTATCAATTGGCGAGCTTTCGCCCCACTAATTTGCCATCGACGCCAGCGTTGTAATACTAACCATTCCCCAAAACGTGCAGTAGCCAAAGTGATCAAGGCAAGTATTAATAGACATAATGCCCCTGCGGCTGCACGTGGAAGTAAAGAAAGATCGGGTTCATTAAACCATTGCCAAATTAAGACCGAAAATGTGGGTGGACGGGTAGGGCCAATAATAAGTGCTACATCGACGACAGATAACCCAAACGCTAATACGGCATAAAACGGTAATCGCATTTTGGGTAGCCATTGCGGCAAAATAACTTTCAGCCAAATATTGGCACGGTTGTAGCCAAGCCCAGATGCTGAAGCATACAGTCGGTCAACATTGAGTTGCTTTAATACCGAGACGCTCATCAGTACCAAGAAAGGGGTTTCTTTAATTGCTAACGCGAGGGTTAGGCCGATGCCATAGGGATCTTGAGTTAACGATGGTGCGTTATGAGTTGTGAAACCAAGCCCTTCGATTACTCGGTAAATCCAACCTGTCGGCGAGAAAAGAAAAGCAAAGCCAATCGCAAAAGCAACATGAGGCATCGCGAGCATAGGCGAGAGCATGCGCTCAATTTTTTGCCAGCCTTGTTTGTGCCAATTAGCTTGAAGAATAAAGAAGGTGAGCGCCAAAGCGATCACGCTACTGGTGATCCCCGTAAAGAGTGATAACTGAATGGATTGTGACACACCCGGCCATGAAAGCACTTGATGAAATCCGTTCAGATTAACGGCATCAAGCCCTCTAAACTGACTAGCTCCAGCTACAGGTAGCCAAGAGAAAGCCGGAAGTAATATCCCTGCCATGCCCGGAAGAAGCGGTAAGATGCACAGTAAGATGGCACTTAAAAACAACACGTGGATCAACATCTAGTCTAACTGTCCATTTCTTGTCTATTTGCGCTTATGGTCATAGATACGAACCATAAGCGCGGTGGTAAAGTCGGAGTCTTTGCTGAGCAAAGCCTTAACGCGTAGGCGCTAGTGGCCGTAACGCTTTTGCCATTCTTGCTCTAATGCGATTTGCCAGCTTGGATGTGGTTCAGATATTGGTTTGAACAGTGCAAACCCACGTTCACCTGCTGGTAAGGCCTCTTCTTTAAGCACTGATGGGTCACCCCAAATACGGGTGTCCGCTTTACGCATTTGTGCTTCAGGGCTTAGCAAGAAGTTGATTGCAACTTTTGCACCAGCTTTCGCTGTAGCATTCCATGGAATAGCAAGGAAATGGATATTGGAGAGAGCCCCCTGATCAAACGCATAAGCTTGTGCGGTTTCAGGTAGTTTTCCATTTTCTATAGCTGCATTGGCGGCATTAGGGTTAAAGGTAATCGCCATCAACAATTGACGATCATCCAATAGCTGAATGGTTTGCGGACTACCTGATGGGAATTGTTTGCCTTGTTTCCATGCAACAGGGTGAAGTTGATCCAAGTACGCCCACAGTGGCGATGTGATTTGCTGGAACAATTCAGTTTGTTGAGTCGCATCAATCGCCGTGGCTAAACGTTCAGGCTGATTAGTTAATGCAATCAAAGCCGCTTTCAGGAAGCTCGATCCATGGAATTCTGGAGGTTGAGGATAACTAATCTGACCGGGGTAGGCTTTAGCTAGGCTCAATAACTCAGAGAAGTTCTTAGGCGGGTTATTTAATTGCTTGGTGTCATGAATATAGACTAACTGTCCCACTCCCCAAGGGGCTTCTAGCCCTTCAGTCGGTTCGGTGAAATCAACATCAACAGGCAAGCGTTTATCGACAAACACCCAATTAGGTAATGAAGATACAAATGGCCCATATAAAAGATTACTGTGTTTCATCGAGCGGAAGTTTTCGCCGTTGATCCACACCAGATCAACGCTGCCATCGTTATTTTTCCCTGCGGTTTTTTCTGCAAGTAAACGCTGCGTGGTTTCTGCAATGTCAGCAACTTTCACCTGCTTTAGCGTGACGTTGTAACGCGACTGTAGTTCGCGAGAAGCCCAACGTAGATATTCGTTGATTTCTTGGCTACCGCCCCACGCATTAAAGTAAACCGTTTCACCTTTGGCTTGTTGAAGTACTTGCTGCCAATCTTGTTCGATTGCCATTGAAGGTGCTTCCGCATAGGCTGTACTTGCCGCTATGGTTAAGGCTGTCAGTAGTGTCATTGCGCCTGAGTACAGGCGCTTGAAAGAAGGTGAGCGTTGCATTACATATCCTTATTTTCTTTTAGCGGCTCGGCTGCTTGATTTGCGACAGGCTGCTTTTTACCTTGGCGCATCCATTCGTGGTATTTCTCGACCCAGTTTAACAGCATTTTAGGGGCATTAGCCTGCTTCCATTGTCCCGCCGCATATTTTGTGGCTTCGCTCATGGTTGGATAAGGGTGAACTGTGCCTAAGATCTTGTTTAACCCCAAGTTGTGGCGCATTGCTAGGGTGAATTCAGCGAGCATTTCACCAGCATTACTCCCGACAATTGTTGCCCCTAAGATAGTGTCTTTGCCCTTGGGGGTGATGACTTTGACAAAGCCGTAATCTTCACCGTCTGTGATCGCTCTATCTAAATCATCAATACCGTAAGTAATGACTTGGTATTGAATGCCTTGTGCTTTGGCTTCTTTTTCATTGATCCCCACACGAGCAACCTCTGGTGATGTGTAGGTGGCTGCGGGCAGTACCGAATAATCGGCTTTGAATTTTTTAAATTGCCCAAACAGGCCATTTACCGCCGCAAACCATGCTTGATGCGCAGCAGCGTGAGTTAGTTGAAAAGGCCCTGCAACGTCGCCAACAGCAAAGATATTGCGGTATTTTGTTTGCAGGTAGTCGTTCACTTCTACTGTGCCGCGCTCGCTTGTGGTAATGCCGAGTTCTTCTAAGCCAAAACCTTGTACGTTAGCAACACGCCCAAGCGCGAGCATGACATAGTCAAAGTCAGTGGTGACAGTCTGCCCTTGATGCTCAAGGTAAGCACGTTGGATGCGAGAGCCATCATCCTGTTCGATAGATTCAAAGCGTAAGGCTTTGTGGTTGAGTTTGACCTCGACGCCGTCACTTTGTAATTTGCTATGCACTAACTCTGCGGCATCAGCATCTTCGCGGATAAGCAGTTGGTCAACCATTTCGACCAAGGTAACTTGGCTGCCTAATCGTTGGAAGCTTTGTGCGAGTTCACAGCCAATCGGCCCGCCACCCAGAACAAGGAGTTTCTTGGGTTGTTCTTTTAGCTGCCAAATAGTGTCTGAGGTAAGGTAGTTAACATCTTGTAGACCCGGAATATTAGGAACCAGTGGGCGAGCACCCGTCGCAATCACGATGTTTCGGGTGGTAATGCGCTCACCGTTTACTTCAACTTCCCATGGCGACAAAATGCGGGCTTCACCAGAGACACAGTTCACACCTAACGACGAATAACGTTCAACAGAGTCATGTGGCTCAATTTTGTCGATGACAGTATGAACGCGCGTCATGACTTGTTTAAAATCGACTTTCACATCGCCCGTAGTAATGCCGAATTCTTTTGCTCGGGTAATTTCAGACATTGCATGTGCCGCACGAATAACAGCCTTTGAGGGTACACAGCCTGTATTTAAGCAATCACCGCCCATCTTATGGCGTTCTATTAAAGTAACCTTCGCTTTCACTGCAGCAGCAATATAGGCACTGACTAAGCCACCCGCACCCGCACCAATCACGACCATGTTTTGGTCGAATTTTTCAGGCGGTGTCCAGTCAGCATATACGCGGCGCTGCTCGATAATGCCCATAACAAATTTCGCGACCAGTGGGAAAACCCCTAATAGCGCGAGAGAAATAAGCACAGGGGCTGAGATGATGCCACCGAGAGATTCTATTTCGCCAAGCTGCGTACCCGCGTTGATATAAACAGCCGTACCTGCCAGCATCCCGATTTGGCTGACTAAGTAAAAGCGTTTGGTTGATAGCGGTGTTAACCCCATTAGTAGGTTCACCAGAAAGAACGGGAACACTGGGATTAATCGCAATGTGAATAGATAAAAAGGACCGTCTTTTTTAATGCCTGCATTGATAGGCGCCAGACGATGCCCGAATTTAGCTTGTACCCAGTCGCGAAGAATATAACGGCTAAATAGGAAGGCGAGTGTCGCACCAATGGTGCTCGCAAACGAGATTAAAATCAGGCTCCACCAAAAACCAAATAATGCCGCACCCAGTAGAGTCATGATTGCCGCGCCCGGTAAAGAGAGTGCCGTTACAACAATATAAATCGAAAAGTACACGATACTCGCGAAGAAGGGACGTGCTGCTATCGTATCTTGCAATGCGACTTGCTGCGCCTTCGCTTGCTCTAATGTGAAGTACTGGCCTAAATCAAACAGGAACCAACTTCCAATAAGCGTGGCAATTATGGTAATGAGCAGTAGTTTCTTTTTATCCATGAGATAACTCCTACGATTTACTTGATGGTGGAGGTTGTGTAGCCGATGACGCGTCCTGTTTATCGGCCGAGTTGTTATCGTTCAGTGCAGATGTGATAGGGATGGAGCAAAAGCCTTGCGCAGGCACATCTAGCGCGGTATTAAACTTAGCTGATAGATTTTGAAAAGCGATCAGTGCAGTAAGTTCAACGAGGCTATCTTCATCAAACCACTGTTGCAGATCAGCTAGCATCGTTTCTGTTACTTTTTGCCCTGTAATAGTCATTGCTTCAACATAATGCAGCACCGCTATTTCTTCATCGGTGAATAAGGTGATGTATTGCTGCCATTGGGAAAGAGCTTTGATTTTTTCAACAGAATCACAACGCTCTGCTAGGCGCATGCCATTGGCATCAACACAAAACTCACAATCATTAAGTTGTGAAACACGGACGCAAACAATAGAGCGCGTAACTGGTGAGAGTGGAGAGTGGCGGCGATCAAGGTAGCCAAAAAATCCTGCGACTAACCAAAAGAGTGGTGGACGGCGTCCCCACAGCAAAGAAGGGTTCAGTTCTGCGCCGAAATTACGCTTCTGTAGCCAAAGTAATGGGCGGACAAAGATGGAGTATTTGTTTTTTTTCGTGAGGCGCACTGCGTCGTTTCCTTATGAACACATGATATAGCACCAATGCTATACCAAGGTAATAAAGGAGACCCAACGAAGGACGCAAATATTTCAATTAATTAGAGAAAAACTGAAAATAGCCGCTGAGTGTCTGTAATTTGAGCAGCTTTTTAGTTAATGGCTACTTCTACAGCTTGGCTGCGTTCTTGTTGCACAACACGGTTATCCGGAATATCAGACAAAGCGATATAAGCTGATGCGATGAAAGGCAGGCATGCAAGGACCAGTGTTTTGCCAATGTGATAGTTTCGATACCAGTATTTACGAGCGCGAACTTTGAGTAATACGCCCCATACAATCAGCATGATATTAAAGCCGCATGTCAGGGTAACTGTATCAATGAGTGCATTAAGAGGAGCCAGTTGCTGAGAGACTAGTAGCATGACTAAAGCTGGAGGGAGTAGGCTAAGAAGAACAAAGGCACGGAATAACTTTGGCCATTTGTTAAATTTGTCTTTGAATATGTGGTCTGTTTGCCCAGGAAAAGGCTTTGAACAGAGCATACTTGCCTCACTTTTTGCAATCTATAAAGAGACTGCACGTTGGTTATGACGAAGGTTATGAAGCGTCATTAAAGTGGCGCTACCTTCATGCAACAGTTGCCATAAGTAGTTAAAAACAATTTTTTGACGTTGGTTGTTCTGCTGCTAGCCAGTATTTTACTTATTTAAGGTAAGATTAAAAGTTAACTGATGCTTTTGTGAACAGTATTTGTGAGAAGAGTCAATCTTTGACGTAATCCTGACATTCAGGAGGCTGGAGCTATAAAAAACGAGGCCAAAGCCCCGTTTTTTATATTGTAAAAAGTGTTGTTTTTGACCGAATGGCTTAAGGTAATAAACCTAACAACTCTCCGCGTCTTGTTTCACTGATCACCGACCAATGTCTGCCGCTGATCGCGCCTTCTAAAGCCCAAAGCAACTCGATGTTGAGATTATTATCATGTGTATCGAGTAGTGCTTTATAAGCATCAATAGCGCCAACTTCTACAAGCTTGTCGACAGTATCAATACCTACTTTTTTCAGCATACGTTCATTCGCTAACCGTAAATTGGGTAAATCTTTGATACGTGAAGGCCCAACTTTACTTTTTGTTTCTTTGTCGTTATTTGCACCGTCTAAAGAACCGCGTGCGTGTTCAATGATCATCTCTGGAGTATTCCACCAGGTATCAGGTATTGCAAAATGCTTAGTCACAACGGGAAAACCGCGTTTTTCATAAACATAAGGGGTTAAGTCAGCTTTTTTAAACTGCTCAATATTTTTAGCATTGGCACGAAGGTGTAACTTATTTTTTACGACAAGTGCAAACATCGTTTCACCTGAAAAAATGCCAAAACCGCCAAACATGGACCGTGATTTAACACTGTCAAAGCAGTCGAATAATTTTAGGGTGTCTTTAAGTATTGGTTTATCCATGCGACTTCTCGGTGAAATAAATCTGGGAGTCACCTAACATATAAGCGAGGAGTTTAGATTAGCAAAGCACACTTAATATATGTCAAAAGCATGTCAAATCCTGAAGCAGGTTTTGCGTTAAATCCATCGGTAACCCCGCTACCTTAAAAGTGTTAAATGTTACCCAAATAACACTCTGTTAGGCCGGAAGCTTTGCGTCCCATTCTTTCAAATGGTTTGCCTTGTTCGTGACTGAATAAGCATATCGTAAATAGCAGAAAATCGTTTAACTTACGGGGGTCAAAGTGTGATGTTGCTTCAATTATTACTATTAAGAGAGAGAGAATATTCAGGTGTGAAATGAAATGAGCAGTAAATGGAAGAGAACTATTTCAATTTTATAAGTAAACTT
>NZ_NOIF01000131.1 GCF_002265265.1 Photobacterium sanguinicancri
ACTTAATACATTAAGAACTGGAGTAGAGTCCCATTGATTCAGTATATCATCTAAGCTTAGTTCTTTTTCAACGACAATACTTTTGATTCGGATATCTCTAGAGCCATACGCATCATATTTTTTAAAAAATCGGCTAAGTATTTTTTCTAGCTCATGTATAGATATTGTTTGAGTTTCTTCTAGAATATTTAGGTTATCCTCAAGAACATCATCAGTTAGCTCATTGATTACTTTGCATTGGAAAAGACAATCACTACTGACCACATATGAGTATGCGCCAGATTTTTTATGGTGTGAGAGAGGGATTTTTACTCCAAGCCCTACACCAGAAGAAGGTTTAGAGGATTTGGGAAATTTGTCTATACCAATCAATGATTGGTCGTAACTCAAATTAGCATCATCTAGAATTGACTCTAGGACTTCATAAGCCGTAGAGTAGTAGACATTTTCTGAAAAAATGATCCATACATGATATCCCCGATTACCCGAATATTCGACTAAGTAAGGGATACTCTTTAAAGATAGATAACTTATAAAACGATTTACAGCTGACAGAAGCTCTTCCTCTGCAAGCTGTCTCGATTCGGATCCTAAATGTTCTTTTAGAATATCGAAATCGTAGCATATCCATTTGACTGTAAAATCTAGTTGCTTTTGATATACAGCTATTGAACCTTTCTCTTGCAATGACTTCTCAATAAGCGATGCTGAGAGAAAACCATACTTTTTATGATAAACACCATCATCTTGCTGCTGTGCATAAAAGGGTTGATCACTAGAAAAAATCGTGTACAACTTTTGGGCAATCTGATCAGTCAAATTTAGGTGATCTGTCATAAATATTTTTCTTAGTGTTAGAGTTAAGCTTACATTATAACTCCATTTTTTTATGTCTGTCAGTGGGATAGAGGTGTCAAGTCAAGTTTATCTAACCCTGCCTTGCTGGTCAGTATGACCAACTCTTTCAAGAAAGCGCTGTTGTTCTAATTATTTAACTGCCTCTTGCTCGAATGTTACACCCCACAATGGACCTGCATACGACTTTCACTTCCTTCGCTTTACATCTTTCATTTTCGATTGATATCGATCTTTGGCTTTCCCCTTTCTTTCAGTTGCTTTTGAAATAGTGTTTATTGTGACTTTTGTCATTTTATTCTTACGATTTCTTTCGTAGTATTTTCAAACTCCTTCGATTCGAGATATGGAATTACGATGAAGCAAACACAGAACGCCCGTTTTCATATGATGGCAAAGCCTGCGAGTTATCGTTGTAACTTAAAGTGTGACTATTGCTTCTATCTAGAAAAAGAAACCATGCTCGATGGTGGTGAGGTTACACCTGCTGGCATGTCATCTGACCGTATGTCGGATGGGATGCTAAAGCGCTATGTGCGTGATTACATTCGATCGCAAGATGCCGATACCATCGACTTTGCGTGGCAAGGTGGTGAGCCAACACTGGCGGGATTGGCATTCTATGAATCGGTTGTGAAATACCAAGCGCAGTATGCCAACGGCAAAACCATTACCAACAGTTTTCAGACCAATGCGATTGCGATAAATCGGCAGTGGGCGGCATTTTTTAAGCAGCACAACTTTTTGATTGGGGTATCGATTGATGGTGTAGCCGAGGTGCACGATCAGTATCGTATTTCGGTAAACGGAAAACCAACCTTTGCGCGTGTTAAGCAAGCGATTGATTTACTCAAAGAGTATCAGGTTGAGTTCAATACCCTCACGGTGATTAACGATAAGAACTGGCACCGTGGTAAAGAAACCTATCTCGCGCTAAAACAATTAGGCGCGCAGTTCATGCAATTTATTCCCATTGTTGAAGTTGAGCCTAGTTGCCAAAGCGCAGCCAGCGGCCATTACACCCTAAATTCAGAAGCAAAATTAGCCCACTTTTCTGTGCCTGCTAAAGGCTATGGCCAGTTTATGACGGATGTATTCGATGAGTGGGTGAAAGAGGATGTCGGTACTGTGTTTGTCCGCATGTTCGATAGCATTCTCGCCACTTGGATGGGTTACCCAGCCTCTGTGTGTGTGCAATCCAAAGAGTGTGGTCAAGCCATGATCTTGGAAGCCAATGGCGACATGTATTCTTGTGACCATTACGTTTATCCCGCCAATAAATTGGGCAATATCGCAACCACTAACATCGCCTCGCTAGCGACCAGCAAACAGCAACTGCGATTTGGCAAAGCCAAGCAGACCAAATTGACCGATAAATGCCAGCAATGTGAAGTCCATGCATTGTGTTATGGCGGTTGCCCTAAACACCGTATTACGCCCATTCAAGGCGAGAAACATAAGCAGAATTATCTGTGCGCTTCTTATCAACGCATTTTCCATCATACAGCGCCAGCCATGCACTTAATGACTCAAGAAATTCAGCGTGGTGGTGTTGCCGCAAGCGTAATGGCGACCCTCAAGAATTTAAAGCATAGCGAACAACCTCGTTAGTTTTACTCGGTTTCAAATCAACAGTTAACCCTCAAATAAAGGAGTAGAGAATGAATCTGTTACTGCCGAAAAAAACCATACTTGCTGGTTTTGTTGCGGCTGCTTGTGCTGTTACCCCGACCCTGAGTCAGGCGGCAGAAAAAGTGGAACAACCCAATGTGTTATTGATTGTGATGGATGATCTTGGGTCTGCGCAATTGGACTTTGCCCTAGATAATATCAATAAAGATGAATTGGTTAAGCGTCCGGTACCCGCACGTTACGACGGCGATTTTGACCAGCTTTATGATGCGGCGAAGCGCTCGATGCCAAACATCACCCAGCTAGCCAATGAAGGCGTGCGGATGACGAATGCCTACGTTGCAACCCCTGTTTGTGGCCCTTCTCGCGCAGGTATGATGACAGGCCGTTTCCCTCATAGCTTTGGTACTTACAGTAATGATGATGCCAAACTGGGGATCCCGCTTGATATCAAATTGCTGCCTGCATTAATGAACGACAACGGCTACGCAACGGCCAATATTGGTAAGTACCACAACGCCAAAGTTCGCAAAGAGTTCATTCCTAAAGATGAACAAAGTCGTGATTACCACGATAATCAAATCTCGCTTGCTGAACCAGGCTACGGCCCTGAAGAGCGTGGCTTTGATTACTCCTACAGCTACTATGTGTCAGGTGCCGCGCTATATAACTCACCGACCGTATTCCGTAATGGAAAGAGTGCGCCAGCGCCAGGTTACCTCACCTATAACCTGACCAATGAGGCGATCCAGTTTATTGAAAAGGCAGAGCAAGACGACCAGCCTTTCTTCATCAACTTAGCTTACAGCGTGCCACATATTCCGCTAGAACAGCCTGCACCTGCGAAGTTCATGGAACGCTTTAATACCGGTAATCTTGAAGTCGATAAGTACTATGCCCACGTGAATGCGTCCGATGAAGGAATCGGTAAAATTATCGATAAATTGAAAGAAATGGGTGAGTACGAGAACACCCTGATCTTCTTCCTTTCAGATAACGGTGCCGTGCATGAATCACCTATGCCAATGAACGGCATGGATCGCGCATTTAAAGGCCAGCGTTACCGTGGCGGGGTGCATGTTCCGTTTATTGCCCATTGGAAAGGACACTTTCCTGAAGGTAAAGCAGATAATACGATGATTTCTGCGATGGATATTCTGCCAACCGCACTGGCTGCTGCTGGCATTAAGATCCCGACAGAAATGAAAGTGGACGGTAAAGACATTATGCCCTTACTAAAAGGCAAGGCTGAGCAACCGCACCCTTACTTGTACTGGGCGGGTCCACGCGCACTTCACTACGATTCAAGCAATGCTGATTTTTGGAGTAACTACTGGAAATGGATCACTTACGAAACCAATGAATTCATTCCAAGCCCTTACATTGAAAAGCATTCGAAAGGGGAGTGGGCGATTAAGGATCAGAACTGGTCTTTGCATTATTACGATGATGGCAAAGGTGAGTACGAGCTTTACAACTATGCCAAAGATCCTGCTGAGTCGAAAAACCTCGCCAAGCAATACCCAGAAAAAGTGAAAGAGCTGAAAATGGCTTTTTACGATTGGATTAAAACCAAGCCAGCACCAATCGCTTGGGGACAAGATCGCTACCAAATCCTGACTGATTCTGCCAAGTAACGTGTAATTAGGCCTCTTCGGAGGCCTTTCTTTATCTGCTTCCACCTGCAAAGAGACATCCCATGCCTAAGACTATTGCTGCGACGCCGCGGCCAACCATCCCCTATGAACACCCTGATGCGGCCATGTATTTCAAGCTATTTAAGGAAAACATCGTGCGCTTGCGTCATCGCAAGTCGGCCTATCAGCAGCATGATGAAACCATTCGTAAGTTGTTCAGTAACGATGGCGCGTCACTGAAAGCGCAATGCGAAGCCTTGGTGGCTTATACCGCGGAAGCCTTTGAACATTATGCAGTATGGGATTATACCCACGCCTATTACCCCGGTCGGCCGAGCCAACAGACCGCGCGTACTGATGCTATCGAAGGCGTTAGCCGCGTGCTTCCAACCTTGGCGACTTGGCTTCATAGCCAAGAGGGCGAGTACACGCCTTTACAAGGTTTAAATGGTAAGTCGATTGATGTGGTAAACATTATCCGCACAGCATTGCTAGCAGGGACGGATCCGAGTCATAAAGGCTACTGGGGAAAATTGCACGACTATGATCAGCGAATTTGTGAAAGTGCTGATTTGGCGTTAACCCTTTGGTTGACCAAAGCGCATATTTGGCAGCAACTGGATACCCAACAACAACAGCAAATAGCCGCGTGGTTTGAACAAATTCCGCCGCTTAAAACATTGGATAACAACTGGCAGCTTTTCACCTTAACCGTGAGTTTCGTGTTGAAAGACCTAACCGGGAAAGAGTGGGTTGATCATAGTAAATATCAAAGAATAAAAGAGTTTTATGTCGGTGATGGCTGGTTCCGTGATGGCGCGAATGGCAATTACGACTATTACAATGTGTGGGGCTTTTTCTATTCTCTGTACTGGATCGATCAGATTGATCCTGACTACGACGCGACCTTTATTCACCAAGCCATGAGTGATTTTGTGGCGGGTTATCGGTACTTCTTTACTCCCCAAGGTTTGCCCTTGTTTGGCCGTAGTGCCTGCTATCGCTTGTCTGCTGCTGTGCCCTTGTTGGCCGCTGTCGATCAACAATCGAGTGCGATAGAGATAGGTGAAGCGAAACGTGCTTTTCGCACGAATCTTCAATACTTCATTGCGAATGGCGCGCTTAAATCAGGCGCACCAACGCAAGGGGTTTTCGAGGATGATAGCCGCTTAGTTGACAATTATAGCGGCCCAGCCAGTAGTTTTTGGTCTTTGCGCGCGTTGAACATTGCGCTTTATGTTGGGGGGCGTACTGGCTTGTGGCAAGCACAAGAGCTGCCATTAGAGATAGAAAAAGGCGATTTTGACTTTCAAATCCCTGCCATTGACGCACATGTTATCGGGACTTTCAAAACGAAAGAGGTGACGGTTTTGTTTTTGAGCGACTATACCCAAGAGCAGACGCCGTTATCTCGCCGATTATTACGACAAAACCTGGCTGACAAGGCATTAGAAGTGGTGAGTGGTAGGGCGTTAAGGCCTAAAAATAACCTTTTACGTAAAGGCATTACCTGTTACACATCGAAAATGTCGCATTTCTTTTAGTTTCGTAAGTTTTCACTTTGAAAGTGTAGTGTGATCTTGATCTATTTACTTTCTTTCTTTTTCGAATAAGATTAAAGCGAAAGTTAACGAAGGTCTTTAGGGGTTTTATATGTTTTTGGTTTCATCGCGTGAAATGCTTCACAAAGCGCAGTTAGGTGGCTATGCCGTCCCTGCATTCAATATTCACAATCTAGAGACGGTACAGGTTGTTGTCGAAACAGCAGCAGAGATGCGCTCACCTGTTATCTTGGCGGGTACGCCGGGTACCTTTTCTTATGCGGGTACCGACTACTTAGTTGGGATTTGCAAAGAAGCGGCCAAACGTTATGAAATGCCCATTGCTTTACACCTCGATCATCACGAATCGTATACCGATATTCGCCAAAAAATTGAAGCGGGTATTAAGTCAGCCATGATTGATGGTTCACACTTACCTTTCGAAGAGAATATTGAACTGGTAAAAAAAGTGGTGGCGTTCTGTCACCGTTGGGACTGCTCGGTTGAAGCTGAGTTAGGTCGCTTAGGTGGTCAGGAAGACGATCTGATTGTCGAGAGCAAAGATGCGCTGTTTACCGATCCTGATAACGCCATTGAGTTTATCGAAAAAACGGGCATTGATTCGTTAGCGATTGCCATTGGTACTGCGCATGGCATGTACAAAGAAGAGCCTAACCTCGATTTTGATCGCCTTGGCATTATTCGCAGTAAAACCGATGTGCCTTTGGTCTTGCATGGCGCATCAGGTGTGCCAGATCAAGACGTTCGCCGTTGTATTGAATTGGGTATCACCAAGGTTAATGTGGCGACTGAATTGAAAATTGCCTTCTCTGACGCCGTAAAACAGTACTTCCTTGATAATCCATCAGCTAACGATCCTCGTCATTACATCGTGCCGGGTAAAGCCGCAATGAAACAAGTGGTGATCGACAAAATTCGCGTATGTGGTAGCGAAGGAAAACTCTAATACCTGCATAACTCTGACAATTTACAAAACATTATCTTAATGCTCCTGGCTATGAATATTGGTGTTCCCCCATCGCTAATACCATAGCCCTTTTTTTAATCTGATTCGTTAGGTCAATAAATGATGAAGATGCGACAACCCACTTCCCAAAAGAAAGTTGCCATTATCGGCGAATGCATGATTGAACTCAGTGGAAAGCCTTTTGAGCAACAAATGCAAAGCTATGGTGGTGATACGCTCAATACTGCCGTTTATCTTTCCCGTCTTTGCTCTGGGCTAACACCTTATTACGTCACAGGCTTAGGTTGTGATAGCTACAGCCAAAACATGCGAGCTATGTGGCAGCAAGAAGGCATTGATACTTCTCTGGTGCTGACGACGGAAGGCAAGCTGCCGGGGCTTTATGCCATTCAAATTGATGATTTTGGCGAGCGTAGTTTTCATTACTGGCGTAACGATTCTGCCGCGCGATATTTGTGCGAGCACAATGGCTTTTTTGCTGTCGTTGAGCAGCTTAAAACCATGGACCTTATTTATTTGTCGGGTATATCACTAGCGATTTTACCTGATGAAGGTAAAGCGGCATTGCTACATGCTTTGGCTTCGTTAAAACAACATAACGTGAAAATTGCCGTGGACTCGAATTATCGTCCGCGTTTATGGCCGAATGCCAGCGAAGCACGTAAGTGGCTAGACCTACTTTATCAACTTAGCGATATCGCGCTGGTGACAGCTGATGATGAAGACTTACTGCTTGATCAAGACAATACGCCACCAGAGCTGATTGCCGATCGCCTCCACCGCTTGGGGATTGATCAAGTTGTGGTGAAGTTGGGTGCTGACGGTGCGATGTGGTCTTGTCACCAACAACAAGGCGTTGTGGCGGGTCAGAAAGTTGACCTAGTTGTTGATACAACAGCGGCAGGTGATTCCTTTAATGGCGCTTATTTAGCGGCGTGGTGTCATGGCATGTCTATGGCGGAATCGTGTTATTGGGGCAATGCATTAGCCGCCCAAGTGATTCAATGCAAAGGCGCGATTGTGCCAACTAACCAAATTAATCATATAACGACAGCGATGAGTGAAGTAAATGAAAACTAATACATGGATAGATGCGTTACGTGCGCTGCGTGTGATGCCGGTTATTCAAATCGAAGATGCGAAAGATGCAGTACCTTTGGCGAAAGTGCTGGTGGAAAATGGCTTACCTGCGGCTGAAATTACATTTCGTACCGACGCGGCGGCAGAGGCGATAGCCCAAATTCGCGCAGCTTACCCTGAGATCACCTTGTGCGCTGGCACGATATTAACGGGCGAACAGGCAGACGCGGCAATGGCAGCGGGCGCTGATTTTGTGGTGAGTCCTGGCTTTAATCCCACGACTGTTAAGTATTGTCTAGAAAAGGGCATCAAAATTATTCCTGGCGTTAATAATCCGAGCCAAGTGGAACAGGCCTTGGAGATGGGTATTCAAGCCATGAAGTTTTTCCCTGCCGAAGCATCGGGTGGGATCAGCATGCTGAAATCGCTAACTGGCCCGTACGGTAATATCCAGTTAATGCCGACAGGTGGTGTTAAGCCTGCCAATTTAATGGAGTACTTGGCCATTCCCCAAGTCTTTACGTGTGGTGGAACTTGGATAGCGCCAACCGCAGCCATTCGTGCCAATGATTGGCCGACGATTGCAAAAAATGTGCGTGAAACGTGCGAGCTGCTCGGTCTAAACCAGAGCCAAAGCGAATAGGAGCGAACAAGATGGAAAAACAAGTAGCGGTACTGTTGGCCGACGGCTTTGAAGAAGGTGAAGCGGTTGTTTTTATCGACATTATGCGTCGTTTAGATATCAAAGTGGATGTGCTGTCGTGCATGGAAACCACCACGCTGCAAAGTTACTTTGAAACACGGATCAGTGCCGATGACACATTAGCCAATAAATGCCATCAAACTTACGATGCCGTAATGATGCCAGGCGGCCCGAAAGGAACCGACAACTTATCGGCTAACCCTATGGTGGTTGAGTTTTTGCAACAGCATATTGAGGCCGACAAATACATCTGCGCCTTATGCTCATCAAGTGCTAAAGTGTTAGCGGCGAATAACTTGTTACAAGGGCGCAATTACACCACAGGTGGCGGCCTTGAGAAGAAGTTTGCTGATGGCAATTTTGTCGATCAAAAAGTGGTGATCGACGGCAAATTTATCAGTGGTAAAGGCTTAGGTGTTAGTTTCGAATTTGCTTTCACCGTGGCAAAAGCACTGCTCACCGACGATCCTCAAAAAGTTGATTGGCAAGCGAGCCATATTTACTTTGAGCACTGGTAAATACGATTAGATCTGTCAGCAGAACTGACGGGAGAGAAATAAGATCAAAGAGGTATATGAAAATATACCTCTTTTCTTTTTTAAACGGCTAACAGCGTTAATCCTCAAACCACAACTTTCTCAGCGACACCGTGCCTGCGCTGTCAGTGTCAGCACCTTGTAGTGATTTATCAAAGTTATAGCTGAGTGAGTCTCGCCATAAAGGGAAGAAGACGCCATGTTGAATGAGCCAATCTTCACAACGATGGAGTTGATCTAAGTAATTGGTTTCACTACTGCTGGTGAGTAAGAGCTTATCGACAATATTCAAAAAGACCGCTTGTTGTTGGGGCGATAAGCAGTACTTAAATACTGAGCTACAAATGAGCCACTTGTAGTAACCAAACATGTCGTCATCGGAAAATACATAGCCACCAATAGCCATGTCGTATTGGCTATGTTGGGATTCGTCGTCAGAAAATACCTCAATGTTAGCCCCTTTGCTTTCCAGATATTGAAGCAATTGGATGCGGTATTTATTGGAGTGCGATGCCAACACCTTGAGTGTTTGCGTTGGTCGCTTCATCTCATGATGATACAGGTAGACGCCTTGGTGCTGGTGGTAACCAACGACAGAGTTGGCGACAGGCAAAATATCCTGAGTGACGTGATGACAAAACTCTCGCGCATGGTGAAAAATCCAAGCTTTTTCATCCATCGACAATGAGCTTTTGGTGGTGGGAAACGAAATGATATCGCAACCCGTTTGGAGTGCAACTTGGTCGCAAGCAGTGAAGCCATTGGATGAATAACCGTGATGGACAATATGACCTTGGACCTTCGCTTCTGTGGTATCGCTGGTCCAAAATTCAGCTTTATCGATGAAACCGCCACTTGAAAAATAGTCTGGGTTTTTAGCCAGTACCCATTGATGTTTATCGCATGACTCTAGCCTGAATGGCCCTGTGCCATAGGGAATATCGTTATCACTTATTTCGAGATAAATAGAAGAATGCATATCGGCGAGGATATGGAGAATGGCATGTTGCTGGTGAGTCATCGTTAAAATAACCCATGCGCCTTGCGTACGTATACTCTGAATATGTCGATAAAGATTTTGATAGGTATGAGACTTCGTCATTCTATCCGTTAGGCAAGTCGCAACGTGTTCTGCGGTAAGCTTTTCACCATTATGGAAAAGTACATCAGGGCGTAGACGAAGCCAAAGCTCGTTATCTCTAAATTCATAATAATGAGCTAAGTGTGGGCGGATACGTTTGGTGGTTACGTCATAGGTGAACAAGGTATCAAACATGGCATCAACATAGAGCCGTGAAGCTGCACGGTAAGCCCAGAGCGGATGGAAGCTGGGAATGGTATAAGGAACAAGCGTAATAAGGGTGTTCTTTGCTTTTAGGTTTTCTTGTGCTGCCGACAGCCAGTGCGGTAAGCGCTTACGAAAGGTTTCGCTAAATCCAAACACATCAGCATAGCGTGATGCTTCACTCAGTTGCCCTTTATGGCAGTACAGCTCAAGAATCTGCATTAAAGTAGCTTCAAAGCCAGTCAGGATAGTGATTTCGGATTTATTCCCACGTCCTCTTCCCGGTTGCCAAGAAAGCCAACCAATATTTGCCAGTGTTTTAACTAACTTAGCGACATTTCGATCAGAGCAGCTTAGTTGCTCAGACAGGGTAGGGATGTCTGTTTTGGTGGTTTGGTGTGGCTCATAATGCTCGCACAGCTGCTTGAGACGCTGCAGATGAACTTGATTAATAAAAGGTGAACTCTGGTTTCCTACCATATCATTATTACTTCCTGTTTTTTGACTAATAATAACCACAACAAAATGTGAGTACAGGAAAAAATGATGAATCCATTAAGTTATACCCTTCACACCTTGAATGCGCAGCAATTGTTAGTTGAACCAGAGATAAGAGAAACCACGGCCCATAAAAGCCACAATCGCATGGGCTTATACTTGGTGATCTTTGTGGTTGGTGTTTTATTGGGGCTGCTGTATTAGATCTTATGCCTGATCAGTAATCAAATTGGACTAAATCAAAGAAGGCCCTTTATTACTCCTTTGCTCATGATTGATTTCAGGCTTGGTTTGTTATCGAGCAAGAGGTAAACAGTTGACACCAAGCGGTAAAGACTCACACTGTGTTATAAAGTATCATTTTGAAGTGATAGCTAACTTTTTAAATGTAACAACCATATAGCGCAGGGTAGAGGTATGAATAACGTGGTGAACCACTGTAAAGTTTGTGTTCAGGCTGAGGCAAATTAAATGGCAAAGTTGTTGAAGATTTTGCTGACTCTTTGCGTGATAGGACTCTTGATATTTAGCTATTTCGGCTACCAGACATATCGAGCATTAACCTATATGAGAAACGATATGGGTTGGTTATGGATAAACAGCCAACTGATTAGCCCTGATACCACCGCGATGCAGAGCGCGCGTACACCGCATACTAAACAGTTGGTGTTTCGCCAAGTCGATGTGGATCGTCAATTGGTTATCTACCTGAACACCACTTACGACGGTGATTTTCTTTTTACCTTCATTAAGCAGACGCCATGCAGCGCTTTGTCGCCTTATCAAGGGATGCTGAGCGTGAACAATGAACCAAACCAACAGATCGTATTCGATTGTCATGAGCCGAACACGGTGGTTTACAGAATAGCGAAACGTAAGTTCAGTCAGCTGCACTTAACTACGCCTGATTTCGATTTTGATTTGGATCTTAAGCAGTGGAACCCTAAAGCACTCAAAAAAGATGACTTTATGCAGCACAATTATGAGTTTTTTCAGAAGCATACCAAAGAAAAGATTTATCCATGGAATAGGGATTAGGTAGCGGATATTGAGCGCTTGAAATTAAGCAGAGAAAAGCCCCGTTTCATGTTATGAGTGAAGCGGGGCTTTTTTATTAGCTATCTCAATAGACATTGAAGATCAGATTTTCGTGGATTATTTGAGGGAAGCGCGGGGCAGACTCGGGGCTGGCTCGGGGTAGCACAGCGCTAGGGAATACTGAGTACTCAGCGAAGACTAAAACATGATTTAGTTTTATCTGTTGTTCTTTCAATGAGCTTGTTACTATTCGAAAAGATAGTCGGGGGGCCGAAAGGCTGAGATCGCATGTTGCGAGACCCGTAGAACCTGATTCAGTTAATACTGTCGTAGGGAACTATATGTCTAGCGAATGATGGTTTGATTTATATTTATCAACATCCTTGGCTCGGCTGGACCAAGATATGCCAATCCAGCCCCAGCATTCATATCAGTTTCTTCCCTCAGGTTCTTCCTATCCGTTACCGCAATTGATAATGGCAATCGCTGAGGGAAAACATGAACACACAAACCATCATTAACGCTCTGCATGCAGTCCGTGAGCAGAAACCACTGGTTGTGAACCTGACCAACTATGTCGTAATGAACAATACTGCCAATGCGCTACTGGCCGTTGGTGCTTCGCCGATCATGGCACATTCTCGTGAAGAAATGGCGGAAATGATGTCTTTTGCTGGTGCTTTGGTCATTAATATCGGCACATTGGACAGCGAATGGGTGCCACGTATGGTGTTCGCTGTCGAGCAGGCAAATATTCATAATAAAACGATAGTGCTTGATCCTGTTGGCTGTGGTGCTAGCCGATTACGAACAGACACCTCACGCCAGATTGCCAAAGCAGCTAATAAGTTGATTATTCGAGGCAATGCTTCTGAAATCATTTCCTTGGCAGGTGAAAAAGGGCAAAACAAAGGCGTTGATGCGCTTGATAGCACGGAAGCGGCAGTGGATGCGGCGCGTTTCCTGAGCCGAGAATATCAATGCAATGTTGTTATTTCAGGTGAGATTGATTTTGTTGTCACCAATGAAGGACAGAGCCAGCTATGTAATGGTCATGCCATGATGCCTTATGTAACAGGAATGGGGTGTACTCTCAGTGCACTGACTGGTGCTTTTGCGGCTATCGGAGAAGAGACGGGATTAGCAGCCGCGGCGATACTTGGCGTAGCGGGCGAAATTGCAGCCGAACAGTCGAAAGGCCCAGGTAGCTTGCAGTGTAATTTGCTCGATACCCTGTATCAGCTTGATGAAGAAACATTAATCCAGCGTCTGAAGCTGGCTTAGTTTTGGAGGCTTAGTTTGGGAGGCTTAGTTTTGGAGGAAATAATGCGTTCGTGTCGTTTATATCTGGTGACTGATGATCTGCAAGATCTTGAAACCATGAAAACGGTGGTCAAAGAAGCCGTCATTGGCGGTGTGACTATGGTACAGGTTCGAGAAAAGCATGGTGATGTACGTACTTTTATTGAAAGAGCCTTAGCCGTTAAAACGATTTTGCAGGGGACTGGGGTCCCACTAATTATTAATGATCGTGTCGATGTGGCCTTGGCTGTAGATGCCGACGGTGTACATCTGGGCCAGTCAGATATGCCAGCTAATATCGCTCGTCAGCTGATTGGTAAAGACAAGATACTGGGACTGTCGGTTGAAAATGAACAGCAACTGCTTGAAGCCAAACATTTACCCATCGATTACATCGGGCTGAGCGCAATCTTTGCGACCCCGACGAAAACCAATATTCAAAAAGAGTGGGGCATTGACGGGCTGGCGAATGCCGTCGCGCAAAGCCCCTTACCTATAGTGGCAATCGGCGGGATTAATGCATCAAACCTTGATGCGGTTATAGCGACTGGTGTCGACAGTATTGCGCTGGTTTCGGCAATTTGTCATGCCGAATGCCCAAGAACCGCAGTGCGAAACTTGATTGGATAGCTAATACCCGCAGACTTTTTGAAAGGTCTGTGGGTATAAAACCAATGTAATTTGGTTATCAAATCTAGGGCGGCAGTGTTTCCAAGTGTTGTCGCTATTTCAGAGTCACACGCTAGAATCAAGATTTCCACTTTATCAACGACCACGCGTTCAACGTCATCCAAACTACCTCAGCCGCTAAGTGCTATGCCGTGCTCATCAATATTTTGATTTACATTGTTACGCTCGCAAACGGCACTTGCGAGAAAACTGATTTTGCATTCCAAGATAAAGAAATACATAGAGCACGACTGGTTATGCAACCCATACTCAATCGCCTCGCATCAACAATAATTTTTGCTCATAGCTTGCTGTATTAACCAACGGTCTAGTTTCACAGTATCGGTGTGTTTTGCCGGTATCTTCTTATAAAAAATAAAAATTATATCCAGTAAGTAGTTCATGTGTGTGGGTAAAATTATGATCACATACTGACTAGAGGTGCTCTGCATACAGAAATTGACTGATGAAGTTATTTTTCGGTGGATTCGCTGTGATAAAACAATCGGCGAACAGATCTCTGTACTCAGATTAATTCGGCACTATATTCAAAGATAATTCAATTTCTGTCTGGCATTCGACAGATTGCTCAATGACTGACAGCACTCTGAGGTAATTTTATTATTAGCTCAGCTCATACCAAAGTAATTTTTATCATTATACGTGAATTATATTCATGGGGTATGTTATCGGCTATCAACTAAACAGGAGTAATAAAGGAGCATCTAATGCCACAAAAGTTAGCTAATATGGTAATTGCATATTTAGCTTCTATCCAAGCTATCGCACTAGGAGCAAGGCATATCATCGATGTACGATGTTGGCATGAAAAACACAGTCTTTCTACAAAAGAAGGTGATAGTTATGTCAGGTGATTAGGGGTTAAATGGATTAAGTCTATTAATTACATATACAAAAAAGGCCGCTAAAAAGCG
>NZ_NOIF01000132.1 GCF_002265265.1 Photobacterium sanguinicancri
GCATTAATTACACTTGGATTTTGACAGCTCTGGAGGATCGTTCAACCGATCATATTTACGCTAACTGATCGGCATTACCGCCGAGAGGCGGTTTTTTTGTGGCCAAAATTCAGGCTAGAAACTTAGGCTGGCGTACCACTATGGAATTTGAAGTCAGTATCGGGTGATGAAATGAGGTCAGCTTCGATGTTGGCAAAGTATGCAATGCGTTCTGAAATGTCTTTGCCTGCAATTTGCTCTGCGAGTGTGAGATAGTCTTGATAGTGGCGTGCTTCCGATCGTAATAAAGAGATATAAAACTTCTCAATGTCTTTATCAAGGTGCGGCGCAAGTTTGGCAAAACGTTCACACGAGCGAGCCTCGATGAAGGCGCCAATAATCAGCTTGTCGATCAGGGCATCAGGTTCGTAACTGGTAACGTGCTTGATGAGCCCTTTAGCATAACGACCCGCATCGATCAGTTCATAGCTAACGCCTTTCTTTTCCATTAGCTCTAACACCTGATAGAAGTGGTGCAGCTCTTCTTTGATCAGCAATACCATCTTATCAATCAAATCTTGGCTGTAAGCACAGTCTGCGCGTGGCGTTATTTGTTTTGACGCGTTGCTTTTACCTCGAAGAGACTCAAGCGTCCCTGTCTTTTTATACGCTAAGGCCTCGTAGGGTTTCACCCATTCCGTCAGCTGTTGTGCACTTTCTTTATCGACTGCATATTTACGAATAAGAAAGATTGCACTTTGCGCGGCTTTTAATTCGCACAACATGTGGTCACGCAAAATAACGGAAAGGTTCTCTGGCTTGCGAGCTTCATTAATCCATTCGTCTGGCGTAGAGGCTTTAAGAAACTGGTTTATTGGCGCTAATAGTTCTGAAATCATGAGCTTTTTATAAGAGGCTGATTGCTATATGAGGTTTCATCATATCATAGCGACGCAAGGAAATAATAAGATGCAAAGTGTGAATTAGTGGCAATAAAAAAGGCCGCTAAGCGACCTTTTTAAAAGGGTAAGGAAGAGGGTTACCACTTCTTTTTTGGCTGGAACAATACGTCTAGATCATCTTGATCTTTATTTAGCATGTCTTGGCGTTCTTGCTCTTGTGTTGCTGATTGACTGTTATCAATCTCATTCAGCATCATCTGCAATTTTTCTCGTGCTTGGTTAGCGTAGTTATCGTTTTTACTCGCTAGCACATCAATGCCTTTTTTCAGTAGCTGTTTCGCAGTACCCAATTGACGTTTCATACGTGCATCGTTGGCGCGTTTTACTACGTTTTCAATATTAATACGCAGCTGAATACCTTCAAGACGCGCATTTTCCGCTACAAAAGCTTGTGTCGCAAAGCGGCCCTTGCTGTGTTCGTTCTTCACTACTGTCTTCAAGCGCTTCACTAATTGCAGCATGCCTAACGCTTGCTTATCTGTCGTTGGCGTTTTGAATGGTGCTACATCAGCATTAGAGTAGTTTTGTTGAAGGTGTTGTATTTGCTGAGTGACATTAGTGATACGTGAAGGGAGTGATTTATCTGAAGTATCGGCTTCATGCATACTTTGCAAAGCGTACATAATCCGTTGGTTCAAACAAACCAGTAGCTCTTTGCTATATGGCATATGATGAGCATTACCGATTAAGTCTTCGGTCGCATCAATAATGGCAATATGCTTGGCAAGCTCTTGGTGTTTTGCACTTTCAACACGTTGGCGATACTGAATGATGATGTTATACCCAACGATCAAAATCAGTAATAAGGAAACCAAGCCTATTACTAAAGGTAAGCTCATAAGATAATCAGTTTTCCGTTGCATTTATCATAAGGCTATAAGATACACCAAGTGGCAGAATGGTGATAGCGAGAAGCCTAAAAATGCGCGGTTTATATAACTAATTTAGGCTTTTTGGAAGTTGATCTATTGTGCCTGAAGATGAATGGTCGATTGGATGAAATTTTTGGGATGAATGACTTAATAATTTTTTACAAAAAGCGCTATGTCAAATTACCAAAAGCTATAAGAAATGCTATGAAAACGTAACGAAACGATATATAACAATACGAAATGCATGGTTGCACTGATAAGATGTAACGGACTATAGGTTAGGCGGTACCATGAAATTACAACAACTACGCTACATTGTTGAAGTTGTGAATCACAATTTGAATGTGTCAGCAACAGCAGAAAATTTATATACCTCACAACCCGGTATCAGTAAGCAGGTTCGCTTGCTTGAAGATGAATTGGGTATTCAAATATTTGAACGCAGCGGTAAGCACCTTACAAAGGTGACAACGGCTGGTGAAGAAATTGTACGTATTTCACGCGATATTTTATCTCGGGTTGAGAGCATCAAAGCCGTGGCGGGTGAGCATACCCATCCTGAAATGGGGACGCTGAATATCGCTACAACGCATACACAAGCACGTTATGCGTTACCACAAGTTATTCAAGGCTTTACCGCACGTTACCCTAAAGTGTCGTTACATATGCACCAAGGGACGCCGTCGCAAATTGCCGATGCAGTTGGGAAAGGAACGACCGACTTTGCTATCGCTACCGAAGCACTTCATCTGTATCAGGATATGATCATGTTACCGTGCTACCACTGGAATCGCTCCATTGTGGTTAAAGCTGATCACCCTCTAGCTCAAAAAGACAATATCACTATTCATGATTTGGCCGCATACTCATTAGTGACTTATGTATTTGGTTTTACAGGCCGTTCTGAACTAGATAGCGCGTTTAATCGCTCTGGTCTAACACCACGTATCGTCTTTACGGCAACAGATGCTGATGTAATAAAAACATATGTTCGATTAGGTATTGGTGTTGGTGTGATTGCCAGTATGGCGATGGATCCTGTGACGGACACTGATTTGGTCGCTATTGATGCTAGCCACATCTTTGAAGCGAGTACCACCAAGATAGGTTTCAAGAAAGGCACTTTCCTTCGTTCTTACATGTACGATTTCGTGGAGCGCTTTGCCCCCCATTTAACGCGTAATGTCGTTGATCAAGCGGTGGCACTGAAAACGAATACTGAAATCGAAAGCATGTTTGCCACCATGGAATTACCGGTACGTTAGACTCCAGAGTCTGAAGAGCCAGAGGCTACTCACTATATAGTGTGTAGCCTTTTTTATTTCCATGGTTCAGGTAGACTATGCGCCCGGTGTTTTCCTCTAAAGAATTGCTTTATGCCTAGCTACTCCTCTTTGCTTCAACAGCTTGATACGGCGCTATCAAATACACGTACATTCTGGCAATTTATGCCATTTGCTGAAACAGAGTTAGCTTGGCAGCAATCTCACCCTGAGTTATGTCAGTGGCTAATGTCGCTTAATGATGAGCAAATAGAGGCTCTGACACAAGATACCACCGCCCTGGCAGATGCACTTTCACCTTGGATCCCACAAGCGCATCAATTGATCTCTGTGTCAGAAACCCACCCTTTAACGGTTAGAACCACAACAGCGCTGCCGAAAGGGCTTGATGTCGGTATTCCAGGTCGTAAGTGGACGCAAATTACCGCTTTTAATGCTGCGTTGCCGCAACATAATCTGCCTTGGTTAGAATGGTGTGCAGGTAAAGGGCACCTTGGTCGGGTATTAGCAGCATCGCATCACACCCCTGTGGTGAGCCTAGAGTGGCAAGAGCAGTTATGTATTGATGGTGCAGCTGCTGTGAAGCAATTGGGTTTACCCATTTCATTTGTTCAAGGTGATGCTTTTTCGAATGAGAGTGAACAATATATTGAGGCAGAGCAGCATGCTGTTGCGCTTCATGCTTGCGGTGATTTACATGTATCGCTATTACAGCGAGTCGCTAATAAACAAGGCCGCGCGGTTAGCGTTTCACCGTGCTGCTATCACTTAATCCGTGATAAGCATTACCAAGCGTTATCGAACATCGCTAAATGCAGTGATATCGAACTATCAAAACATGATCTCCGTTTGCCGCTACAAGAAACAGTTACAGCTGGACAGCGGGTACGCCGTCAACGATTTGTTGAAGTGAGCTATCGGCTAGGATTTGATTCATTACAACGTCATGTATTAGGTAGTAATACTTATTTGCCTGTACCTAATATTCAAAAAGCGTTATTGAATGAAGGTTTTATGGCATTTTGTATATGGGCTGCAGAAAAGAAAGGCGTGACTTTACCAAGTAATATCGATTTTTGTCATTGGCAAGCAGAAGGTGAGCAACGCTTCGCCATCGTAGAACGTATGGAGTTGGTTCGTCAGCTATTTCGCCGCCCACTTGAGATGTGGCTGGTTTATGATCGTGCCTGTTTTATGGAGGAAGCTGGTTATCAAGTTAATGTAGGTACATTTTGTGATAAACCGACAACGCCGCGTAATTTATTGATTCATGCTGAGTATTTACGTTCAAAGGGCTGAATAGATTGCGACTGCGCCTGAAAGGGAGCACATGACTAAAGAAATTGTACGAATGGTTTGTTTATCGATTTTATCAACGTAAACCATCGCGCACTTATAACCGAGATAAGAGGCGGGAATAAATGGCAGTGATAAGTACAGGTGATGTAGGCTCATATGGCCAACCGGCACTTGGACTATCAAAGACAGTAGGCTGCTGACTACAAAGAATGCGGAGAGGTTAGCTCGGATCAAATTGGCTTCTTGGTGCTGAAGTAGTAGCGCCATTGGTGGTCCGCCGATCCCTGAACTTGTACCAAATAGGCCTGAAAAAAAACCAGCAATGGCGAGGCGCGTACTGTTAGGCTGAATACGGATTGGTAACAAGCTAATGATCACCGCAAGAATAACAATCCCACCAATCCATAGCGATAAGACTTTTAGTTCCACAAAGTAAAGCAATGCACCACCTGCGATTGAACCTGGAATTCGTCCTATAAACGCCATCCATAACCCGTCTAACGAAATGTTCGCTTTAAACTTATAGGCATTCACTAAAGATAAGAATAAGGCGGTAAGAGTAATAGGGGCGGGGACATAGTCAGGTGAGATTTGAAATAGAATAGGGGCGGTAATAATCGCTAAACCAAAACCAATAGAGCTTTGCACAAACGACCCAATAAAAATCATGGTCAAGGCGAGTAACAGGCTGGTATCCATTTCAAATCCTACTCATAAACACGCAAAAAGCACGAGAGTACAGTGTGACATTTGATAAAAGAAAAGGCTCTAAAGAGCCTTTAGACTAAAGCATGATTTTTTTAATTGGAACGGCATTTAAGAGGCTGAAGTTTCGCGCTTCCAGTTCATGCGGTGGCATAGGTCTCCCTAAATAGTAACCCTGACAGTAATCGAAGTTACAGTTTTGCAGATACTCTAGCTGAGATATGGTTTCAACCCCTTCAGCAACAACCTTTAAATCTAACTTTTCACAGATAGCCTGCGTTGCTTCAATAATGGCTTGGCTGCCTTTGTGTTCACCTTGAACAAAACTGCGGTCAAGTTTTACGGTGCTGATCGGTAGATCTTGCAGTTGGGAAAGTGATGAATAGCCTGTGCCAAAATCATCAAGATGAAGCTCGATCCCCAGTGCATCAAGATCTTCTAAGCATTGCTTAGCATCGTCATATTCTTGCAGCATGGTAGACTCTGTGAGCTCTAATGCCAACGATGATGGTTCAAGTTGATACAGTTCCAGCATTTCGGCAACATTGCCTGCTAGGCTGGCTTGCAGTTGAGCGCGTGATAAATTGACACTAATGATGAACTTGCGTTGGTATTTTTTCTGCCATGCAGCTAGCTGCTTACAAGCGCTTTCTAAAATCCACCGTCCCATCGGAACAATTTGACCCGTTTCTTCTGCTAAAGGGATAAATTCTGCAGGCGATACTTGCCCTAATTCTTCATCGTGCCAGCGAATTAAGGCTTCAAATCCTTTTAGGTGGCGGCTTTTTAAATCAACTATCGGTTGGTAGTAGAGCTCAAAGGCTTCTTCTTCCATTGCCACGGTTAAGTGGTGGCGCAGGGTCATTTTTCGGTATAGCGCATCGGCCATTTCTTGTGAAAAATGATGGCTGCGATTACGTCCACGTAATTTTGCACGGTGCATCGCCATATCAGCTTGTGTAACCAAGGTTTCAATGTCGATAGCATCGTCAGGGTAGTGGGTAATACCAATACTACAACCTATTGATAGTTCACCGACTTCTTTCAGATGGAAAGGTCGGTTGAGTACTGCAATTATCTCTTTTGCAAACAGGCTACTGTCCGTGATGAAACGGCGTTCCATTTGAATAATAAACTCATCGCCACCAAAGCGAGCCAATAAGCCTTTTTGCTGCAAAGTATCGTTTAAGCGAATGGCGATTGCGCGCAATAATTTATCACCAATAGCGTGGCCATAGGTGTCGTTAACCAGCTTGAATCCATCAATATCTAAAAAGAGTAAACTATAAGGTTGGCGATCATGATGGGATTTTTTTATAGCGTTAGTAATACCGCGCCGATTCAATAATCCCGTAAGGAAATCGTGTTCTGCGTTGTACTTAGCTTTACGTAATTTCTCTTTTTCAGGACTGATATTGGTAAGGTGCAACAACAGCTGTTGTTTATCTTGTAGCCATTTCCCCTCGATATCAAACCAAAGGTGCTGTTTACCTGTCCAACAAAGCTTTTGTCGGTGAATGACGCTGTTTGCTTGAGCCTCAGTCAACCAGGCATTTGCAAGTTGTCGGTCACCTAAAAAGTGCGCTAAATCTTGGAGTAGAGAACCAAATTCATGTGCGTACACATCGTTGGCACTGATTAAGTCGCCTTGGCACTCGAACAGTAGTGCAAGGTTTGAACATTCAGCAAAAGCGAGTTCACGACGTAACGTTGATTCATCGGCAATTACTTCGACTAACATCGCTGTTCTACCATCTTCTAATGTGAAGCCAGAGAAACAGCAAAGTGCTTTCTTTTGTTTTTGTTTAGGGTTGAAGTTCCACCATGTCTTTATATGTTCACCCCGATGAAAATACTGTTGGTATTCATCAAGAATCGCGTGGACAGCTTGTGACATATCCTTCGCTAAGTCACGGGAGACTAACTCCTCGATAGACGAAGATTCCCATAATGGTAGTGAAGCCTGATTGGCCCAAATAATACGTTTATGATCAATGTCGAATATCCAGACTGGGGACTGAAGGCGATCAAAAAGAGAAAAATGTTGGCTCATTACCAAAGTTTATAATTAGTATCAAGGAATAAGACGTTCAGACTAGCCCAAAACACCTATTAACAATATGAATTTTATGAGGAATCGTGATACCTGTTCATTAATTACAATATCGTAAAGGTTAATTCATTGATTCTTTAGAAGAATTGTTGGTGAGAATGTACCGAAAACGGTTGTTTTTGACTAGAAGGATTAAGATGCTAATTAAATGCAATTTAAGCGTGCCACGCCTAAGGGGGAGACTTTTAGGATGAAGGGTTTAATAAAAAGCCACTCTAACTTATCGAAGCTAAAGTGGCTATGCATTTATTTATCCTACTGCTGGAATAACGCCTGCCATTTGGAGAAATTGAGCACTGATAATAATGATACCACTCAGGGTAACGACAGCAAGAGCAGGCTTACCACCTCGAACTTGGTAGCCGTTTAAGTCTTCATCCATTTCATGATGTTTTTTACGTTGTGCATTGACCATAGCAACAGGCAAGAACAGTGCTAATACAACCAGTGCAATCGCAGCATAACCGAGTGCCATAATAAAGCCTTGTGGGTAGAACAAGGCGAAGCATAGTGGTGGAACAAAGGTAATCAATGCGGTTTGCACTCGCCCGCCCACTTTATCACCACGGTTGAAGCTGTCTGATAGAAAATCAAAGAGCCCTAAGCTAACGCCTAGGAATGACGTCGCTAAGGCAAGATCTGCAAAGATTGAAACCGATTGGCTCACCATAGGGTTATGAAGCATGTCGCTAAGGCTGCTGATGAACATACCAAGGTTAGAGCTACTCATGAGATCAGGTTGGCTTAAAACGCCTTGGCTAGCGATTTGCCATAAAATGTATACTGTTAGCGGGACTGCAGAACCAATCACCATCACCTTTCGGAGCGAGCGAATATCAATGCCTACGTAGCGCACAATTGAAGGAATACTACCGTGAAAGCCAAATGAGGTAAAAACGACAGGCAGTGCTGAAATGACTAACCCTTTCTCTAACGGCATATTAATAAGGTGATCACCTTGTACATGTGGAACAAGCAGACCGAGCATTGTCGCCAAAGCCACAATTTTTAAGCTAAATAATATGCGGTTAATTATATCGACAGAGTGTGTACCAATCGATACCACTGCAGCAATTACCACGGTAAAGCCAATCGTACCGACTTGAGGTGCGACATCCAGATCAAACCAATGAACAAGTTTGTCGTTCATTTGCGCACCACCACCTGCTATGTAGGCTGCACACAGTGCGTAAAATAGAAATAGCATTGCAAAACTAGCAATCACTTGTCCTTTACGGCCGAGTAGGTCACGCGCGAGTGTATGTAAGGTTGCACTAGGACTTGCATATTGATGAACCTCTAGCATCAATAGCGCGGTGTAGGTCATTAGTGCCCAAATGCCCACCATAATCATAATTGCAGTAGAAAAGCCTAATCCCGCAGAAGCAAGGGGGAGGGCAAGCATGCCTGCGCCAATCGTGGTGCCAGCAATAATAAGCATACTGCCAAAGGTTTTGTTCATTGTCATTAGAGGGTCGCTCCCGAAAGTTATCTTGGCGATTTAACGTTTTAGTTATTTGCTAAATCAGTAGGTTGTCACGAGCTTTGCTGCATCGTGATAGCTTTGGGGTGGCCACAGTAGAGTGTGTAATTTAATCTTTACACTTTCTGTTCTACTGCGGCTAGCGATAGTAAGTTGGCTGGTGGCGTGTTATCACAGTTTTGACTCTTTCATTGCTATTATTATTGGTATTCCAGTGTTTGACTAGAATATCTTGGCTGAAAGCTACCTTAAAGCTAGCGAGCTAAACTGTCAACGGTGAATTACTCAGTGTAAAGCAAGCTTTACGGTTTATTTTGGGGGATTCACTCAGTTTGGTATTTGACCTTTTATCTACTTTTTATCGCTATAGAGTGTTAGCGTTAGGTTTGATTATTTTTCAGTAGGTTGAGGCGTAGGCAAGCGACATAGAGCAAGCTAAGATACTCAATGAGCGTGGACTAACGGCGGTGGCCGTTTGTTCTATGAATTAGAGATCACACAAGTGTAAAGGTGAACAGATGCTACACATCGCAATGATCAGTACAGGGGAAGAAGTGTTGCATGGCGACATTGTTGATACCAATGCTGCTTGGCTTTCTCGTTTGTTATTCGAGCAAGGGTTTGCTATGACTCGTAGAATAACTGTTGGTGATCAACTAGAGGTGTTGGCTGAAGAGTTAGTGAGTACGAGTTTACGTAACGACATTGTGATTGTGAATGGTGGGTTAGGGCCAACAACGGATGATTTGACTGCCCAAGCAGCTGCGGTTGCTGCCAACCTTGGCTTGGAGCAATCAGACTACTGGGTCGAACAGATGCTGTTGAAGTATCAAAAACTCGGTCGTGAGATGCCTCAATCAAACCTTAAGCAAGCTATGTTACCTGAAGGTGCCGAACTACTTGAAAACCCTGTTGGGACGGCGTGTGGCTTTGCGATGAAGCTCAATAGAGCTATTTTGTATTTTACACCTGGTGTGCCGAGCGAGTTCAAGCAAATGATCCATGATGAAATTTTGCCAAGGATGAAGCGGCAATACCCTGAAAATACTGCGTTGCGCTGTCATCGTTTCCATACCTTTGGTTTATCTGAATCGGGTATAGGTGAGAGTTTAACTGCGCTGAGTTTGCCTCAAGGATGTGAAATCGGTTATCGCTCGTCATTGCCGTTTATTGAAGTGAAGTTATTTGCAGAGAAAGCGCACCAGCAGGCACAGCAGTTTCATCAGCAAATGATAGATGTGCTGGCTGATCATGTGGTGTCGGTTGAACAGTCTCTGATAGAGAATATTGGCCAGCGCTTAGCCGCAGATAAGCTGACACTCACTGTGGCAGAGCAGTTTACCAGTGGTTATGTGACAAACTGGATGCAAGAAACGCCAGAGTCTCGTGCCCAGTGCCAGCAAGGTTGGGTATTGGCTGGTCAAGTTGATGAGAGTAATAGTGATCAGCTTGCTGCGGTGTTAGCTATGGCGTCAGGAGCACGTGAACGTAGCCAAACGAATGTCGCTCTAGCTTCTGGTATGTGTATCGATGGCAGTGTGGCTATTGCACTGGCGACCCCACAAGGTGACTGGGCACAAACCGTGAAAACGAAACGAGAATATAGCCATAATGCACATCGCACTATGATTGCGACTGTAATGCTAGACATGCTGCGCCGTTGGCTGGAACATAAAGATGTACTGGGTGAGTATGGTTCGTTGGAGCGAATGGGTGAGATCTTTCTTGCTGCGCATCATTAAATAACCACGATTTTCGTGGATGAATCGGTGGCAAAGAAGTGGTGTTGGTTCTAGTGAAGTAAGGGGGATGTGAGAGGTTAATGAAATAGCTAACCTTGAAATACAATGTTAGCTATTTGATACTTCTGCGAGTGTTTCTGGCACGACGTGATAATCAAACTCAACATTGATGTCTGATTTAGGCACCGAGCAACAACTCAGAATTTCATTCTGACCTACAAATGCCATTGAATCTTGCTGATCGACTGCACCGGTTTGAAGTTTGCAGCGACAAGCGCCACACATACCATTGCGGCATTGGTATTCAGGTTGAATTCCTACTTTTTCGAGCTGTACGAGTAAAGGTTCACGGCTATTGCCGTAAACCTTAATGCCGTTAACCATAATGGTTAATTGACTCATAGTTCAAAATCACCAAGATCGTCAGCGCTTACATCATTATCGATTTGGCCAACAAGGTATGAACTGATTTCCGCTTCTTGTGGAGCAACTTGCACGTTATCAGAAGATAACCATGAGTTAATCCAAGGAATTGGGTTTTGGGTCGCTTCAGGGTATGCCTGACCGAGACCAACAGCACTCATACGCAAGTTCGTAATGTACTCAACATATTGGCAAAGAATGTCTTTGTTCAAGCCAATCATAGAGCCATCTTTGAACAGGTATTCAGCCCATTCTTTTTCTTGTTCTGCAGCATCGTGGAAAATGTCGAAACATTCTTGCTGGCACTCTTTTGCAATCTCAGCCATTTCCGGATCATCTTGGCCTGTGCGTAGCAAGTTCAAAATATGCTGAGTACCCGTAAGGTGAAGTGCTTCATCACGCGCAATTAGCTTGATGATTTTCGCGTTACCTTCCATCAGTTCACGTTCAGCAAACGCAAATGAACAAGCAAAGCTCACGTAGAAACGAATCGCTTCTAGCGCGTTGACTGACATCATGCAAAGGTAAAGTGTTTTTTTGATTTCGCGAAGATTAACAACAACTTTTTCACCGTTAACAACATGTGTACCTTCGCCGAGGCGGTGGTAGTTGTTGGTTTGGTTGATCAGGTTATCGTAGTACTTAGAGATATCACCAGCACGCTTGATGATGTGTTCGTTATCCACGATGTCATCAAACACAATCGACGGGTCTTTTACGATATTACGGATAATATGCGTGTAAGAGCGTGAGTGGATTGTTTCAGAGAACGACCAAGTTTCAATCCAAGTTTCAAGCTCAGGAATGGAAACAATAGGCAGTAGCGCGACGTTAGGGCTTCGGCCTTGGATCGAATCAAGCAGCGTTTGATATTTCAAGTTGCTGATGAAAATGTGTTTCTCGTGCTCTGGCAGATTGTTGTAGTCGATACGATCGCCTGAGACATCCACTTCTTCAGGACGCCAGAAGAAAGAAAGTTGCTTTTCGATCAGTTTTTCAAAAATTTCGAATTTCTGTTGATCGTAACGGGCAACATTGACTGGCTGACCGAAAAACATCGGTTCTTTTAGTTGATCGTTATTTGTTTGACAAAAAGTGCTGTATGCCATGATTTCCTCGACATTAAAGGGAGCCGAAGCTCCCATTCAATTCTTTAAATTTTACAACTTGTGCAATCGTCTGCACCTACATCGCCTTGAGCGTCTGAAGCACCATCGCGCGTATTATGGTAGTAAAGCGTTTTCACGCCGAGTTTATACGCGTTAAGCAGGTCTTTTAGCAAGAGTTTCATTGGAACTTTGCCACCAGCTTGCTTGCTTGGGTCGTAGTTGGTGTTCGCTGAAATCGCCTGATCGATGAATTTCTGCATAATACCAACAAGTTGTAAGTAGCCATCATTGCTACCGATGTTCCACAGTAGTTCGTAGTTATCTTTGTACTTACTGTATTCAGGAACAACTTGCTTCAAGATACCGTCTTTCGATGCTTTTACCGATACGAAGCCACGTGGTGGCTCGATGCCGTTAGTTGCATTCGAAATTTGTGAAGACGTTTCAGAAGGCATCAGTGCTGATAGCGTTGAGTTACGTAAACCGTGCGTTTTGATTTCTTCACGCAGTGTTTCCCAATCGTATTTCAGCTCTGCATCACAGATCTTATCGATGTCTTTTTTATAAGTATCGATAGGTAGAATGCCTTGCGCGTAAGTCGTTTCATTGAATGAAGGGCATGCGCCTTGTTCTTTTGCTAAGCCAAGCGATGCTTTCAATAGGTAGTATTGAATCGCTTCAAATGCTTCATGCGTTAAGTTGTTTGCACTACCGTCAGAATAACGAACACCATTTTTCGCTAAGTAGTAAGCAAAGTTGATTACACCAACACCCAGTGTACGACGGTTCATGGTTGAACGGCGTGCTGCTGGTAATGGGTAATCTTGGTAATCAAGTAGGGCATCAAGTGCACGTACTGTTAATTCTGCAAGTTCTTCAAGATCATCAAGTGACTCAATAGCACCAAGGTTAAACGCAGATAGCGTACATAGTGCAATCTCACCGTTTTCATCTTCAACGTTGTTTAGTGGCTTGGTTGGTAGGGCAATTTCAAGACACAAGTTTGATTGACGAATTGGTGCAACTGCTGGGTCAAATGGGCTATGCGTATTACAGTGGTCAACGTTCTGAATGTAGATACGGCCCGTTGATGCACGTTCTTGCATCAGTAGCGAGAATAGGTCGAGCGCTTTTACTGATGTTTTCTTAATGCTATCGTCTTGCTCGTATTTTACGTATAAACGTTCAAATTCAACTTGGTCTGCGAAGAATGCATCGTATAGCCCTGGTACGTCAGAAGGAGAGAATAAAGAAATATTCTCGCCCTTGATCAAACGGGTGTACATCAGTTTATTGAGTTGTACGCCGTAATCCATGTGACGAACACGGTTCTCTTCAACACCACGGTTGTTTTTCAGTACCAGTAGAGATTCTACTTCACCGTGCCACATTGGGTAGAACAATGTCGCAGCACCGCCACGCACCCCACCTTGAGAACAACACTTAACAGCAGTCTGGAAGTATTTATAGAACGGAATACAACCAGTATGGAATGCTTCACCACCACGGATTTCAGAACCTAGCGCACGGATACGACCAGCATTGATACCAATACCTGCACGTTGAGAAACGTAACGTACGATTGCACTCGAGGTTGCATTGATTGAATCAAGGCTATCGTCACACTCGATCAATACACATGAGCTGAATTGACGGGTAGGGGTACGCACACCAGACATAATCGGTGTTGGTAGTGAAATTTTGAACTGTGATGACGCGTCGTAGAAACGCTTGATGTAATCAAGGCGCGTTTCTTTTGGATACTTAGCGAACAAGCACGCAGCAATTAGTATGTATAGGAATTGCGCACTTTCAAAGATCTCACCAGATACTCGGTTTTGAACTAGGTATTTACCTTCAAGTTGCTTAACCGCAGCGTATGAGAAGTTCATATCGCGCCAGTGATCGATAAAGCCATCCATCACTGCAAATTCTTCAGGGGTGTAGTCTTCGAGCAAATGTTGGTCGTACTTACCTTTTTCAATAAGGTTAGTTACGTGGTCATAAAGTGCTGGTGGCTCGAATTTACCGTACGCTTTTTTACGTAGGTGGAAAATCGCAAGGCGTGCCGCCAGATATTGGTAATCTGGCGTTTCTTCCGAAATGAGATCAGCCGCTGATTTGATGATGGTTTCGTGGATATCTTCCGTTTTGATGCCATCGTAAAACTGGATGTGTGATTTCAATTCTACCTGAGAGACAGAAACGTTTTCTAGTCCTTCTGCAGCCCAAGTAATCACTCGGTGAAGTTTGTCCAGTTCGATAGTCTCTTTGCGGCCATCACGTTTAGTAACAGTTAGCTGTTGATTCATTTTTGGCTGTATTCCATTGAACCCCGTGTTTTTGCAATTTTTAGTAATTTGCTAGCAAAGAGTGTGATCTTTGTAACAATTATGTGTTTGCACTGAAAACACTATATATTGGGGTGTTGAGCTTAATGCGTTACAAGATAGTGTTGATGGCGGCGTTTTGCAAGTTGACAAAAAACGACCATCTGTGGATAACTTGGGGATGTGTTATAAATAGTTAGTGCCTACTAACTCACTCAAGCAGATACATAAGTATTAAAGAAAATTGCAACTGATCTTGAGTG
>NZ_NOIF01000133.1 GCF_002265265.1 Photobacterium sanguinicancri
CTATAAAGGATATGGTAAAGATAAGCAAGATTTCTTTATAGACAATATTACTGCTAATCTTGAAAACTTTAACGAAATAGAAATCGATTCTGACAACCAGAAATTGGTTTCTGAACTATAGAGTAAAAAGGCACCTGTTGATTAGGTGCCTCTTCATCTGACGCGATTATGGCCCACATCGAGTTAGCCGTTCTTGCTAACTCGAAAGTACCTTAAAACTCAATTCACTTATCCTGTTAAATACTTTGTGCTGTGTTCCGTCTCGTTTGGCGACTCGCAATTACTTATTACTTTTGCCATATTTTCTTTATGTGAAGAAATCTCTCGTCAAATTCTTGCTCCCTAAACACAGTAAGGCCTAAAAAGTCGAACTAACGAATAGAGCCTAGGGTAATAGATCCTTGGCATCACATTCCAGAACCTCTGCAATTTGATATACCTTTTCTAGGGTCACATTGACTTCTCCACGCTCTATACGTCCTACGTAGCTTCGATCAATGTCTGTAAGTAAGGCAAGTTTATCTTGTGAGATCTTCAATACCTTACGTCTTTCTCTCATTTTTACGCCGAACTGAATAGCTAAGTCTTTCATTTCTCGTCTCTCTATTTCAGACGAGAACTATCCGTAGTTGCGCGATGCAAAACCACGGATTATAATCCGCATTTGTGGCGTTGGTTTGATTTTTGTCTAATGCTAGCCTTTTAAGCTGATCTTGTTTTGGTAAACGTGATGTCAAATGTGTCTGTAGCAATTAATGAGCATATCTATAACATCTTGATGGATGAACAGTTTGATAACTTTACGGTTTTGCAGCTAAGAGATATTTACCTTTCCTGCAAAGAGACAACAATCAGCATGGTAGATGCTCGTAAAGTTGTTTATCGGCAGATTTTACGATTGCTGAAACTGGGTTTGCTGGAAAAAAATGAGGCAGAGAGACCTAGAAAACCAACTTACACGAAAACGGCATTGTTTTACGAAGCCAAGCTCCAACCTCGGGTGAAAATAACACAACCTGAACAAGCTCTATCAATGCCTGACTCTATAAAACAAGGTGTTGCGGAGAAACCACAAAACGTTATTCAGCAACTTGAAAAAATGCTTAAACAGTACCAAGTGGACTTACTCGCCAGCATTGGAGAATCAGAAGAGTATATGCGTTTGTATGAAGCCTTACCTGAGATGAAGAGTCACTTGGAGATGCAATATCATCAAGCCCGTGAACGCAGTTCAAAGCTACTTGGCCAGATCAAAGCCATCAAAACCGTTAAGTCCCATTACCAGAAGTCGTAACTAGATGAAGTTAAGAAATTGGCAAGTTGAGTGTCTTGAGCTAGCACTTAGCCACTACCGTGGTGTCAGCAAGAATTTTTTATGTCTCGCAACACCTGGAGCTGGTAAAACTATAATGGCTGCTGAAGTTGCAGCCAGATTGTATGAAGAAGATAAAATCGATTTTATATTATGCTTTTCGCCATCAGTTTCCATTTCTGAGAGTATTCAGACCACTTTTACTCGCCGATTTAATCAACGATTTGATGGAGTGATCGGTGCGGCAGGGTGCTCATATACCTATCAGAATATGCTATTTTTTAAAGATGATTTCTGGCAACTCCTCAGAAATAATCGTGTTTTTGTTATTTTTGATGAAATTCATCATTGTGCAGGCACAACATTAGAAAATGCGAATGTATGGGGTGAAGAGATTCTTCTTAACATAAAGTCTTTGGCGACTTATACCCTTTCGTTAACTGGTACTCCCTGGCGTTCAGATAAAGCACCGATTGTACTGTCAGAGTATAGTGAACCAGATAACAAAATTAGATGTGATTATATCTATGGTTTGAAAGAGGCTGTTTCGGACAATGTTTGTCGCAGACCCAAGATAGTTCTACTTGATAACGAAAAGATTTTGGTGACAGATGAAGGTAATCAAATCGATACTTTCGGAAGTATTATTGAACTGTTAAAAGAGTCAGCTGTTACTTATCAATCACTTCTTACCAATGACAAAGCGATCCGCCACATCTTGTCACTTGGGTGCAAGAAGCTTAAGGATATTCGTCGACAAAATCCTACTTCTGGAGGGTTGGTTGTAGCCTCGTCCGTGAAGCACGCTTTAGAAATTCTTTACATTCTTCGTAATGAGTTTCACCAGTCTGCAGTGATTGCGACTTATCAGGAGGATTCACCCAATATGGTTATTGATGAATTTCGCCATAGTGAAACAGAGTGGATCGTAAGTGTTGGTATGGTCAGCGAAGGAACTGATATTCCAAGACTTCAGGTATGTTGCCATCTTAGTCGAGTCAAAACCGAACTGTATTTTAGACAAGTCTTGGGCCGTATTCTGCGAGTGAGCGATGCTCCAAATCAAGAAGCCTGGTTGTTTACTTTCGCTGAATATCAATTAACAACGTTTGCAAATCGAATAAGTTACGACTTACCGGATATGCCAGTAATTATTAAAGAAAGTGAATGCGCTGAAGAGCCCCCTAAAGTGCCGGAGAAAAAAGCTTCCTTAACAACAGTCACAGGGTTAGTTGACCTTACTTACGAAGAATCGCCACAAGATCCCACAATGATTCAACAATATGAAGTAGATGAAGGCATTATATCTTTAGAGGAAACGGTAAACCGAACGTTTGAACTTCTTGGTGTTTTCAGGGAAAGGGTTATCGCAACATTCGATTCACCTTTTTAGCTCTACATCGTAATAGAAACCTTGAGAGTCATATCATTTTCGAAAATTTCGATAGCTGCACTCATTTGAAAAATGACTAGTAGAGTAGTCTTTATCGCCACTCTACACATAAAAGGCAAAGTATGAAATTGAAAGAGGCATTAGTAGCCAAGGGGGTGATGAGCATCGTTGTCATGACCATTAATATTTTGATTAACGCCATAATTCTCATTTTTGCATGGAACAGTTTGTTATCTAGTGTTCACCCAGGTTTGCCAGAGTTTAGCTTTCTAAATGCCATAGGAATCGTGCTGGTAACTTGTGCAATACAAGGTAAGTTTTCACTACAAGTCAGTATCAAATAGCTACATTCATTATTTGTCTTAATAATGCCGCGATAGTGGATAGTGCTCTTTCAAGTTAACAATTGGTCTATCATGTGCTCATTAAAGCATCCACCTTGGGACTTCAATGACAGTATCAACATAGCTAACCTTGGACATCACGTTCATCGAATGTCATGTTCGTAAATACAATTATTAACTTGATAAATCCCTGAGCCAAGCAAGCCTTGCATCGGCAAACCCTTAGTCTAGTGTTATGTTGAAAATCGCTTCTTAGTCCACTGTTATGTCGAAAACCGCCTCTTAGTCCACTGTTATGTTGGGATTAAGTTTGCTAAGCGCAATGCTTACACGCATTAAGTTCTCCACCAATGTCGATAAAATGCAGTTTTTTAAACTTAGCCTCCACTCTATGTTTGCGCCATCAACATAGCTGACCTGATAGACTTACTGAAATGGAATATGGAGCTATTTGGAAGAGATTAGAAAACCGGGAGCGAAAGTGGGTAAATTAGCAGCTCTTGCTAACTCGAAACTGCCCGTGCGACGTGAAGTCGTATGAAGCGTTGTTCACCACGATAAGAGTGAACCATCTGTATCACCAGATGACCCTATGGCTCTGAATAAAGAAGCGAGCTAGACAATGTAACGAAGTCCAGTACATTACTGGGCGGGAAAAGAATCGCGAGAGGACGTTCCTCCTGACAACCACAAGTCGGGTTAGTGCTAGGGAGTCAGTATGATGAACGTATGTGAATCCATGCAAGGTGCGTTATACGAGAAGCAGCGGAAGTGGTTAATACGCTGTGGCCAAAAGGCAACGAGGGTAGGAAAGAAGTTGGGCATTGTTCTTTCGTGGTCGTTAAGCTCTCCGCACTAGAGTGGGCATCTAAACTGACATTACGCGACATACGGAACACGGTAAGCCTGTATCGCTCCCTACGGGAAAGCTGTCTGTGAAGAAAGCCGATAGTGGTGGAGGTAGAGGATGCTGGAGAAAGCCAATACTGCATTGTAATGATGCAGATACAGACTCGTGTCTGGCACGAAAGTGAGCCCACTTACAGCTGGTCTCCCGTTGCAAGATGATTTGAGGAACTTTATTAAAGGACAAACGCAAATGATGACTTTACTTGAAGTTAGTGCCTCTCCTTACCGCTATCAATCGCCATTCTTTAACAAGAATATCGTTGGTAGTAAGTATTGAAGCTTCAAATGTGCATTGCAAAATCTGCCTTAGCGGCAGGTGGATAACAAGTGTCGTCTATCCGACCGAAACGGTTTAGAACCGCTGGACTACATTCGTCAATGCTCCTTCTTTTCCCTTACAGAATCTAATGTTGTGACTTTTTGTAAGATAGTACGCAGAGCATAGCTGCTCATGTGGGGATGCTCAAACTGATGGTCGGCAGCACGTCAAAACTAGAGTAATAGAACGTTGATGCCCCAAGGGTTGTCTACATTGTCGAATCTCTCACAAATGCTAGTTGAATCAAGAGAGATGAGCTCTCGCCTCATAGAAAGTAGCTATGCAATCATGTACACTAGTTAATTGTGATTGAAGTTAAGATAAATCAAGTTGAATAGTAGACCAATACTCGTAGTAACAAGCAGTTATGACAAAACCTGTGACTACCTTGTTACAAAGTTCACTCAGCTTAAATTTTTCCGTTTAGACCTAGACAGATTCTCAGAGTACCGTATCACCTGTTCCCCGAAAGGTTTCAAAATTAAAGGTACAAGTAGTGAAATAGACTCCGAATCATGCTTGTCCATTTATTTTCGAAAACCATCAATGGAAACGTTAGATGGCATCTTTGAGAGCCATTATCACCCGTATATCCATAGGGAAACCTATTCCTTGGTTGAAGGAATCATAGAGAGTTTTAAAGGAACAGTACTCACAAAACCTTCTACCATGCGCCGAGCGAATAATAAGGTGTTTCAGGCTTCTCTAGCTACTGAAGTAGGGTTCAACCTACCTGAATTCGCAATTACAAATGATGTAACTTTACTAAAGCACTTTTCTGATCAGAAAGGCATTATCAAGCCTGTTGCTATAGGTGAAATCACGAGAGATTCTAGTAAAGAGTTCGTACAAACAAACTTAATAGATCCGTCATTTGCAGCCCGTAACTTTGAGTACTCACCCGTTTATCTACAAAGTTATATCCAGAAAGATTTCGAAGTGCGATTAACTATTGTAGGTGAACGAGTTTTCCCTGTTAAAATTCACTCACAAAACAATATAGATTGGCGAAAACCAAACAATAAAGTTGTCTATGAAACCTGCTCGATCCCAGAAGGTATTGAGCGCAATTGCTTTGCCTTTATGGAACTCTGTGGTATGAGGTTTGGGTGTTTTGACTTCATTGTGAAAAATGACATTTGGTATTTCTTGGAGATGAATGCTAATGGTCAATGGGCATGGCTAGAGTTTGAGACTGGACTCAATATATCGGAATCAATTATTGACTACTTGACAACAGGTAGCACGAAAATGGAGCCATAGTGGAAGAACAAAATCGCCCCTCTTTCTTGTATAAATTCGGCTTACTTGTTTGTAGGTTACTAAACCATTTGCCTTTATTCCATGCATCACGGGACAACGGGTTTGACTCAGTAGATTCCTTAGTAGGACTTCGTTTGTCCCTCCTCTCGTTACCTTGGGGTGACAAACATATCTACTTATTTACTTATATCCATCAAGGTAACGTTAAAAAGCGCTTTAAGTTGTTATCAATTTTACGAATTTCGGATATAAAGTCACCTCGCCAACAAGAAGAACTAAACCAACTTGAAGCTGATTTTTTAGACCTTGAAGATGACACTGGTAGTTTAAAAAGCAAATTAAGAATTGAGTTCTTAAAGCATAAGAGTGCAGAGTGCCAAAACAGTATTAACACTCTAAACAACAAGGTTAATAGTTATATCGCAATTGCCTTGGTATACACAGGGTTGTTCGCTTTTTTATTTCAATCAATACTGAAGTTGGGTTTTTCACATTTCAGTGTATTGATGTGGCTTGCCTTTGGCCTCTCAAGTATTTCTCTAATCAACGTGTTGGTTCTGTTACGCAGATACCTACAAGTAAAAGGTGCCTTTAAAAGTAGATTTGGTTCATTCAAGGGTACGCCTGACTGGAAGCAGTTAGCTAAAGGTATTTATATCGACTGGCTAACTTCACAAGATGAGCAGTGGGAAGCTGCAACCTTAGTGAAAAATATTGAAAAGTATTTCATTAGAAGTATTTTTTTGAGTTCATTAATACTCTTTTCCACGGTCTTACAACCTTTTATGCAGCAAGTTCCATTCGACGCTAGAAAAGCAACTAATGATGAATTCATATTGATAGATAAAGAGGGCAACTTCTCACCTCAAGAGTTGTTAAACTTATCTAAAGCTGTTACTCCCGACAACACAATTGTTTTTGTTTATTCTTCATCAAACTCTTCGGGTAACGCTTCCGCTAACTTTACGATTACTGCACTAAACCTCTCTAAACAAAGCTCGTTAATCGAGTTAAGTGATGAATTATTTGACACCAAGTTACTCATAGCCACTGTAAAGGAAGAAAAATGAAACCTTACATTATGAACTATAGTGAGACAATCGAGATTTCCCCTGTATCTGCGACTCTGCGTGAAATCGATACAACAACCAAAACTTTCACAATAGAGAGTCACGATAATGATGAGATTCATTGTGATTGGACAATTCAAACGAACGTAACCGAGCCGACAGATAGCGACAGTATTCTTTGTTTAGATGAAACGACAATAACAAAGACTTTAGAGCCAACAGATCAAGATTGCATGCATTTAGATACAACATACGAGACTAGGATTGTTGAAACCAGCGACAATGACTCGATCTACCTTGATACGACTGTTATGACCGAGTCAATTGAAGGTTTAGACCCTGACGAGATTGTTCTGGCTCATTAAGATGTAGTAACTTGGGATCGACCTGACACATTTTCAGTAAAGGGAAAGTCCCTTAGTTTTAAATCTCTCACATAATCTCACTTTAAATTTATGATATGCTATAAAGTAAATATGTCTGGTGCAAATCAGGCAATTAAGGCTCTATATGAAGAAACTAATTGTACCGTCATTCATCGCATTATTAGCTGGCTGTCAAGTCACGCCTAAGCAGCTTACATCTGATATCGACGTGAGTTCCAACTTCAAAGAAACCAGTATCCCTGCTGGTACTTACGTTTTAGCAATCAACAGCTACAATGATGAACAAGATATTCAGAACCAGACATATAATCCATCAGCTGAGTGTGCGGAATACATCATCAGCGACTTGACCAAATTGGGTTTCAAGCGCGTTTACAACCAACAGAATACTGATTACATTATAGGTTTCAACTGCAACTTTAAAGTGATCATTCACGATGAAGGTTACACAGCAGCAGCTAACTATGGTTTAGACTTTAGGACTAGCAATTCACGTATCACTTCCACGACTGGAACAGATTCGCTAAATGTTCACTCGAACTCTATTGGCACAAAAATTAACACATTCGACATTAAAAATGCTTCATCGAGTCATATTATCACGACTGCTGGTATCGCGATTTATAAAAATCATGATGCATTCAGCTATCGTGATCGTGATCGTGAACTACTTTGGGCAGGTTCAGCAATCAGTCAAAGCTTTAGCAGACAAAAAGATAAGCGTGTTGCTAACAATAAAGATCTGATTCAATCAGTGTTGACACAGTTCAATAATAAAGAAAATTCTGGTGACTTCCACGGCCACCCGAACAAGGTTATTACACTACCTTACTTAGCTGATGCCAGCTCAATTAATGAAGACCAATCCAACAAACCATTTTTGTACACAATGGAAGTAGATTGGAATAAACGTAACCAAGCTCTCGGCTACAACAAATACTTCTACAAACCGTGGCAGACAATTTACGACGGCGGTAAACGGATCGTTTATGAAGGCGAGAAGGACGATTTGCTTGCTATCTCTACTGAATCATTCGTAAACGAAGGTAAAGGGGAGTTAGTAATGTTAACGTTTAGATGTCCGAGCAAGTCCCCGATGCTTTCTATTACCTTTAGAAAAGAGAGCCTAGAAGTAGGTTCGCTTTATGACGTGTACATCTACGACGGCTATGAGCACGGTAAAATTAAGGTACAAGCCTTAGCGACTGATAATAGTCTAGTGTTTGGAGCTACTAGTCAAATCATTGAAGTGTTAGCTTCAGGTAACGGTACGAACAAAGACTTTATAACAGTCGTGCTTCCTGATTTGGATAAAGAAATAGAATTCCGCAAAGAAGGCTTTGAAGAAGCTATGACGATTGCCTATCCAGAATGTATTTAATCAAGTTATGAAAATGGACTATGTAGCGCACAGTGAATTTGGTCACTCAAATGGCAATGACTCATACCCACATACTATTCCAGAGCTAGGTAGCTTTACCATACATTTGCTAATGTATGTTTTACTAAATTAGTAAGATCTTTAACTCACAATTGTCCAGAGGTGTGTCAGCATGATTACAGCTGAGATGATTACAGCTGAGACAACGATTACAGCTGAGACAACGATTACAGCTGAGACAACGATTACAGCTGAGACGAATCTGTCCAGTTGTTAGTTACGATACCTGCAGGGCACATTGGACAGTTCAGCCATGACTGATTAGTTGACATGTAAGATTGAATATGAACGATATATAACAAATAGTTCGTTGAGAACTGGTAGGTTTTACTTTGAAATTATATTCAGGGATTGCGCAATATCGTGCTCAAATGCAGATAGTGTTAGATCTATGAGAAGTAGTCCCTCAGTCATAGTTACTTCCTTATCCTTTAATTGTTGCCTAATACGCTGAACTTGCCGCTTTACAATTTTTACGGAATCATTTAACTGAACTGCGTTATATGCTTCACTATATCCGTTCAAATCACTAAAGACTAAGTTAATGTAGGTGTCGAGTGAGTGATGTTTTGTATGTCCTGTCCATTGTTGTAACTGCATCTTAAAATGCTCAGTATGCAGTAAGTGCTCACGAAATTTATCTGCTGAAGTGATTTCCTTGTGCTGTAAAATGATTTCTTTCAGCTTGTTTGTAATGAAGGCATGCCTATATAGATGGGGATGCAGCTCTCCCTCGATACCTAATTCATTTTTCCATGTATTCATATACCTTGTTAGTGTAGCACTTTGAAGGGGCTGTCCTGTGGTTAACGATACAAACAAGTAACCATGGTCGTTAGCTTTGCCTATCGTACGTTTAATGATTTTTTTACGTACTTTATTTATATATTGTTTAATGTCAGCCAGTAGTGCTGAGGTCACAGGGATACTTCGAGTTATATCATCATCACGTCGCTTTAATGTTGTTAGGGTTAAATGCGGGTTTTTACCTGATTTTATAGCGTTATCAATATCTTTCATTGTGATTAAGTGGATTTCAGTTACGCGCCCCCCAAGTTGTTCCAAGCACTGATACAGTGCTATATCACGAAGTCGTTTTTCACGGTTTTCTTGAGTGCGAACATGTTCCCATACCTTGAGAGCGCTATCTTCGCTCACAGGAAATTTACGATTAACAGCATCCTTTGTTGGTACACAGGTATGGCTAACAACCTCAACCTCTTTTTTTTGGCTAGAACCTTCGATTGAGATTTTATATTTTTTTATTGTAACTCGTATGGCATTCTCTTTACCCTTGCCAATGAAGTTATCAAGATCATGATAATCCTGTACAAAACTTAAAAAGTCGAGGCATCTATGTGCTATCTGAATGACATGGTTATTGCTACGAACAAGCTCACCACACTTATCACGCTCAGCCTGTAGGCCCTGGACAAAAAGTGTGAAAGTAGAGTCAGTAAGTTGGCTAAAAGGCATTTTGTTTTGGTAGCAAAATCGCACTAAATGATGAACCTGTGTTGCGTAAGTTCTCAATGTTCCCCCCTTAACTCGTCGAGACTTTACCGCCTTCAATTGCTTATGCATATACATATTCGCCTCAAAACAAGGCTCGTTATTATCGTATGTAATGAAAGGAGTGTCAGAGGCATCAACCATTTGTAACTTCTGATTGAGCGGAGAGTAAAAATCCCAACGCTCGAACTCTTTTAAAAGTATGACAGGCATTTTACACCTCACCATGGTTCACATAACTTAATTTGGCTTCAATTTTGCGGTTAAGTGATTGATATGTAGCATTTCTTTGCTGCGAGCTATCGTCTGAATGAGCCATTTTCTTAAGCTCACTACGCAATTCACTAATTATGGTTGTTAATAAGAAATTGCTCTTTTGCATTGTGCTTAATTTTGACTCTATCTCATCGACTTTATGTCTCAGCCCTGTTTTAGTTGACTTTGTTGCCTTATTGCCAACTACAACTGCCTCAATCGCATTCTTAGCGTTAATTCGCAGTTCGTCCAATTCTATAAAGCCTCTGTCTAATAATAACTCAGAGGCGCTTTTGAGCGTGTTTAACGAGCAAGAGACAATATCTCTTTTACTATTACTGAATTTGGCTAATCCACCTTGCGATCTCAGTGCAGGTGTTAGAGCTTCAATGCCCCTGAAGCTTGAAGGATCTTTAATGATTTCAAGTAACAATGACTTGGTTTCCGTAACTTTTTTTTGGTTTACTTCTAATATTTTCATTGTTCAACCTTAATCTAATTCTTTCACTTGAAGCGTTAGTGTGAAGTCATTGATTTTGTGACCATTTTTCTCGATGGTGAAGAACTCAGGCTCTAAGGAGATAACCTCGTCCTCTAAAAGCTCTAGGATTTGAGATTCCAGTTTTTCTTGTTTCTTTAATTGCGCGATATGCGGTGTTGTTTTGTAGTCACTAGTGTCTTCGTAATCGCAGCTAACATCGGTCACGGTTGAGAGTGAAATGTTTGAGCTATCAATACCATAACGCTCTGCTAGTGCATCAGCCAACTCTTGTATGTTATCAAGCGTATTTTTCTGTATAGCATCAACGATGTAAGAGGCTTTTACGCCATTTAATATCGCACCAGTTTCACTTTCAGTGATGTAGCGGTACAGGTGTTCTACGTCTGTGTGACCAAGCATCCAACGCAGAGTATCCATGCCATCAAAGCGCTTTGACCAAAAAAATACCATTGCAAAGAATCGACGAAGTTGGTGTTGTCTAATGTAGTAGCGACGTTGTTCACCATCCTCAAATGTCACTAAAGGTGTTTCAAAGTAATCACAAACTGTATTTAAATGAATATTATATGAGCGCATATTAACCTTCTCTAGGTTAAGTTTTTGGGTGTTGAGATTATTAAATAAAGATAACTTTTCTTTATTTAATCCATTTTTCATAGCAGCTTGATTAAACTTCTCTAACTTCCATATAATTAGAGCAAATGAGCGAGATATTGGGCGTTTAATTATTACGTTCTTTCCATGCTTTCCTCCGTTACCTGATTTCTTCAAATTGGCAATTAACTCATAATCAGCTTTTTTCCCTTCTTTGCTTGAAGGATCAATATTCGGGTGCAAGTTCCCATAGCTTTTTAGGCTTATAAGTTCATCAACCCGCTTTGCCATGATAATGCCTGTGAGCGTTTGAATTGAGCCAATTAACACATTATAAAGATCAAAAAGACTTTTATTATTGCGTCTTTTTTCAAATACACCTTCTTCACTGTAAGGAATAGATAATCTATCAACCCCTATCTTTTTCAGCTTATAGTCAATTGAGGTTAAAGCATCTGTACTCTCCCATAAACCACGTTCAGTAGAAGGGACTGTGGGATTATGATTTGGGCTATTGTGCTGAAAGTAATTGTTATTAGAGTATCTTTGGGTACTTTTAGCTACCCCTTCAGTAAGCACGGATAATACTGAATTAAGAATGGGATCTTGGTATTCATGAGTGAACTCATAGCAATTCTTGATTAAATTAAAAACCAATTTTGGTGGTAGCGTTGCAAATCTTCCGTTCTTTTTAAGTTTCACATGCTCTTTGATTCGAGATAATATTATAGACTTCATTGTATCGGGAGGAAATTGGCTTGCACCATCTCTTCCATGTACAGCATTCAATAGCTTGAGTGCACTAATGTTGTCTCTAACTAAGGTTTCTGACATATTATTTGATGCCACTCGGCAGGGGATAGCTTTAAATTCTTTTACATTATCCATATCAATAAGCTTTAGTTCATCAAAAGTCGAAATTCCCTTGCTATCAACTGGAATAATTAAATTGCTGTATATGTATTTATGAAGTACAGCTGCATTTCCTTTCTTTTTTTTTCGTAGGAATTTTCCTTCCCGCTTACTATTAACTTTAGCTTGATAATAACCGATGTTGTTCAGCCAGCAACATGCTTTTACCCTTTCTGCAACAGAAATGTCTAGAGTTTGCTCTTCAGGAAGCAATGAGCGAGTGATAAATGGATGCTCTTTCGCAAATGCCTCAGCTTCATCCTCACTGATAAAAGAGATTTTTTCAAGTAAGAGTTCACGAACTTTATTTGTATAATCATAAAGACCATTTAGTGTGCCATTTTCACCGAGCTTAACCATTAATGCCATGAGAAAATCGTCAGATAGACCTGCTAAATGTTGCTTTGTAAGTTGGATGCTATCTCCATGAATCAGTATGGCATTAATAAGTGCAATGATGTTTAGAATGCTTATATTGACCGAGACACCTTTTTTGAATTTACCGCTATTCTCCCGAGGGTTATCTGCGGCAGTAATCCAGTATTTAAAGGCATTAAGAAGCGGGCGATGTCGTGAGGCGGTCAGTTTTAAATTATCACTTAAGGTTACTGAGCTCCAATCTATTGTTCGTGGGTAAGTATTCCCATTATCTTTGATTTCTATGTACCAAGTGGATGCTGAAAAGTCATTAAGCAACCAATACGGGTTTGTTTCTTTATAGTCGTAGATCCCCGTTACGCTATTTGTTGCCACTTTTAATGCTCTAAAATCACCATTGGCAACGGATGCATCATGTAGTGACCATAACTCATCTTTAGTGAGTTCTGATAGTGTTCTAGATTCATTTACGATACTTTCAATTAATTTGACCGACATAAAACATTTTCCTTAAATTTGTCTAAATCTAAAGGGTTACTGAGTGCTAGTTCGTAAAGTGGAATAGTCTCTTCAGGCGGCCTTCTGTATTTTTTACCTTTATCAGTTAATGTAAAGTGACTTAAAATGAACACCGAAGATTGGTACCATTTTTCTATAATAGGTTTAAATAAGTCATCTTCGGTGGCATTATCAATAACGGATTGAATCGCTATTAGAACTTGAAATAAAGGCGTAGTTAACGTAAATACTAGTTCATTGCTATTATTGATGTCTTTTTGATTTTCTTTACTGTAAATACTAGATATTGCGCGTTCAAGGTTCTCTGGTAGGTCACCTAGACGATGATTTTTTAGAAATTCATCGAGCGTGCTTTCATCAAAATCTAACGCATCAAACAAGTAAGGTGAATCTTTTAGTGCTTCAAAAATAATGGCATTTTGGAATTGGCGAATCCACCGTTTATTAAAGTAATCCATTAGAGGTTTAGGTAAATAGCTCTCCATGAGTTCCAAACGTAACACTTTATGTCCCAATGCTTCAGCTACCGCTTTAAGAGAGTGAGTTTCGAGATATATTTGTAGTGCTCTCGCTTTGCGAATATTTCGAAGTGTAACAATTTCTGCTAACTCCTTTGCTTTAGACTTGCTTAAAATAAGCTGTTTATTATCGTTATAAGAATTCACCTCAAATGTTTTATTAAAATTCTCTGATTCAGATAATAACTTACCTATATTCTTTGAACGATTTACACCTTTAAGGTTGGCGACCAGCATGACATAGCGCCAATCACTTCCACCTTTTTCCTTTAATGCTTCCCTTGCAAATTGAGTGTGTTCAATGAGCGTATCAACGATGGATTTAGTATAATCTGTTAAGATAATCTCTTGTTGTGCTGTGGTTGCCCCTTTTCGGTTTTTAAAACTTACGGCTATCCATTGATTCCCTGTTTGCTTTAATCCAATCTGGTTTCCATTTTTATCAAATAACTCCCACTCTTGAAACCAACTTGGAGTGATTTTGGGGTGCTCTAAAACTAAAAGTGATGCGAAAATATTTATGGTTTTAGCTGTAGGAAGATTCAACTCTCGTATTAAAGTATCAGCTTGACCATCAAATCCTAAATAAGTCGAAGCTCTGCTACCAACGCCAAAACCATAGTGATAAAACGTGGCAACAGTGTTGTCTAAATGGTCGATTCCCATTGGAATGTTGTTTTTTATTGTAACATTACAAGGGTGAGGCTTTATTGCACCTGTTACTTTGAATTTTTCGTTGCGATTTAAGCGATACTCGATACCTTCAAACATCTTTTTACTTACAGTTTTAATGTGTTCAATATCTCGATTTAGACGCTGATGAATTATATTTAGTGCTTCTTCATCTCTAATT
>NZ_NOIF01000134.1 GCF_002265265.1 Photobacterium sanguinicancri
GGCGCTAATAAATTAGCGCCTTTCTTAAATATGGCGGAGAGATAGGGATTTGAACCCTAGGACGGGATAAACCGCCGGCGGTTTTCAAGACCGGTGCTTTCGACCACTCAGCCATCTCTCCGTAAGTGCGCGAATGATATAGATGTTAGCAGGGGGTGTAAATAGTGAAGGGAGTTGACTGTTGTGGTTTTGAACGTTTTGTGTGTTATGTGAGAGGGGCGGTTTGGGGTTGATCACTACGCTGTGGCTTATTTGAACAAAGTCAGCATGTTAGCGGTAACATGCTGACAATAAAGCCATTCAAATTAGTAGGTTTCATCTAAAATGATGAGCTTTTTCATAAAGGCTTGGATTTGAGTTTCATTATTGCTGTGAAAATCTGTGGTTGTTTGATTAATAATACCTTCAGGATCTTCATTGGCAGTATGGAAGTGGTAAGTATTGTGGAAATTAATGTCTAAGCTGACATTATCATCGGCAAGCGTAATGCTATAGCCGTCATAGCTTTCCTGACAGGTTATACCGTCTAATTGGCTTCCTTTCTCACCTATGGTTTGACCCTGTGATTTTATTTTTTCGCATACACTTAGCAGCGTGCGAACGTCTGCATTGTTTCTCATTACTGCCTCCTGACTGTGCATATTTTCATTTATCTACTCTTACTGTAGAACGTTGCTGCTTCCTTTCCAGTGTAAGTTGAATTTTCATTAATTAAGATCAAACAGCATGCCTTCTGATGTCACACTTTCTTGCTTTTATGCGCCCCAATAGTCGTTATTAACAGTGAATAACACCGTGATATTTTTAATGAGTGTGATACTTTGAAGATATTACCAGCCTGAAATGGAATTTTTACGCAATGTTTAAACAACTTAGCCCTGCACAATTAGATCCTATATTGTCACTTTCATTAGCGTTCCGAGAAGATGCGCGAGCAGATAAAGTAGATTTAGGTATTGGTGTTTACCGTAATACTCAGGGTGAAACCCCCATCATGTTGGCTGTTCAAAAAGCACAGCAACAATTGTTGGCCGAACAAACCACTAAGGCTTACGTAGGTTTAGCGGGCGACGAAGTATTTAACCAATCCATGATGGATCTTTTGCTGACTGGGACATCAGCTCATAGTCGCTCGGCAGCGGTGCAAACTCCAGGTGCGAGTGGTGCACTTCGTATGTTGGCTGATTTAATGCATATTGCACAGCCAGATACGACAGTTTGGCTCACCAATCCAAGCTACGTTAACCACAAACCTGTGATGGAAGCGGCAGGTTTGAAAGTAAAGTTTTACCCCTACTTTGATACAGCCACTAAACAAGTGAACAGCCAAGCCATGCTGGCTGAAATAGCGAAAGCAGGGCCGAAAGATGTCGTGTTATTACATGGTTGTTGCCACAACCCAACGGGTGCTGACATAACATTTTCAGATTGGCAGGCTATTACTGAGCTTGCCAATAAAAACGGCTTTTTGCCATTTGTTGATATTGCTTACCAAGGGTTCGGTGATGGCCTTGCAAAAGACGCTGCTGGCTTACAGCACTTAGCGGATAATGTCGAAGAGATGATTATTGCTACCTCGTGTTCTAAGAACTTTGGTTTATACCGCGAGCGTACTGGTGCCGCCATTATCGTCAGTGACTCTTTGAAAGAGGCGCAAAAAGCGAAAGGGCGAATTTTGAATTTAGCGCGATCTACTTACACTATGCCGCCAGATCATGGTGCTGCTGTTGTTGCTAAGATTTTACAAGATGAAGCGTTAACGAAAGATTGGAAGGCAGAGCTTTTAACGATGAATCAGCGTTTGTTGAATTTGCGTAGTGGCTTAGTGAAAGCGATTCAAGCGGTAGGATCGAATGAGTTTGATTTTATTGAGAAGCACAAAGGGATGTTCTCTGTGACGGGTTTATCACCTGAGCAAATTGGACGTTTGCGTGATGAATTTGCGATCTATGCCGTTGCTGATGGTCGTGTGAACATTGCTGGCTTACAAGAACAGAAAATAGATTACCTTGCGAATGCATTGGTGACGGTGTCACGTTAAGGTTTTTAAGATGGGGATTACATATTATCTATAGTCCCCATTTCTCTATCATGCTTCTTAATTCTGATGACTGGTAAGGCTTACACAGAATATCGTTCATGCCTGCATTCAGACAATCTTCTCTTTCTGCTGTTGTTGTGCCAGCTGTTAATGCAACGATCGGTTTGATGTAACCTTGTTCACGTAATGCTTTAGTCGCACTATAACCATCCATGATTGGCATTCGGCAATCCATTAAAATAAGATCGAATTCACAGTGTTTTAGCGTATCGAGAGCAATTTGACCGTTGTCTACTAGTTCTGGCTCTATGCCCATTTTGTTGAGCATTAGTTTGATGATCATCTGATTGGTCTTTAAATCTTCGACGACAAGGATTGACAGTTTATCGAGTGGTTTACTTATTGATTGTGAAGTCGCTGCTTGCACGATAGGCTGATCATGAATGGCAAGAGGAAGCATCACAGTGAAAGTAGAGCCTATCCTGAGATCACTATCAAGCGTAATTTTTCCGTTCATTTGTAAGGTAAGTTGGCGACAAATAGCGAGCCCTAAGCCTGTACCTTCATGACTTCGTTTACTCGAAATGTCCACCTGACTAAAGGGTTTGAACAGCTTACACTGTTGATCGATGGCGATTCCACAGCCAGTATCCGTTACTGAAAAAACAAGTTGTTCATCTTGCCAATCAATATACGTATTTACACAGCCATCTTGAGTAAACTTAATCGCATTACCAATTAGGTTCACGAAAATTTGTTTAATTCGGTCTTCATCACCAATTAAATAAGGGGGAACCTTGTCGTTAATCGTTACTTTGAAATCGAGCTGTTTTTCAGAAGCACGGTGCATGAATACAGCTTGGAGCTTTTCGGCAATAGAATAACTATTAAAGGGATTATTAATAAGCTCTAGCATTCCTGCATTGATCTTACTGTAGTCCAACAGATCATTAATGATCGCGCGGAGTAATTCGCCAGAATGGTTTAAAGTTGTTAGTAATTTGCGTTGTTCGATTTCAAGAGTGCTTTCACCTAACAATTCGGCAGTACCGAGTAAGCCATTGAGCGGGGTACGAAGTTCATGGTTTATCATTGCAAGGAAATCCCGAGTAGCTTGCTCAGATGCTTCTGCACGCTCTCGTGCTTGAATAGCAAGTGCCAGGGTAATATGACGGCCAATTGTGGTTCGCAGCATTTCGCTAAATAATGCGACGTGCTTTTGAATCGTTGTGAGCCAAGACCCCGAAGCTTTTATACGAGCGGCAAAAAAACCAACATTGTCATCTCTTATATTTAGCGCGACCCAATATGTGGTTTCCTTCTTATCCCAATAATTCGAATTATCTGTCAAATGTTTAGGTGGCGTCCATTGTTGACGGCGCCCACTAAAAAAATCACCGTCAAAGTCGAGTGTGCTGCGGTGATTTATATGGATGCAAATAGCCCTGACAGAGTGGTTATCAACCAGTTCATTGGCAAGTTGGTTTAGTAATTGAGGCGTGAGTGTTTGTGAGAGAAATGACTGGCCGTAGCTTAGCAACATAGTTTCGATTTTAGTTTGATAGGCAAGGCGCTCAGAGTCGAGTTCGGCCTGTGCCTTGTGCTTCTCTGCTGATTGAAGCAAGAGTTGATTGGCATTGTATAAATCGAGGCTTTTGTTTTCTAGTAGCTTTTCAGCCGCTTTACGTGCAGCTCTTTCTCTGTCGAGTTTTTTAAGTAGAAGCTCAATTTGTCGTTTATTATCCATAGCTATCCAGCTAATAACTGAATATGGAAGCGAACATGGCTTTGATCTGGTTGTATAGCTTCCATCTCAACGTGAATTTTTTGATTGAAATGATCTGCGCAGCCTTGAATTAAACCAAGGCAAACGTGCGCCATACAACGAGCTGAGTGGTAATCCATTGTCATGACGGAGTTTGTTTCTGAGATAAAGTCAAAACGGGGCGGTGTTGCATCAGGGTAGAGCTTTTTAACTTCAATATGAATGTGTTCTTCGACTTTGCGGATAAATTCGAAGGTTGAGGTTTCATTGTCCACGGGAATGGGTAAGCTTGCTAGTAATCGTGTGAAAACAGCTTTGCCATAGACTTCTTGTAAATCTGTGGCTGGAACGTTAGTAATTTTGCTTAACGTGATAATGAGTTTGACTAGGTCTTTATGGTCATAACTACCAACAGTCGTGTAGGTTCCTTCGTCAAGGGCCTCGTCTAACATTTGTTGGCAAACGTCTAAGCCAAAAGAACTTTCAACGATATCAAGAAATTCAGTAAAAATGATTCCCTTCATTAATTTATCCTATTCTTATGTCCCGTACCGCAAGTATGGTAAGCAAAATAAAAATCGTCAAAAATCAATTACAAAAAGTAAGAATAGGTAGCGAGCTGACAATATTGCCAGCCCGTTATTCGGTGTTTACTAAATCGTTTTTTCAAGGAAAACAGATGGGTTTGTCGCTGTTAGCTGAGTGGTGAGATAAGCCGTCATTTCTTCAATAAGCTCATCTTGATTTGGAAGAGGAAGTGCGTGTACGTCGCTGATAAGTGCACTCTCTTCATTTTGGAATACCATACCACAAGCTGCCGGCTTGCCTTTAAAGAAGCCGACAAACAAGGTTGCGGCAGAGTCGGCCTCGAACATGATTTGTGTTAAATATTCGATAACAGCTTCGCGTTGTTTTTCATCATTCCATAGGCTTGCTAATGTCACGGCATAGCGAATAGTAAGAGGATGGCAATCGACGGGGTAGAAGGACAGGCTGTTAGTGCGAGCAGTAAGCGGTAAAACGAGTTGTGAAGTCGAGGATGAGGCATGGAGCGCTTGGTACGATGCTAAACCGCTTTGGCTTAATTCGGTTGGGTATTCTGCATCGGTGATATGGCTTGCCATCCAAGTGTTTTTTGATTCTTTTAGTTGCTCAATCATTAACTGCATAAATTCGTTTCTGTTGTTGAGATGTCACCACCTTACCGTAAATAAAATCAGCATGATATGGTTTATCTGCAAACAATTTGAAATGATGCCTTTTCATCGTGATAACAAACAAATCGACAGTGATATACGAGTAGCACTGTCGATTTTTTATCAAATAGCTGGGTGTAATGTGGTGGCGAACAATTAGCGATCAGTGTTCAAACATGATCTCTGTATTATCGACACGATGGCGTTCACTATAAATTCCGTCTTCAGCACGTTTACCACAACCGATGATCATCGTGATTTCAGCCCCTTTTTGTAGACCAAGTAGCTGTTTTGCTCTTACTGAATCAAAACCCTCCATCGGGCAGGTGTCGTAGCCTTCAGATCGCATTGCGGTCATAAATGTCATTGCAGCAAGGGAGCTGCTTTTATGTAAGCAGACGCGTACATCGGCTTTACTCACTTCACGCATCATAGGCTTGTTACGGCCTAAAAATGCGCACAGCACTTTTCGAGCCATGCCGTATAGACCAAAACGGTCATTACGGTAGACAAATGGGATCAACTTTTCATAGTACTTGAGTGCGCGTTTAGAAGTGGCATCTTCACGACCTTCAAATGCATCACGAACTGTTTTTGCATTCATTTTTGCTCGTGATTCCCATTTATAAGGGGTCACAACAAATACGATAAGCTCATTAGCGGTTTTAGCCGCATTTTGGCCCATGCAGATACGACTTAATTCTGCTCGTTTATCTTCTGTGATTACACGGTGAAATTCCCATAGCTGCATATTAGAGCTATTAGGAGAAAGTGCGGCAAGCTCAAGAGAGCGAGTTACTGCTTGGTGATCGAAAGGGGCACTGGCGTCATATTTACGCACTGAGCGTCGGCTATGTACTAGCTGCTCAAACGCTGATTTCTGTTCAGTCATAATCGTCAATTCATAGAAAACTTACTGGGTTTCTACCTCTATTTTACTGTTATTACAAGCCAGAGAAAAAAGACTTTCATCACTTCATTGATATTGCGCGTTGAAAATAAATACGAATGTCATGTTGAATAAATAAACTTGAACTAGCTCTATGTTTTTGCAACTTGATGCGCAATAAGTAACCAATTGGTCTAACAAGATTATAAACGATTCATTTCTCTTAGACTGGCACATTCCGAAAGGGACTTTTTATGCAAACAACTAACATGGCATTGCTCAATCCGTTACAGGGATCAACGCTGATTGATCCTAATATTTACTTCCTTCAGATTAAATCATGGCTAGAAGCAGGAAAAGCACTTGAAACTATTACGGCTAATCAACTTCAACAAGCGGTGGGTGGGAGCTATCAAAACGCGCTGCAGGTATTAGAGGAGCTCGATAGTTATATTGCAGGCGAGAAACCAGCTCAAACGAATGTTGACTTCCCTTTTAGTCTGATAAATCAAATGCACAATATGTATTTTGATGCTTGGCGCGTCATGTTTGGCGTGAACTTTGTGCAAGACACGGCTCAAAGTAAAGCACAGGTGGCTGAACTAAGTGCTACTCAGGCTGAATTGGCCTCGGTGCAAGCCTTGTTGGCTGAAAAAGAAGCGGATGTTGAGCGTCTGGTTTCTGGGCAAAAAGCCGTCCTAGATGAACTGGAAAGTGATGTAAATAAAGCGGTGAAGGCAAAACAGACGGCGCAACACAATGCGAGAAAAACTAAAGCAGCGCATACGTCATTACAAAAAGATCACAGTAAACTGCTGAAACAACACACTGCACTAACGGCCTCACTTGAAAAGCAGCAAGAATCTTCTGAGCAAACTAAAGCTGACTATGAAAAGTTAGTTGAGGAGATGGAGGCACAATCAAAACATCAACTTGATGCTCAGCGTCGACATGTTGAGGAGCTGAATGAGCAGTTAGCGCGCGTTAAACAAGAACTTGTCGATAAGAATCAGCAGTTAGGTCAACAACACCATGAGAATCAAAATTAGTGTAACGCTATGAAAAAAAGTCTCGAGGGTGTGCCAATAGTGGCGGTGGATGGTTCTAATTACAGGATGCTGTTGGTCAGTATAGAGACAAAGTAACAGTGAAAAACAATAATGAAAAATAAGGGCAGCGTTGGCTGCCCTTACTAATGATGGACGATGCAATCTATATGTTGGGGGAACATATAGCTCAGGCGCACGGTTACCCTCGATATATCATAAAAAGAGGATAAGTTTGTTCATCGAGAGCGAGTTTAGATGTAAAATAAGGAAGTAAAAACAGAACACATTTTAAAATTAGGTTCCCCTTTTATGAGTGGTCAACGTTTAAAAACGCAGTTCCATCGCCTGTACAGCCATTTTTCTGGTCAAGACAGTGATACAACATTACAAGAGATAGCAGAAGTCCTATTCTGTACTCGTCGTAATGTACGTATGGTCATGAATAAAATGGCGGACAAAGACTGGATCGATTGGCATCCTGCAGTCGGCAGGGGTAAGCAGTCACGCTTGGTTTTTCATAGCACTGATAGTGAATTACAGCAAAGCTATGCGCGAAAACTAGTGGCGCAAGGTAAGCTAGAGCCTGCATTAGAAGCGCTGAACAATGATGCCAATATGCTTGCCCAGCTTATTCAAGAGCAACTTGGTGTGTCGACCCAGCAGGGTAAGCAAGTTGTACGCTTACCGTATTACCGTTCGTTTGGTGATTTAAATCCTCTCTTGCCGTTACGTCGTTCAGAGCAACACATTGTCCGCCAGATATTTAGTGGTTTGACTCGAATTGATGAAATAAAAGAGGAAGTCGAGGGCGATTTAGCTCATCATTGGGAGGCTATTTCTCCTCGTCACTGGCGGTTTTATTTACGTCCTGCAATACGCTTTCATAATGGTAAGTTACTGCAATGCCAAGATGTCGTTGCAACGCTGAATGAAGTAAAGCAACAGCGACTTTTTAAGCATATTCTTACAGTAGAATCTGTCGCTGCATATACGATTGATATTTATCTTAAGCGCGATGATGTTCATTTGCCCACATTACTGGCTGATACATCAGCGGTGATACAACCAGAAGAGATGCTTACGCATCGTGATCTTGATGCCTTACCTGTTGGGACTGGGGCATATAAGGTTATTCAAAATGATAAGCAGCGTCTGAAATTAGAAGCATTTGATCAATATTATGGCTTTAGAGCGATGATCGATATTGTTGATATTTGGATTCTTGCCGATTTTGATGTGTTTTATCTGAAGCCTGATGCTGAAGAGCTAGAGGCGGGCAAGAATACGATTACATCGCGATTACACCTTGATGAAGGGTGTAACTATTTAATGTATAACCGCCAAACAGGCTTAGCGAATAATGAAGATTGGTTAAACTATTTTTCGCATCGATTTTCTACGTTGGCGATGCAGTGTCTGCTCGATCAGCCGAAATTTAGTGAGTTACGTCTGGTTAATGCTTACGGTTTACTTCCTGGCTGGGTCCATAATCCTACGATTAGCGTGTCAGCTATTCAACCTCCGGCAAAGCGTACTGTCACTATTGCTCACTTACAAGATCATCCTATTTACCCGCTTATTGTCGAAAAGATAACTCAATTGCTGAGTGATGATGGCCTCAAAGTGAAAGTATTGGCTTTGACAACGGCGGAAATGCTATCGGGTAAACAGTCAAGTAAAGTGGATATTTGGATCAGTGGTATGAGTGTGTTCACTAAGCGTGATGATGCGATTTTGCCATGGCTGTATAATTTTGATCACCTTTATCGCGCAATGCCTTCAGATGACTTTAAAATAATGGATAGCTTAATCGCTAAGTGGCGTAGCGATAAAACATTACCTTTTCCAGCTCATGATATTGGTTTCTTGTTGGTGCAAAGCCAACAAATTCAGCCGTTATTTCATGCTTGGTTAGGCGTGGATAATACGGGTGAATTGCAGGGGATGACGTCGAATTCACTAGGCTGGTTTGATTTTACTTCTGTGTGGAGAAAGCCAGTCTAAATAATTTCCGATAACAGGTTCAAACTGTTCACTGGTTTAATATTAAGTGACGAGCTAACAGTTACCAAATTTGTTAGCTCGAACTTAGTTGTATCCTTGAAGCTGACTACTCTGTTTTTGTCGGCTCTGGAGACCAGTCCTGGCTATCAAACCATTGGCCGATAGGTCGCCAAACTACGTCGATCATGTTTTTGTACCATGGCGCTTTATTAACGGTTTCGGCCGTTATGATTGGCTGCTCAGTCAGTAACTCTTCATTAAGATACCATTCAACTTTACCCACCATCGTTCCTTTTTCTATCGGAGCTTCAAGGTCGTGGCTGTAATAAACCTTATGTTCTAACGCTTTTCTTTGGCGGCGAGGTACTGTAATAACGCCTCCTTCACCTAATTCTACAGTGACGTTTGAAGGACTACCGTACCAAACGCGAACGGGGGCGAGTTCTTTATTGTTGAACTTAGGTGTTAAATCTTGAAAGAAACGAAATCCCCACGTTAATAATTTTTTACTCTCAGATGTTCGTATCTGGGTGCTATCAGCCCCCATGACAACAGCAATTAATCGCTGGTCGTTTTGTTCGGCAGATGACACCAAACTGTAACCCGCCTTAGAGGTATACCCTGTTTTCACACCGTCAACATTTAACGTAGAGTCCCATAAGAGGGCATTTCGGTTACCTTGTTTGATTTTACCAAAAGTGAAAGACTTCTCTTTAAATAAGCCATAGGTGTCAGGTAAATCATGAATGAATGCGCGAGTCAGTAATGCAATGTCATAGGCTGTCGTAAATTGTTCATCAGCATCAAGACCATGTGGGTTGGTGAAGTAACTGTCGAACATTTCAAGCCTTTCAGCATGATTGTTCATCATTTCAATGAATGCTGATTGATGCCCTGCAACGTGTTCTGCCAGAGCAACAGTGGCATCGTTACCTGATGAGATAATAACGCCACGATTGAGATCATCAACGCTTACCTCATCACCAACGTTAAGGAACATTTTCGATGAGCCTGGGAATTTTTTCCCCCATGCATTTTCACTGATGATCACAATATCATCATTGGCTATATGGCCAGCTTGAAGCTCGTGTCCGACTACATATGACGTCATTATTTTGGTTAAACTGGCGGGGGCGAGCGGTGCAGTTTCATTGTTGCTTGCAATAATCTGTCCTGAACCATAGCTCATTAACACCCATGCTTTAGCGCTTATCTCTGGGGGGGAGGGTAAAGGCTCTGCGTTGGTCAAAGCGACACTCATGGATGTCGCAGCAATAAATGCATATTTTATAATGGTACTGGTTGGTGTCATTGCTTATCCCGTCGTCACTGCTATCCCTACTTTGAGCTTAGTAAAATATTGAGATAGTTAGGATAAATTTATGATGTAAATGAACGTTAAGCACAGGAAGTGATTCGGCTAGCTTTCCTGTATTCGCCATCTGCTAGCCGAAATAACCGTTATAAAGAGGAGTGGTTTCCTTGCTTATCGGAGGGTTCGTAGGAAAGATTCAGGTTGTTTTGACCTTCCATAAAAGTCACATGAAGATTAATCAATTGTGTGCTTTCATCCAACCATTGTTGACTGTTCTGTTGCTGGCAAAACTCCATCATGGCAACAATCATTCGATCTAACTTCTTAAGGCACCAACGCTTTAAGTCTGGTTCTAGTGCTTGATCGCAAATCATGCATTGCAGTTTGGCGTACCCAAACTGCATATAGCTAAAGGCCTTTTCGATATTAGGTAAATCTTGATAGTAAAAACTTAATCGCTGACAGGCATCTAGCCAGTAAGCCAGTGCTTCGTTGTGAACTTCACAGCTAACATCAGTAAAAATGATATCGGGAGCGTGGTTAAGTGCATCGATTAATGTTTGGATATCACGTTGCTGAGGTGGAGGCGGTGTTTGGTACCATACCTTGATATTGTCTAGCCATGTGTGGAGTTCTGTCATGCAACTTGCTCCTTGTCTGCGGGGGCAGAAGTCGGTATTTGGTCAGCATTCCAATTGGCCACATAATGGTTATCAGCAACTTTTTGGAATCCCTCTACTGACTTCAAGCTTAGCTGACGAATTTTATCGGCACTCACTGAATAGTCTGGTTCAGATTCAAGTAATTGATGAAACGGTAAATCTGGATCTGGCACGGCAGAGATTAATAAGCGCGTGTAAGGGTGTTGAGGATTACGTAAAATACTTCGGGTATCTCCCCATTCTACAATACGGCCACGATACATGACGGCCGTTTCTTCGGCAACATAGTGAGCAGTAGCAAGGTCATGGGTAATATATAAAAAGCCGATTCCCATTTTATCTTTCATTTCTTTCATTAAGTTAAGCACACCTAAACGAATAGAAACATCAAGCATGGATGTTGGTTCATCAGCTAAAATGACTTCAGCACCGACAGCAATAGCTCGTGCTAAGTTGATACGTTGACGTTGACCGCCGCTGAGCTGATGAGGATACTTTTCTAAATCTGAATACGGTAACTCCACTAAATCGAGTAGTTCTTTTAATCGTTGATCCACTTCACTTTGGTTTGACACTTGGTTGTGGATCATCAGTGGACGAGTCAGGTGGTGTTTGATGGTATGTGTTGGGTTTAATGATCCAAATGGGTCTTGGAATATCATTTGAACTTTACCACGATAATCTAAAATATCTTTTCGTGAGTGTAAGGATTTAATATTTTTCCCCTTGAAAAGAATTTCACCATCAGTGACATCATGCACTTTGGTAATAAGACGAGCACAGGTGCTTTTACCGCACCCAGATTCACCGACAAGGGCTAACGTTCGGCCCTTGTATAAATTAAAGCTAATATTATCAAGTGCACGAAAGATATCTGAGCTGCCAAATCCCCCCCCAGCAATAAACTCTTTAGTGATATTTTTGACTTCAATTATTGGCTGTTCGTTGTGATTTGATGTGTTATTCGCTGTTACCTGGCTCATGCACTTGCCTCCTGAGATTCGTTAATAGGGTTAGCGGCTTCTTCATGAATGTTAGGGAAAGAGGCCCAAAGCTTTTGAGTATATGGATGCTGTGGATTATTGCGGATTTCTTTTGAAGTGTTCACTTCCACAATTTCACCATGGCGCATAACGGCAATACGATTACAAAGTTGGCTCATGAGCGCGAGGTCATGGGTGATGAAGAGTACCGAGAAATCAAACTCATTTCTGAGTTGGTATATCTGTTGCAAAATTTCACGCTGGACAACGACATCGAGCGCCGTTGTTGGTTCGTCCATGATGATTAATTTAGGGTTTAAGCATAAGGCGATAGCGATAACTAAACGTTGACGCATACCACCACTAAATTGGTGGGGATATTCAGACAAACGTTCTCGCGGGATATTGACAAGATCGAGTAACTTTTGTGCGCGCTCTTTTGCTTGAGCATTGGTATAACCGAGGTGGTGACGCATAACATCGGCAAATTGTTCTTGAACGGGGATCACGGGGTTTAACGAGTTCATGGCACTTTGGAAAACCATTGCTATTTCTTTCCAGCGAACAACCCCCATTTCGGCTTCTGTGAGTGAAAGCAGGTCTCGCCCTTGGAAGCTAACAGAGCCGTTAGTTATTAATGCTGGTGGCTTATGTAAGCGATTAATAGCGAAAGCGATGGTGCTTTTTCCACAGCCCGATTCACCCGCTAAGCCGAATATTTCACTTTTCCCGACGTCAAAGCTCACTTTTTTAACGGCTTGAAAATCGCCATTGTCAGTAACATAAGTCACTTCTAAATCTCGTACTTTAACAAGTGGGTTAGGGTGGAAAGCTTGTTCCATGTCTTTCTCCTGATAATTCTCAATACAAAATAACATTGATTGAAAACTATTCTCATTATCGGTTAATGTAAAGCATGATTTTGTAATCAGTGATTCAGCTAGCAAAGTTTTTTGGCTGTTACATTACAAATTTGTTGTGTGAATGTTACTAACTTTTCTGCGTTACGATATTGTTCACAGTAGTTTTTTGTTTAGTCATCTATAGTTTGAACACTCTGATTAGAATCATCTTTTTGTTTTTAAATAACGGATAACAAGGTTGTTATCTTAAGAAATGCTTAGGGAGCTATACGTATTATGAATATTCGGCAACTTTCACTTGCTGTGGGGCTTTTATTATTTGCCCCTCTGACCTTGGCAAGTGGAACCGTAATTGACCTCACGCACTCCAACATTGGTTATGCATCGTTAGTGATTTTTGCCATAGCTTATTGCTTAGTAATGGGGGAAGAGTACCTACAACTGAGGAAGTCAAAGCCGGTACTTTTGGCTGCTGGTCTTATCTGGATGATGATCGGCTATGTGTTTCAGCAGAACGGTCAAACTGACATTGCTAAACAAGCGTTGGAGCATAACTTACTCGAATATGCAGAATTACTTCTGTTTCTACTCGTGGCGATGACATATATCAGTGCAATGGAAGAGCGTCGTTTGTTTGATGCGCTACAGGCATGGATGGTCAGTAAAGGCTTTAACTATCGCACTTTGTTTTGGTTAACAGGCATACTCTCTTTTTTCATCTCACCTATTGCTGATAACCTAACAACAGCACTTTTAATGTGTGCTGTTGTAATGAAAGTTGGTGGTAGTAACACTAAATTCATTAACATTGCCTGCGTTAATATTGTGGTTGCTGCCAATGCTGGTGGGGCATTCAGTCCATTCGGTGATATTACAACCTTAATGGTATGGCAGGCGGGACATGCATCGTTTAATGAATTCCTCTTGTTATTCATACCTTCCGTTGCTAATTACCTTATTCCCGCTGTTATTATGTCGTTTTTTGTACCTAAAACGCAGCCAGATACGATTTGTGAACATGTAGAGCTTAAACGTGGGGCAATGCGCATTGTGTTCCTCTTCTTGCTAACTATTGCAACAGCGGTTGCTTTCCACGGTTTCTTCCATTTTCCTCCTGTAATGGGAATGATGATGGGATTGGCTTATCTGCAATTTTTTGGTTACTTTTTACGGAAAACGCTACCAGGTTCTTTGGCAAAGAAAAAAGCGATTGCTGAAGCAAACAGTGATGAAGAGGCGTTAAGGCGTATCGGTTCTGTGGTTCCATTTGATGTTTTTCGTCGTGTTTCTCATGCCGAGTGGGACACGTTGTTATTCTTCTACGGCGTCGTGATGTGTGTTGGCGGCTTGAGCTTAATTGGCTACTTGGGCGTGGTATCAGAGGTGCTATATACCCAGTGGGACCCGATAGTGGCTAACAGCTTAGTCGGCGTACTATCAGCTATAGTGGATAATATTCCAGTTATGTTTGCAGTCTTAACGATGAACCCAGAAATGACCTTGGGAAACTGGTTGCTAGTCACATTAACTGCGGGTGTAGGCGGCAGTTTATTGTCGGTTGGCTCTGCTGCTGGGGTGGCATTAATGGGGGCTGCGCACGGTAAATATACATTCTTTGGGCATTTGAAGTGGATGCCTGTCATCTCTCTTGGTTATATTGCAAGTATATTTATGCAT
>NZ_NOIF01000135.1 GCF_002265265.1 Photobacterium sanguinicancri
AAAGTAAAATTATTCTAAAGTTTTCTGTAAGTCGTTGGATAAACAGTATAAAGAACTAAAACTGGAGTGTTCACGTGCTAAAGCCAAATAACTCATGGAAGTGGTATTTTGACCAACAACATAATTCCCTAATGCTAAGTTTGGGGAAGGACATGGTTTTTCGTACGGCAATTCCAGCTAAATTCTTAATCACTTGTGCTATGCAAGAAAACACCTTCACCGTTGATGATGCTACCGCTTTTGAAACCTTCAAAAGTAGCATTGAACATCTAGACCTTCCAAAGCCACGCAAAGCCGAGTTAGCGCTTAATGCCGTTGCCGCCGGCCGCTTTCATAAACCTATGATGCCTAAAAGCTGGTTTTTCCAAACTCAGTCTCATGGTTATGAGCCAGAACAAGGCGAAATAGTAACGTTAGCAACAGAAACAGGGCATGGTAAGTTCATTGTTATTGAGAATAGTGGGAGTGCTAGCTTGTGTATGCTGGCTGAACAAGAGACTTTAGCGCTCAATAGCACAAAAGAAATGAACTACTGCGATACCATCAAAGTCATGAACGACCGTATACCACCGTTTGTAGAAGAACTGCACCTAGGCTTAGCATTAGTTGGCTAGTTTTTCCTTAAAAAGACTTTTACAGTCTCTATAATTACAGTCACATCATGCTTATGATCCGACTATAGATAGCTTAACCCCAATGTATATTATGCCCCTTATTCTTTAAGCCCTGGGCGTCTCCATGCCATTCCTTTTACTGCCTGACTTTTATTGATCGAAGACTTTCGTCTTATTCCGCGGCCTAATGCGGTTGTTCAGTGCCAATCCCCAATACTTTCTTATTCAATCTAACGTTATCTAATTTATAGGGCTAGCTTACTATCAGCAGGCACAATAGAGCATCTTGGTCTTAATACTAGGCGTGCCTAAAGCCAAAGCCCTGAGGTAAAGGGAGAGGTTAGCTCGCTAGCATAACTCTATTCTGATTGTCCGAATAAGAGGGTAGGAGTTAGAAGTACGATATATGATTTTTATACATTCAGGCCGACTAAAACTCTCGATTTAACGCCCTACAAAACCCCAGGCCACCAAATCACCCATTAAGCACCCTAATTTATGTTGAATTTAATCTTCTATCGACTCTTTGGGTGGTTGTTTTCTGAGCGCGTTGGTGGTCGTTAACTGTACGATAGAAGTGATATCACTCAGAAAAATCATGAATAAATGTAATTTTTTTGTGCCCCTTTTACGCTTATAAATGCAAAAAAATACCATTCATAACTTAGTTATACCAAAGATATGGGCACGCGACTTCCTCATTTTCCCTGTTTATGTAACTGGGTTACACCTTACGTTTCTATTGCGTCCTAACAAGAAAGTGAAGGGTAACTATGGTTAAGCTTAATAGCGATGATAGAGCCATGTCGAAGTGAATATTGCACATGAAGAACGGATTAAGAAAGTTTTATAGAGTAAGTGCTTTGTTTTAATTCTTATATATCAGCTAGTTGAAGTTCGTGTTTCTTTATGGAAACAATGTTAAGCGGCTAGTTTGTAGAGTTGTCTCGTTTGTACATACTTGTTTAAAGGCTAGATTGTTTCTTGGTGTGGACAATATTTCTGGGGTGTTTTATATGCCCCTTTTTTTGGTAAGCGTTTGGCGCTATACATGTACGAGAAAGATAGAAGAGGTGCTTTTTCTAGCTGCTGTGAACTTAGTGATAATTTAGTGACGGTGTAACTATGTTGTAGGTCTATTCTGTATCGGTAAGTACACAAACCGCGTGTCGATACGAGAATAAGCCGATGTTTTGTTGGTAGTTTGGCAGTGACAGCGCATTAACTGAGTGTTTTTTAAGTAAATATGAAAAGCATTCGTTGATTCGCGAGGTATTTTGGGGGTTTTCGGTTATAATTCCGAACAACTAAAGTGCGAAAAGAACTCCATGAATCAATATCTAGCAATCACATCTCGAGGTCTTGAGAACCTCCTAGCCGAAGAACTTAATGAACTCGGCGCGCAAAGCGTTCAAGTCGTCCATGCGGGCGTACGCTTTAAAGCTAATCAAGAAACGGCTTACCGCTGTTGTCTATGGACACGTATCTCATCGCGTATCATCCAAGTACTGAGCGAATTCAACGTTCGTGATGATATGGATCTGTACCTTGGCGCTGCGGCGATCAATTGGACGAATTACTTCAATAACGCGACACGCATTGTCGTTGATTTTAACGGTACTAACCGTGAAATTCGTAATAGCCAATACGGTGCGATGAAAGTAAAAGATGCAATCGTGGATAGCTTCACGAAAGCAGATCTTCGCCGTCCTAATATTGACCGTGACCAGCCAGATCTTCGCATTCATATGCGTCTTTCTGGTGAGAAAGGTGTGCTAGGTCTTGATATGGCCGGTAGTGGTCTTCACCAACGTGGCTACCGTACTGAAGCCGGTCGTGCACCATTACGTGAAACTCACGCAGCTGCACTTGTTATCAAAAGTGGCTGGACACCAGAGCAACCCTTACTCGATCCTATGTGTGGTTCAGGTACATTGTTGATTGAAGCCGCAATGATGGCGGCAGACATTGCACCGGGCCTTAAGCGTAAGCGTTGGGGTTTTGAGTCAATTAAAGACTTTGATAAAGAAGCTTGGCTTGAAATTCATGCAGAAGCTTCTGTAAAAGCACGCCGTGGTGTTGCTAAAGTTGAGACGAAGTTCTTTGGTTTTGAACTAGAACATCGCGTATTAGCCATTGCCCGTGATAACGCAGGTCGTGCAGGTGTTAAAGAGTTAATCAACTTCCAACAAGGTGATGCAACCGAGCTGAAAGCCCCTGAGGGTTTTGAAGCGGGTACTGTAATATGTAACCCACCTTACGGTGAACGTTTAGGTACAACACCTGAACTGATCAGCTTATACACAGAGCTGGGTAACCGTCTTAAACTGGCATTCGCAGGTTCAACTGCAGCGCTGTATTCTGGTTCTAATGAGCTACTTAGCTGCATTCGTATGCGTGCAGATAAGCAATTCAAATTAGCGAATGGTGCACTAGATTGTGTATTAAAAACGTATTTGATTACTGCTGGTGGCGTTAAGAAAGAAGAAGGTGAAACAGAAGGTCACATTGAGCAAAAAGATGTTGCACCTGATTTTGCTAACCGCCTGAAAAAGAACATCACTAAGCTGAAAAAATGGGCGAAAAAAGAGGGCGTTGAGTGTTACCGCATTTACGATGCTGACTTGCCTAATTACAACGCAGCTATCGATAAGTATAACGACTACCTGATTATTCAAGAGTACGCGGCACCTAAAACTGTACCTGAAGAAATCGCTCGCCGTCGCATTATGGATGTGTTGCGTGCAACGATTCAGGTTACGGGTGTAGATAACAGCAAAGTTATCTTGAAAGTGCGTGAGCGCCAGAAGGGTAAAAATCAGTATCAGAAACTGTCGAATGCTGAACGCCACATTATTGTTAACGAGTACGGTGTTGATCTTAAAGTAAACCTTTATGATTACCTTGATACTGGTTTGTTCTTAGACCACCGTATTACGCGCAAAATGCTAGGTGACATGGCGAAAGGAAAAGACTTCCTTAACCTATTCGCTTACACAGGGTCTGCAACTGTGCATGCAGCTTGTGGTGGCGCTAAATCGACAACAACGATTGATATGTCAAATACCTACCTTGGTTGGGCTCAAGAAAATATGGAGCTTAACAATCAAGTTGGTAATCAACATGAATTCATTCAAGCGGATTGCTTGCAATGGCTTCAAGAGGTTGATGACACGTTCGACCTTATCTTTATCGATCCACCTACGTTCTCTAACTCTAAGCGAATGAAGCAGACGTTTGATATTCAGCGTGATCACATCATGCTAATGGAAAACTTGAAGCGTATGCTACGTACTGATGGTCAAATTGTTTTCTCAAACAATAAGCGTCAGTTCAAAATGGATTTAGAGCAACTGAATGAACTTGGCTTAGATGCTAAGAACATTTCTGATAAAACACTGCCTATGGATTTTGCAAAGAATAAGCATATTCATAACTGCTGGATTATCACTCACAAGGAAGGTTAAGTGCTAATAACCCTTTATAGCACGGAAGGATGCCACCTTTGCGAGCAAGCTTACCGCTTGCTCGTTGAGGAAGGGGTACAAGAGCACGTTCAGGTAATAGACATTGCCTTTGATGACGTGCTCTTTTTGCGTTACGGCGTCACGATACCTGTTGTATCAATTTCATCAGAGGCATCAACTGCAGCGGCAGATGCTGCATCTGATGATAATTCACTCTCAATTTCTGAACTTGGCTGGCCGTTTGATCGTGCCGACCTTGCAGTATGGTTAAAAAACAATGGCTTTAATTAATATTAGTAATGCGCAGCTGGCGTATGGTGATCACGCTCTACTTGATAAGGCGGAATTTGTTCTTCAGCCAAACGAGCGCGTGTGTTTAGTGGGCCGTAATGGTGCTGGTAAATCAACCTTCATGAAAGTAGTAACGGGCGATGTACTGCTTGATGACGGCAGCATTCAGCGCCAAACAGAACTAAAGATTTCTCGTCTAGAGCAAGATCCACCGCGTAATGCGGAAGGTAATGTATTTGATTATGTTGCGGAAGGTTTAGCTGAAGTGGGTAAGGTACTTAAAGAGTATCACCACTTACTGGACTTAATTGCGGTTGACCCGAGTGAGTCAAACCTCAATAAATTAATGAAAGCGCAAGAAAAAATCGATCACGCTAATGCGTGGCAGTTTGATAACCAAATTTCAGCGGTTTTAGAAAGCTTGCACCTTGACCCGCATACTATGCTTACTGATTTATCGGGTGGTTGGCAACGTAAGGCGGCTTTAGCTCGTGCACTAGTTTGTAATCCTGACATCTTGTTACTTGATGAACCAACAAACCACTTAGATGTTGCAACGATCGAATGGCTTGAAGGTTTCCTTAAGAGCTTCCGTGGTTCAATTATCTTCATTTCTCACGACCGTGCTTTCATCCGTTCGATGGCAACACGTATCCTTGATCTAGACCGCGGTAAACTGGTTTCTTTCCCTGGCGACTATGAACTGTATCTTGAAAGCAAAGAAGAGATGCTACGCGTAGAAGCCGAGCAGAACGCCGAGTTTGATAAGAAGCTCGCACAAGAAGAAGTTTGGATTCGCCAAGGCGTTAAAGCTCGACGCACCCGTAACGAAGGCCGTGTACGTGCACTTAAAGCGTTACGTGAAGAGCGCAGTGAGCGTCGTGAAGTGGTTGGTAAAGCCGACATGAAACTTCAAGAAGCGAATCGCTCAGGTAAGATTGTATTTGAAGCCGAGAATATTGCTTACAGCTATGGTGATGCGCAAATCATTAAAGATTTCAGCTTCACAGTGATGCGTGGCGATCGTATCGCACTTATCGGGCCAAATGGTTGTGGTAAGAGTACATTGCTGAAAGTGATGCTAGAGCAACTTACACCAACATCTGGCAAGTTCCACTGTGGTACTAAAATTGATGCGGCATACTTTGACCAGTATCGTGAAATTCTAGATCCTGAAAAAACAGTAATGGACAACCTTGCTGACGGTAAGCAAGAAGTGACTGTAAATGGTGTAACACGCCATGCATTAGGTTACTTACAAGACTTCCTTTTCCACCCACGTCGTGCTCGTACTCCTGTTAAGGCACTATCTGGTGGTGAGAAAAACCGCCTGTTATTAGCGAAGTTGTTCTTAAAACCAAATAATTTATTGATTCTCGATGAACCAACGAACGATCTAGATATCGAAACATTGGAACTTTTAGAAGAAATACTTGCCAACTATCAGGGTACATTATTATTAGTGAGCCATGATCGTCAGTTTGTTGATAATACTGTGACAACAAGCTGGATTTTTGAAGGTAACGGGGTTATCGACGAATACGTAGGCGGTTATCATGATGCTCAAGAGCAACGCGCTAACTCTCTAACAAATATTGCTAAAAATCAGGCTGCTGAATATGAGCAGGCGAAGAAAAAGCAAGAAAACAATAAACCGCGAGAGACAACGCGTTCTACGCCCAAAAAGAAGCTTTCTTATAAGTTTCAAAAAGAGCTAGAAGGTCTACCGCTTATCATTGAAGAATTGGAAAATGAAATTGCTTCTATTCAGGAACAAATAAATGATCCTGCATTCTTCCAAGATGTAAAAAATGATACTGAAGCCACACTGGCTCGTCTTGCTGCCGCTGAGCAAGAATTTGAAGTAGCATTTGAACGTTGGGAAGAATTAGAGGCAATGCAGAAGGAATCCTAATGCGACAAAATATGTTAAAGCTTTCTACACTGGCGATTCTGATCGCCGGTGTAACTAACGCGAATGCTGCTGTTTATAAGATTGTTGAAGTTGATGAAACTGGCTCTGGTCTTAGTGCTATTGACTCAATCAACTATTACGGAAAAAACACATCAGGTAGCACTGAAACTTACGCTCAGGCTATTCAGCAATCTAATTCTACTGATGACTGTTTTGCTGGCACTTGTGGCGATTACAAAACGGTAGGGGAAAGCCGTTTTGGTCCTGCTGGTATTGAATACCGTGATGATGTTGCTTATACCTCAGACATTTTGCAGCGTATCAATGATGTAACTACGCTAGAGTCATACTGTAAAGAAAACCTAGGCTTCAATACATGTGATAAATGGGCTAAAAGTCGCTATTACGGTGCTGGTTACAATACTGAAGATGAACGTGATGAGTCTGGCTATGCCGGTTTGTTACGTGAACAACAAGCTTTTCGTAACGGCTATACACGTAACTCTTTCTTGCTGGTTGATGGTCAGCCTCAAGCTACGTTTGCAGAAGACAGTGCTAAATACGCAAATGCGGGTACATTAGGAGCAATTCAAGCTAACTCTATGAACTCGGTACCGAATGGCATTACTACCATTAACGGTGTTGATTACGTTTACGGTGTAACGAGTTCAGCGTACTTCAACGAGGGCTCGCGTTACGCGCGTACATTTGCTAAACGTGGCTTTGTTCAAGACGGTACGAGTGTAAGCCTTGAGCTTTCACCACCATCTGACGGTACTAAACTTGCGCAAGCGATGGGTACCACAACGGCTTGGAAAGCAATTAAAAACCCAACTAACGATAAAATGTTAGTAGTGGGTAGTGCATCGTTTAACGAAAGCCATTTAGATGATAGTAATAAGTTACCAAGTAGCAGCCAGCTTCATATTAACGGGCAGGATGTTGCTTTAGACAAAGATAAGCTTAAGGAATGTTCGACTCAGGCAAATGACGGCAAATTGGCTGACATGTACAACACATGGGAATGCCAATTCACTGTTTTTGCTAATGATGCGTATCTTTGGACTGTTGATACGGCAGCGCAAACAGCGACCCCTGTTCGTATTGCAAATCGTACTTTGGCCCCTAAAGATCCTGATGAAGATCGTCGTTCTTACCAAGCTTCTGCGCGTTCAATTGAGAATGTAAATGGTAAGCCGGTAATTGTTGGTTACTCAACAGAACGTGTATCTAATGATTATTACGCTCAGCGTGCCACAGTTTATACTCCGAAAGATGGTGTTGATTTTTCAGGTACGATTCCAGCAGATAGCTGGACGGCGAAGTTTATTGGTCCTGACATTAAAGACGGCGACAAGCGTCAGTTCACTTATACAATGGCGACTGACATTAACCAAAACAACAAGGTTGTTGGTGTTGCCAAGTTAGAGCGTTCTGAGTCTCGTGCTTATGCTGAGCGTATGTTTGTTTACGATAACAACAATAGCCAGTTTAAATATTTAGATTCAAATGTTAGTGGAATCTTCTTTGATGGTTCAAATGGCTACGCATCTGCAATTAATAATAAAGATGTTGTTGTTGGTAAGTTAGACTCTGAAACCGCTAACCAAGTAGATGGCCGTCAACGTCGTCAGCGAGGCTTCCTCTATAATGCTGGCTCCGATATTACGGGCTCACCTTTAAAGGCTGGTGGCGCATGGTTCCTTGATGATCTAACTAACAATAACGATCAACAATCAAATAGCTACCGTATTGCTGAAGTATCTGATATCAATGATGCAGGGGTGATTTCTGCAACCGCAATGTACTGTGAGGGTGGTTATGATAACTTCTCGCAAGGTGCTACTTGTAAAAATGATTCAAAAGACCAAAATGACTCAGAACGTGTTGTTGCGGTTAAATTAGTACCTATTCAAAACGGCGACATTCAAACGCGACCAGCAGAAGAAACGCAGATCAAACGTAACGGAGCCTCACTGGGTATGTTCGCTTTGACACTGTTAGGCTTCATTGGTTTCAGAAGACGCAAATAAAGTTTCGTTAACTTTGGTCAAAACTCATACAGGCTCACAAATTGTGAGCCTGTTTTGTTTTTGGGGTTGATCATTATTCATAAATCACTCATCTTTATATCTGGAGTCACAAAAACTCCATCATTATGAAACTGTAATGAAAGAAATAATAAGTAAGGAATGAGGACCGAAGTATGAAGAGACAAAAGCGGGATCGTTTAGAACGCGCACAAGCTCGCGGTTATCAAGCAGCTTTGAATGGACGTTCTAGTGAAGCGTGTCCATATCAGGCAACGGATGCCCGTACAAATTGGTTAGGCGGTTGGCGAGAAGCAAGAGGCGAAATACAGCAAGGTCTCTATAAATAAATCCCCCTCAAATTACCTTATTTAGCCCCTTAGGAGAGGGGCTTTTTAATGTCTACTATATTACTTTGTTTTATGCCTTCTGTGACGCTGTAACTGCTGGTGGCGTTCAACTTTTTTATTCCAGATTGCTTACCATTCTCTACTAAGCAATGAGTAAATCAGTACATCTCCGTATGTAAGGCAATAAAAAAGGCCACATAAAAATGCGACCTTTTAGTACTCAGTGCTTAATGGCGAATTAGAAAGCGTCAGTGTCTTTGAATAGACCCACTTTTAAATCTTTAGCGACGTAAATTTCTTTACCATCAACTAATACTCGACCATCGGCAACACCCATAATCAGTTTACGGTTGATAACGCGTTTGAACTGAATATCGTAAGTGACTTTTTTCGCTGTTGGTAGGATTTGACCAGTGAATTTCACTTCACCTACACCTAGTGCACGACCTTTACCTTCGCCACCAGACCAACCCAAGAAGAAACCAACAAGCTGCCACATGGCATCAAGGCCAAGACAACCCGGCATTACTGGGTCACCTTTGAAATGACAATCAAAGAACCACAGGCTTGGGTCTATATCTAGCTCGGCATGAATGAAACCTTTGCCGTGATCGCCACCTTCACCAGTGATTTTAACAATTCGATCAATCATTAGCATGTTATCAGAGGGTAGGCGCGGGAACTCAGGGCCGTGTAGCTCACCTTTACCACATGCAACTAGTTCTTCATATTCGTAAGATTGAGGGCGATTCATCACTATTCGTTAGCTCCTTGAAAAGTATGGGAGCAATTTAGCGTACACGTGTAAGCTAAACAACTCGGATCAGTGCTGGACAAACCAGTTTCTGATTCGCGTTAACCAACTGAGTTCATTAGAAAGATCGCCATGATGGAAGTGATCTATACGTTCAGCAATGCGCGTTAGTAAGGTTTCGACTTCTTCATCGTCACTTCTAAATGTTACACCAGTCAATAACGGAAGGGTTTCATCGACATTCTCAACAGGCCATATATGGAATCGTCCTGCTTTGATTGCTTCAACCACTTCATCATTCAAGCATAGATTAACTAGGTTTGTTTTAGGTAAGATCACACCTTGGCTACCTGTTAAGCCGCGATGAACACAAACCTTATAGAAGCCTTCAATCTTTTCGTTTATACCACCTACAGCTTGTACACGTCCAAATTGGTCTACTGCACCTGTAACGGCGACTTGCTGATTGATCGGTTGATTTGATAATGCAGAAACAAGTGCGCAAAGCTCGGCAAGTGAGGCACTGTCACCATCGACTTCGCAATAAGATTGTTCAAATACGATAGAAGCAGAATAAGGCAGCGCTTGATCAAGGTCTAATGCCGTGCTGACGAACGCTTGCATAATCATCATGCCTTTAGCATGGATATTACCAGCAAGGTCTACTTTACGCTCAACATCAGAGATATCCCCATCACCAAAGTGAACCACACAAGAGATACGTGCTGGTTCACCATAAGATTGCGGATGTCCAGGTACCTCAACAACCGTTAAGCCATTCACTTGGCCAACTTCTTCACCTTGGGAGATAATAACGACCATACCATGATGAATGTCTTCAATTGCGCGTTCAGGCAGGTAGGATTCACGGAACTCTTTTGCTTTCAACGATGCTGTGAGGTGTTCCGCGGTAATTGCTTGGCCTTTCGATTCTAATGCTGCTTCAGATAGAATGCCTTGATGCCATATAGGGCAAAGAGGGACGCGATTCTTATCTTCTGCGTAACGTGCACCTGTGCGTAATAGCAATGTAATCGCATCAGCATCAGCAAGCTGTGGTAGGCCAGCATGCTCACAAACAGATTTCACATAGCTCAAGTAGTCAGGCATGGTTTCATCTGATAGAACGAGGTCTTGTTCAAACTCGCTGTACATAGAGAAGCCAGTGCTTAAATCAGGTTCTGCACCATCAAGCTCTGCCATTAAGTAGCGATCACCCATTAGGACAAGCTTAACATTTAACTTCTCTGCAGGTGGTACGCTATAAAGCGTTTTATTCGATGCTGGCTGCCAATCTAATTCGCCATTCATCAGCACGCTCTTTAAGCGAGGCCACAAAGACGGGTTAGCTAGAATACTCGTCACAGATAGAACAAGGTAACCACCATTTGCTTGATGGAGTAGGCCATGCTTAATTTGTTGTTTGGTAATTGCGCCGTCTTCGAGCGGTGGATAAACCGCCCCAAAGAGTGTCATTTCAGTAACGTTTTCACCGGCAATAATAATGCTTGCATCAGTTTTATTGAGTTCAGCATCAGATTGAGCTAATAATTCAATAACATAATCACGATAGATTTTGTTATCTGGTGCAATGACACGTAATACTCGTGGCTGATAAGGTATTGCGGTAAACCGGCGTACGGCATCCACAAGTCGGTCTTGAAGAAGACCCGTAGTAGCAGATGGAATCGTATCGAACTGATCCATAATTTCAGCGTATTGTGTGTAATCAGGGATCATGGTACGCCAAGTTTCTTGATGCATAAGCTTGTGCTTTCTTTCGTTACTGTGAAAAGGACAGCAGTATAAAGGAATCATTGCCTTCATAATAGCTATAAGGGCGATGATATTCGCGAAAACAAATAGTTAAACATCATCTTGTGATTGAGCTTTAACTTGCTTACAGTTACACTGTCACATGTTAAGTGTAGACTTTTGAGAACCCCTTTACATTATGAAATATCAACAACTTGAAAATCTTGAAGCTGGCTGGAAATGGACTTACCTGGTCAAAAAATGGAAAGAAGGTGAAACGATCACTTCACATGTTGATACCAGTGAAGATGAGGCGGCTGTTCAACAGCTTCTAGCAATAGAGCATGAACCAACGAAAGTGATTGCTTGGATTGGGAAGCATATCTCACCGGGGCTTGATAATAAGCTAAAACAAGCAATTAGAGCGAAAAGAAAACGGCATTTCAATGCAGAACAAGTTCATACTCGCAAAAAATCTATCGACTTAGATTACCGTGTGTGGGAAAAGTTAGCAGAAAAGTCGCAGGAACTCGACTGTACGCTGTCAGATGCGATCGAATACTTGATCAGTGAAAGTAATCGTTCTGAAACCGCAACGCGTAAAGTGTCTGATATCAAAAATGAGTTATCTGAGTTGCTAGACTTTGACTTAAACGAAAGTTAATACGTTTTTGGCGCAATCCTCTTAACATCATAATAGTAGGGGATTTTAAGCGACTATACTGAATATAAGCATATTATTACGGGGAAAGCATATGGAGTATGTTATCGTTCTAGCCGTTGTTGTTGCGGTTTTTGTCTTTTGGGATCGCCCAATTATGGTGATTCAATTTGAAGATGGTGAACTAATTAAAACAAAAGGGAACATCCCTAATGGCTTTTTGATGGGCTGTAAAGATATTGCTCATAAGCAACCATTCTCAGGCAAGGTTAAAGTCTATAAAAACCGCTTCACTACCAAGTTGGTTTTTTCAAAATCAGTTCCATCTAAAATCAAGCAGCGTATTCATAATGTATTCCCATATTCTGGCGGAAGTAAAAAGCATGGCCGCCGTGCTTGAAGTGTAACATTGACTTATTGTAGAAAAGGCTTCCAAGAGGAAGCCTTTTCTATTTAATGCTATTCGATAATGCATTATGGTGATGCAAATAGTTAGCGACAATCTCTTTAAGTTGTAGTAGTTCATCTTTTGTTTGCTGGTGGTTGTCTTGTTCTTGTTTTAATTGATTACCGAGTTCAACGGCCATATAACCACCTTTTATGAGTGCCTTGGTGGTAACCTTATTGCCAGTTAGCTGCTTTAAATCTTCGATCATGTAGAAGTGTTTATCTACATCTCTTATTGTTATTGCCATACTGCCTCCATGAAGAAGAAGCATTTTATCTAATACCATCAATAACTTCCACTAAATGATAGCATTCTTACTAGGAAGGTAGTCGTTGGTATATGGCATTTTGCAATCATACCACCCTAACGCACTATAACTTATAGTGGCGAGTAAATTATTGCATTGAAAGTATAAAGTGAAATACATACACTATGTAGATCACCTCATATCTAGCTAACTATAAATGGAATAAAAGACGCACATGTCTAATAAGGATAGAGAAAAGCTAATACCAGGTGCGCAAGGCGCTCTATTAATTAAAAACAGCAGCATTGTGACTATCAGTATTAAAACGCCACTTGGACGTATATTCCGATGTGAAACCGTTTTTATTGGTACAGATAGCCACGATTACCTATTACTTGAAATGCCTTCAATTCCTAAAAAAGATATTGATATGTATTTACTAGAAGGTTTTAATATTTCGATTAAAGCCATTTCAGATCGTGGGGAAGGCGCTATTATTCGGTTTGCAAGTCGGATTGAGCATCTGATATTTAAGCCCATAGGCTTACTTGCGATTAGTCTTCCTCATTCAATGCTGTCGACGCCCTTAAGAAGCGAACCTCGCTTTGAAGTTACCTTACAAGGTAAAGTCATTTTGCCTGAGCGGCAACTACTTGTTGAATTGAAAAATCTATCTCACAAAGGTTGTTGTTTTCAGCATAGCATTCATGGCCCTGAAATTAATCTAGACCAGAAGGTCGATATCTTCATTACGAACCCAAGATTGAAAACGTACTTTCAGCTATCGGGTTCAATCAAAAGTATTAATCGCGTTGGCGTATTCTGTCAGTATGGCGTGATGTTCGACCCGCAAGGCTGTAGTGATACCAAGTTACTGTTAAAGCAACTTGTTTTTGATGGTGTTGGGTTGTCTTTCAAAAAGTAAGCTTTAACTTTTGTTTACAAAATGTTCGGTGTTGGTAGAACCTTAGTTAAACACCGTTCAATTTTTTGTATCGATAGGGGCTTTACAATATAGTCAGCAGGTTTTAATAAAATAACCTGCTTTACCGTTTCCATTTCACTATCACCACTGACTATCACAACAGGTAGGCTAGGGAACTGTTTCTTAATAAACTGCAATACAGGTATACCGTCGAGTGGCTTTTCTAAATTCAAATCTAAGAATACACAATCAAGAGTATTGTTAATTAAGGCATTAACTGCTGTTTGTGGTGATGTTGTATGAATAATCGATTGAGGCTTCGCACACTTTCGAAGGAGCTGAGTCAGAATTTGAGCCATCATCTTATTATCTTCAATTATCATAAATCGCTTCATACCACGTCCTTTGTTTCAATCACGCTTCACCCTTGTTAACAAGCTTAACTTTTATTGATTAAAGAGTGTAGGAATAAGTTGGTTTTTATTCATAGAATCAATCATTTGATCTCATTCCTACTATTGTCGGACAATACATTATTTGTTTTTGCAGCTATTTGCTTTCTTTAACTTCTTAAGTGCACTTATCTGTCTTTTCATGCGTTTCTTTTTTTGCTTACTTGCCATGATGTATTTTTTATCAATATCTGTGCGTTTATTCTTAATGCCACTGCATGATAAGTATTTGTATTGCTCGATGTAGTCATCCACCGATTTCATTTTCGCGCTACTCGTAAAAGGGAAGGCTAAGCAAAGTATTAACAATATACGCATTTAATCTATTCCAGATAAAAATAAAAGCTATAAAG
>NZ_NOIF01000136.1 GCF_002265265.1 Photobacterium sanguinicancri
ATTTATTATAAGAATAGTTGAATTCGATAAGCGCTAAACCATGCATAAGTGAAGGGATATGCTGGTATTTGAGGGGCGAGAGTCGCAGATCCAATGACATTTGGGTATGGCTAACGAGCAGGTACAAAAAAGGCGACTCAAGAGCCGCCTTTTGTCATCGCTTACCGCTTACTAAGTATTAATTACTTAGAGATGTGTGCGATTAGGTCTAGAACTTTGTTTGAGTAACCGATTTCGTTGTCGTACCAAGCTACAACTTTAACGAATTTGTCAGTTAGCGCAACACCAGCTTTAGCATCGAATACTGAAGTTTGAACTTCACCGATGAAATCTTGAGAAACAACAGCGTCTTCAGTGTAACCAAGTACACCCTTAAGCTCGCCTTCTGATGCTTCTTTCATAGCAGCACAGATAGTTTCGTAAGATGCAGCAGTTTTTAGGTTAACTGTAAGGTCAACAACAGAAACGTTTGCAGTTGGTACGCGGAAAGCCATACCAGTTAGAAGGCCGTTTAGTTCTGGAAGAACAACGCCTACAGCTTTAGCAGCACCAGTTGAAGATGGGATGATGTTCTGAGAAGCACCACGACCACCACGCCAGTCTTTAGCAGAAGGACCATCTACAGTTTTTTGAGTAGCTGTAGTTGCGTGAACTGTAGTCATAAGACCAGATTCGATACCGAACTTGTCGTTAAGAACTTTAGCAACAGGTGCTAGACAGTTAGTAGTACAAGAAGCGTTAGAAACGATGTCTTGGCCAGCGTAAGTAGAGTCGTTAACACCCATTACGAACATTGGAGTTGCGTCTTTTGAAGGACCAGTAAGAACAACTTTCTTAGCACCAGCAGTGATGTGCTTACGTGCAGTCTCGTCAGTTAGGAAAAGACCAGTTGCTTCAGCAACTACGTCAACGTTGATTGCATCCCACTTAAGATCTTCAGGGTTACGCTCAGCAGTTACACGTACAGTTTTACCGTTAACGATTAGGTTACCGCCTTCAACTTCAACAGTACCGTTGAAACGGCCGTGAGTTGAATCGTACTTAAGCATGTATGCCATGTAGTCAACGTCGATTAGGTCGTTGATACCAACAACTTCGATGTCGTTGCGCTCTTGCGCTGCACGGAAAACAAAACGACCGATACGGCCAAAACCATTAATACCTACTTTGATAGTCATTGTAGTTGCTCCACAACTTAATTTCTAATGAAAGATAACTGGTAGTAAAATTACAGAATACTGAGTGACGCTGCAAGCAAAAAAGGCGGTTAAATTGCTTGAGGTCAAAAAAAAGTTCGGAATTTTTTTACATTCCCACTACATCGCCGACAAATCATACGAAACTTGTTTAATTAATCACCATTGACGTTGTTAACTTTTAATATTGAGCAAATCTATTTTTTGCGTGCACTTCGATTAATTCGGTAACTAAACACTCATAGCGCAAAAAGTATGTGCCACATAAGTGTGAATTGGCAACTTTTTAAGCAAAATCTTAAGAGCGGGTTCTTGTTGTTGTGAGATAAGAGTGAGCAAACTACTAATACTTGTAATGATAATGCATCGTCCTCTAACCATGGGTAGCGAATTTATTGTGGCGTAGTATGATTAGAAAAGAGCCGTAAAAATGTTGCTCAGTGTTAAAAGGAAGAAACAGGAATTACAATGACTAATAAAAACGATGCGTACTGGCGAGAGAAATTATCCCCTGAACAGTATCAAGTCTGTCGTGAACAAGGTACTGAAGCGCCGTTTAGTGGCACGCTTCTGCATAATCGTGAAACGGGTGTTTATCATTGCACATGTTGTGAAGCGCCATTATTTCAATCGAATAATAAATATGATTCAGGTTGTGGCTGGCCTAGCTTTGATGCCCCGATAGAAAAAAGTGCTATTCGATACATTGAAGACAACTCGCATGGGATGAGCCGAACAGAAATTCGTTGTGCAGAATGTGATAGCCATTTGGGGCATGTATTCCCTGATGGCCCTCAAACAACGGGCGAGCGTTATTGTGTTAACTCAGTGTCGTTGCAATTTAAAGCATGATGCTGTTCTAAAAAAGATGAAATATTCTTACAAAACTAAAGGTACCCAGAGCGGTACCTTTTTTATTGTTGTTATTTTTTGAGGGAAGGGCGGAGATTGCACTGCAAGGGTGATGTTTTCGCTAGAGGGCTTTATTGGCCGAGAGATGCGGTGAATGTTCCGCGTTTAAGTGCTTTGATCACGACTTTTGCATGTTGTTCTATTTGCTCTCGCTTTTCATCTGTCATTGGATAGAAGCTAGCTAGCTTTTCTTTATTAGCGACAGGCATATTAAATTCAGCACCAACAATTGACCAAAGGTAGGCATGCTCGTTATTTTTCTGTTGATGGTGAATGGTGGCTAAAGATTGAATGATCTCAGGTTTTACCGTTTCCCCTTTTGTGTACAGTGATAGGGCATGCAACAAAATACTTACGGTTTTGCTTTGATCTTTACCACTGTAATAAGTGGCGAGTGCGAGCTGTAGATCCGGTGTTTCTAATGCGGGTTTCCCCTCCAATCGTAAAAATTGGCGCATTGCGCGTTTGTCACCTTGTGACCACCGGTAATAAATGATTTCGGGGTCGATGGAGTTTTCAAGTTCGGCATTAAGGCGGTCAATGGCATCGTAGCTATGAATTAGCGCTTTCATCCGATTACTTTTACGTTCTTTTAGTTCGGTGGGCTCGATGCGCGCGGCATACTCTAAACACATTTGATAACTATGAGTGAATTTCAGCTCTTTAAATTTCTCGCTATCAATAGGGTTTTTTAACACGTCATAACGTTTCCAGATCAAGCTGGCGCGTTGTAAGCGACATTGACCGTCATTAACATTCAATTGTGCGCAAATTTCCGGATAAGATTCACATAAGCTGTCTGTCGAACGGTGGCGTTCAAAGCAGCCACTCAGTGCCAGTGTGCAACCCATAACAGTCAGAAACTTGAATGTTGTTGCCTTTATTTTGACTGTTGAATTCATTGACTTTGAGTTGGTGTTTGTACGCATGTTAGGTGAAGCTCGCATAGTTTAACCTTATGGGGTTTCATTCTATATGAAAGCGGCAGGTAGGCGATGAAAACATAGTAAATTGTGATAGTTGTTCAGGAAAGACTTAGTTCTAATGTGGCTTTTGGTTGAATTCTCATCGAGATAAAATGCTCGTTGTTGATACTTTCTCGTGTTAATACTCGTATTATTGGTGGTGGAATTTGTGATCAGAAATGCACTATTCATACTGTAACTTGACTGTTACGTACCACTCATTAAAGGTAGCGCAATAGGCACTTAACTAAGCCAGATTTGTTTGGTGATGTGGTTTATTGATTTAATCGAAGCAGCACTGCTGATATGGAGAGTTGGAATGGATCTAGAACAAATATTACAAGCGATGACACCAGAAGTTTATCAACGTTTGATGACAGCGGTAGAAATTGGTAAATGGCCCGATGGAACAGCATTAACGCAAGAGCAGCGTGACGCAACAATGCAGGCTGTGATGTTATACCAATCCCGTAATAATCAAGATGCAGAGCATATGAGCGTTGAAGTTGGCGGTGAAATTAAGTTTAAGTCGAAAGCGGAGCTCAAGCGTGACTTTGGTGAGAATGGACCAACGGGGTCAGTCGACGATATTGCACGCTTCAACCATAGTGAACTATAAACCAATTGTTGGTGTGAAACTTAGCCGTACAATGCTGATTAATAATGGAAAGGGCATGCGATGTTAGGTGCTTTTTAGACTGATAGGGGAGCAATAGAATCCCCGTAGTTCATGGTCTTCTTCACTCATCATATTGGCGATAATGGGTTCTTGTTCAATCATCATTAAATAGGCGTGTAATTTAGGGTAGTCTGACTCTACGCGTAGGCCTGCCATCCAGCCGTTACGTAAAATACTCCACACACTGATCTCTGCCATTGAAAAATGTTCACCAATAAATCCACTGTTAGGCATTTGCTCTTCAAGGTATTGAAGTGCAAGTGGCAGGTGATGTTGGATGCATTGTTCAATGGCTTCTTCATCAACATCTTTATTTAGCATCTTGCCCCGCATGATCTTCTGGTAAAACAAGACACCGCTCACGAGTGATGTTAATCGCGTATCTGCGTACTCTTCTAACCATCTGATTTTTGCGCGTACCTTGGCATCACCAGAGTACAGTGGGGGGACAGGGTAGAGATCATCAAGGTAATGGGCGATGACAGTCGAGTCCATAATGCTTTGGCCATCATGCTCAAGAACAGGCACTTTTCCCATGGGGTGACGTTTGTGAGCGAGTTCTTTTTCTAAAAATGGATTTAAGGGCTCGAGTTGATAGCTAATGCCTTTATAGGCGAGCGAGAGCATGATTTTTCTGACAAAAGGGGAAATTGAAGCACCGTGTAGGATCATAAGTTTCTCTCAGGTAATCGTTCGACTTATCCAGATTAAGAGTATTACTTTGATTGTGATTACATGAAGTATTACCGTATCGACAGTAACGTATTCTTGTGTATTTTCAGTGCTACTAAGTGTAGTTGAGATATGAGGAAGCGGAGAAACAAAGAGCTGCATACGCAGCTCTTAGAGGGCAAAAACTTGAGTTCACTACGTTAGTGAGTCAGCTCACCACGTAGGTCTTGCTGCATCATGCTACGTACCGTTTCTGCTGGTAGGTTCTTCGACAGCAGGTAATGTAGTTTTGCTAACGCAGCTTCTGGCGTCATATCGTAACCGCTCAAAACACCTGCATCTGCCAGTGCACAGCCTGTTGCGTAGCCACCCATATTCACTTTACCTGATAGGCACTGTGTTAGGTTGATGACAATAACACCGCGATCTGTTGCTTCTTTCAATTGTGCTAACAAATCTGGATTTTGTGGGGCGTTACCCACACCAAAAGTAAGCAAAATCATAGCATTAACGGGTTGACGAAGCGTGTTGCGAATAACTTCCGGCGAAATACCTGGATACATAGTAATAACACCAATTGGTTGTGGTGTGATGTTATGTACCTTAAACGGTGCATCGGGCTTTTTATCAACTTCTACATTGTTAACTTGAATATTGATCCCCGCCTCAAGCAAAGGTGGTAGGTTTGGTGAAATGAATGCACCAAAACCATCTGCGTGGGCTTTCGTACTGCGGTTACCTCGAATTAATTGGTTGTTAAAGAACACAGTTACTTCGTTGATTGGGTAATTTGCAGCAACATGCAAAGAGTTCAGTAGGTTACTTTGGCCATCTGAACGGATCTCTGCAATTGGGATTTGCGAACCAGTAACGATCACTGGCTTATCTAGGTTATCAAACATAAACGACAAAGCTGACGCTGTGTACGCCATGGTATCCGTACCATGAAGAATGATGAAACCGTCGTAGTCGTCGTAGTTTTCTTTAATATCATCAGCAATGCGCTGCCAATCCGCTGGCGTCATATCCGAAGAATCGATCAGAGGCTCGTATTCATGGATAGTAAATTTTGGCATTTCTGAACGATGGAATTCTGGCATGCTTGCTAGTTGCTTTTCCATGAACCCCGCAACAGGAACGTAACCATGGTCTGACTTCTGCATGCCAATTGTGCCGCCAGTATAAGCAATGTAAATGTGTTTTCTTTCCATAATTCAGTACAGCTTTTTATCGGTTTGGTGCGCGCATTATACGGTTAACGCACGGTAAAAAAAGCCCAGCGTTGCTGGGCTGATCTCACTTTTCACTATTGGTGCAGTTTAGGCAGAAAGCATATTGCCCTTTTGGATCATTAAAGTTATTTAATGTGGTGAGGTCTGTTGCAACTTGGTGTGCTACAGGCTGTAATGCTGAAGGAACTTGTCCCAACAAGATATTATGTAAATGAACATTGATCTTGGCTGTAAAGCTCTGCAAAAAGAGTTCAGCAGGTGTTAGTTCTTCAGTTATCCATTGCAGTTCGTAGCTATCAAGTTCAGCAAGGTTTGCTGCCGACGCAATAGCATCATCAAAATCACCGAGCTGATCGACAAGGCCAAGATCCATTGCATCTTTACCCGTCCATACACGCCCTTGTGCAATATGGTCCGCTTGATCAAGAGACATATTTCGGTACTGGCTAACTAAACCAATAAAACGCTGATAGCCGTGTTCAACACCAAGCTGGAAGACTTGCGCGACACCTTCTGGTAGTTCACGGGTGACGCCAACACCAGCGAAAGGTGTTGTACCGACACCATCGTTATAAACGCCCATTTTTTCCAAGCCTTTTTCGAAGGTCGTTAAAATGGCGAAAATACCGATTGAACCAGTGATAGTTGTTGGTTGAGCAATGATCTTGTCGGCACTTGATGAAATCCAGTAACCCCCCGATGCCGCTAGGCTCGACATTGACACGACGACAGGTTTGCCTGCTTGCTTTAATGCATCAACTTGATTACGGATGACTTCAGACGCAAATGCACTGCCGCCAGGGCTATCAACACGTAAAATTACGGCTTTAACATTATCATCTAGGCGGGCATCACGAAGCATTGCTGCTGTGGTGTCACCGGCAATAGTGCCTTGTTGGCGACCATCACCATCTACGATTGCCCCACTTGCGACGACAACGGCAATTTTATTGCTGCTTGGAAGTTCAGCGGGCATCACAGTTGGCATGTAGTCGTAGTAGCTGATTTGTTTAAAGCTATCGTTATCATCGCTACCAAAAGCGTCGACTAACTTTTGTAGAAGTAGAGGACGGCTCACTAGCTCATCAACTAATCCCATGTTTAATGTTAGTTTTGCAAAGTCACCATTTACAGCCTTCAACTGCTTAACAAAATCATCAAGTTCAGGTGAGAGTGCCGATGCTTCTATTTGGCGGTTAGCGGCTACATCTTGCGTGTAAGCGCCCCACAGTTGGTTTAACCATGCAGTATTGGCTTCACGTGCAGCGTCTGACATGCTGTCGCGAGTGTAAGGTTCAACAAATGATTTGTAGGTGCCCACACGGAATACATGCGTATTCACGTCTAACTTGTCGAGTAGGCTTCTATAGTAGAGAGTGTAGCTACCGTAGCCTGTTAATAATACGCCACCGTCTGGTGACATAAAGACTTTGTCTGCGTAGCTTGCAAGGTAGTACTGGCTTTGGCTGAAATTATCACCAAAGGCGTAAACAGGTTTACCCGCCTCTTTAAACTCGTTAATCGCTTTAGCGATATAGCGCAGTTTGGTGAGATTAGTCCCTGCCATGTCTTTCAGATTCAGTACTAAGCCTGTGATGTTGTTATCTGTTGATGCGTGTCGAATGGTATCAACAATATCAAACAAGACATTTTCTTGTACTTGTGGGCGGCCTAGCGCATTACTGGTGAGTTGATCAACAGGGCTGATAATGCTGCGTTGCTCAACGATAGGGCCAGCTAAATCGAGCACAAGCGCTGATTTCGTCGCCTGTACTGGCTCTTCCGTTCTTTGCGTGAAGGCAAATATGATGATGCCAACAAAAGCCAAGAAAAACAGATTAAGAATAAGCTGGCGAGTGAAGCTGAGTAGTTTCCATAGAGCGCGGAAAATCTTCCCGATCCCTTTAAATAACATTTTCATGAAGCGTCCTGATAATGATTCCTGCTCTTATCCTAACGCAGGAAAGCGCTATGTCACAATTTTTCACCTAGATCCGTATGTTAGGTTAAGACCTACATAGCGTTAATACGTTCGATTTTTCATAAGTGATCAAACATTTCGGTCACGATTTTCTCTCAAAATCCTTGCATAGATCATGCTTTGTTGCGTTAATGTAAACAGATGTTTGAAATTTGTTGTTTGTTGACCATATACTGGTCTGACCATAATTAGAAAAGAATGGAAGCCATGAACGATAAATCTTACCCACACTTACTCGCGCCCTTGGATCTTGGTTTTACGCAACTAAAGAATCGTGTGTTGATGGGATCAATGCACACTGGGCTTGAAGAATCTCGTGATGGCTTTAAAAAGCTGTCTGCCTTTTATGCAGCTCGTGCCCGTGGTGGTGTGGGATTGATTGTAACGGGAGGTTTCTCACCTAACTTTCGTGGCCGATTGCATCCATTAAGTGCTGAATTTAGTTCAGCTCGTCAAGCTAGAGCACACCGTACTATTACCGATGCGGTGCATGAAGAGGGCGGAAAAATTGCCATACAGCTGCTTCATGCTGGTCGTTATGCCCTACATCCTTTTGCGGTGAGTGCCTCTGCTATTCGATCACCGATCGCGAAATTTACCCCAAGTAAGATGAGTGTTCGTCAAATTAACAAAACCATTGAGGCGTTTGCTAAAAGTGCAGAATTAGCACGTGAAGCGGGTTATGACGGCGTCGAGTTGATGGGATCTGAAGGGTATTTGATTAATCAATTTATCTGTCAGCGTTCGAACCATCGTTATGATGATTGGGGCGGTAGCTATGAAAACCGTATGCGTTTTCCTATCGAGTTGGTGAAAGCAGTAAGAAAACGTACGGGTAATGATTTTATCATCGTTTTCCGTTTGTCTATGCTGGACTTAGTTGAGCAAGGCAGTACTCATGAAGAAGTGGTAATGCTGGCAAAAGCGCTTGAATCGGCGGGTGTGACTATTTTGAATACGGGCATTGGTTGGCATGAAGCACGCGTCCCAACGATTGCTACGCAAGTGCCGCGTGCCGCGTTTGCTTGGGTAACTGAAAAGCTAAAAAATGAAGTGAACATTCCGTTAGTCACCTGTAATCGTATTAATACGCCAGATGTAGCTGAAGGTATTTTAGCGGGTGGACAAGCGGACATGGTCTCGATGGCTCGCCCGTTCTTGGCAGATGCTGAGTTCGTCAATAAAGCAGAACAAAATAGAGCCGACGATATCAATACTTGTATTGGTTGTAATCAAGCGTGTCTGGATCATGTTTTTGTCGGTAAACGCGCGAGTTGTTTAGTGAACCCACAAGCCTGTTATGAGACCGAATTAATATTGACGCCAGCGGTCAATAAACGAAAAGTGGCGGTTGTCGGGGCTGGGCCTGCGGGGCTGGCTTGTGCGAGTGCCGCCGCAGAGCGTGGTTTTAGTGTTGATTTGTTTGAGAAAAACGATTACATCGGCGGTCAGTTTAATTTGGCAATGCAAATTCCCGGTAAAGAAGAATTTAAAGAGACAATTCGTTATTTTAGCCGCCGTTTAGAGCAGACGGGTGTCAATGTGAAGCTGGGCCATGCCGCAACATTGGCTGAGCTCAAAGATTATGATGAAGTCATTGTAGCGACTGGGGTACAACCTCGTATGCCGCCGATCCCTGGTCTGAAAGACAGTGACAAAGTGGTTGATTACCAAACGCTAATTCGTGACAAGGTTGAAGTAGGCCAGAAAGTGGCGGTAATTGGTGCTGGTGGTATTGGTGTGGATGTGTCCACAATGCTGACAGAGCCAGAACATCAAGCCCTAGAGGACTGGTTGCAAGATTGGGGGATTGATACCGATATTAGTCATGCTGGTGGTTTATACCCGCATGAAGAGTATGTTAGCCAGCGTCAGGTATGGCTAATGCAGCGTAAACCGGGACGTGTTGGTAAAGGGCCGGGGAAAACCACGGGGTGGATCCATAAGAAAGTATTGGAGAAACGTGGGGTCGAACTCCTTGGTGGCGTCAGTTATGACAAGGTTGATGAGCAAGGGTTGCATATTACGGTAGAAGGGCAGTCACGCGTTCTACCTGTCGATAATATTATTGTTTGTGCTGGCCAAACATCCGTCAATGTACTAACAGACCAGCTTGAAGCTGCCAATGTAAAAGTCAGTGTCATTGGCGGTGCCGATGTCGCGGGTGAAGTTGATGCTAAGCGTGTTATTCGCCAAGCCGTAGAACTTGCGGCTAAGCTCTAAAACTAATCTTAGCAGGTCTGTTCAAGCTTGCTCAGTGGTGCTTGTTTAAAGGCACTTGTTCAATAAGGGCACTTGCTTAAGATTAATTGTTTAATAAAGCTGCGCAGGAAAAAGCACCGATACTTCTCGGTGCTTTGTGGTTATGATATTGTTAATCAATGATTATTATCATTAAAGGTTGTTGTTATGGATGCGCTCACACTGTTATTGAATCGTCGTTCGTTACCTAAGTTGCTGGAGCCTGCGCCGCAAGGTGAAGCACTCGACAATATTTTTCGGGCAGGTCTGCGCGCCCCTGATCATGCCGCGCTAACGCCATGGCGTTTTATTGTGTCGCAGGGTGAAGGGTTAACAAAATTAGCCGATATCTTAGTGGAAGCGGCAAAAGCTGATGGCGCAGATGAAGCTACCATTGAAAAGGCAAGTAAGGCGCCGTTTCGTGCCCCTATGGTGATTACGGTTGTAGCGAACGTGACAGAAAATGACAAAGTTCCTGTGATTGAACAGCACCTCTCTGCTGGTTGTGCCACCCAAGCCATGCAAATGGCAGCCGTCGCGCAAGGGTATGCAGGTTTTTGGCGTACGGGTAAATGGGCATACCACCCAGTTGTTCGTGAGTCGCTTGGTGTACATGGTGATGATCTTATTGTTGGCTTTTTGTATGTCGGTACATCGGGTTGCCGTGAAGCGAAAGTGCATGAACGCGATCTTAGCCAGTTTGTCGAATACTTGTAAAAATCACAGTCTCTATTAGCTGGGGGCGGTGTAAGTTATATAAATAAAAAAGGGAAGCAGAGGCTTTCCTTTACTGTCTTTTTATCCAGTATTTCTTGTTCTTGTCTTCCGCTTTAGTTAAAGTCTCCAGCTCATTGAAGTTTGTCGAATAATTGTTATGTCTCGTTTATTTATTGCTGAAAAACCTAGCCTTGGCCGTGCGATAGCAGCGGTACTCCCTCGTCCTCATAAAAATAATAACGGCTATATTGAAGCAGGTAATGGCGATATCGTCACTTGGTGTATTGGTCACTTGTTAGAGCAAGTTGAACCAGATGCCTACGATGAGAAATATAAAAAGTGGAATATGATCGATTTACCGATCTTGCCTGAACAATGGCAACTCACCCCACGAAAATCAGCCAAACAACAATTAAGCGTGGTGCGTAAATTAGCCAAGCAAGCGACAGACATTGTCCACGCGGGTGACCCTGATAGAGAAGGGCAGCTGCTGGTGGATGAAGTAATAGATTACGTAAAAGTGTCAGCTACTAAAAAAGCAAAAATTCAGCGTTTATTGATTTCAGATCTTAACCCCAGTGCGGTGAAGCGCGCTTTGTCTGCGATGCGCAGTAATCGAGATTTTATCCCCTTGTCTGTTTCAGCGTTAGCACGATCTCGTGCCGATTGGTTGTACGGAATGAATATGACACGGGCATACACCTTACTTGGGCAAAAGGGCGGCTACAAGGGCGTGCTGTCGGTTGGTCGTGTACAAACGCCAGTATTAGGTTTGGTAACTCGCCGCGATGATGAAATTGCCAATTTTGTACCTAAGCCTTTCTACGAGGTGTTCGCTCTAATCCCCTATCAAGATAACGATATTCGAGCGCGTTGGAAGCCAAGTAAAGCCTGTGAGCCTCATCAAGATGAAGATGGACGCATACTTAATCGTAAATTGTGTGAAAACGTTGTTGAGCGAATAAAAGGTCAGCCTGCCGAAGTCACTGAATCGGAGCGTAAAGAAACGCGCCAAGCCGCCCCTTTGCCGTATTCACTGTCTGCATTACAAATTGATGCCGCGAAACGCTTCAATATGAGTGCCGCCGATGTGCTTGCAACGTGTCAGTCTTTGTATGAAAAGCACAAAGTGATCACTTACCCGCGTTCCGATAGCCGTTATTTACCTGTAGAGCACTTCAAGCAGGCCAACGATGTTTGTAAGGCAATTCAAACAACCAGCAATGAACTCAACCAAGCGTGTGAAGGGGCGAATACTAGCCTGAAATCAAAAGCGTGGAACGATAAAAAAGTGGATGCTCACCATGCCATTATTCCCACGCCTAAAGGTGTTAACCCTGCATCCCTGAGCAGTGGTGAGGCTAAAATTTATCAACTCATCGCACGTCAGTACTTGATGCAGTTTTATCCTGCAGCCGTTTATAGTGAAGCGAAGTTAGTCTTTACTATTGCGGGAGGTGTTTTTATTGCCAAAGGGCGTCAGCTGATGAGTGCAGGCTGGCGAGAGTTGCTCGGTCGTGATGATAAGAGTAAAGACGAGGATCTTGCTGATAAGGTGCCACCGCTAGAGAAAGGCACAGTCTTAACCTGTCGCGAAGGTGAGATCAAAGACAAAATGACAGAGCCGCCAAAAGCCTTTACCGAGGCCACGTTACTGCAAGCCATGACAGGGATCGGCCGCTTTGTCTCAGACGCGTCATTGAAAAAAATTCTGCGCGACACCGATGGACTCGGCACTGAAGCAACACGAGCAGGTATCATGGAGATTTTATTTAAACGCCAATTGTTGCTGCGTGAGGGTAAAAATATACATGCTACTGATGCAGGCAGGGGGTTAATTTATGCTTTGCCGACAGAGTCTACTTACCCTGATATGACCGCGCATTGGGAGCACCAGTTACAAGATATGGCGGATAAAAAATGTGCTTACAAACCTTTTATGGATGCACTTCAGCTGCAAGTCAGTACTTTGATGGATAAAGTAAAAACCAGTGAAGTGCCGCTAAGTCTGCGAGAGCTAAAGTCGCCAGAATTTAAAAAAGGCGGCACTAAGAAGCGTAAGTATACAAAGCGAAAACCAACTAAACGTTAGTCCGTTAACTACTGGTAAACAGCCAGTGAATGAACCTTATGAAGCTGAGTTTCTCTTACTTGAGGCGTTTGGTTTTCTACTTAGGTGCTTGATGATACCCATCGGACTCTGTCGCAGTATGAAAATAATAGCCATTTTTACCAAGGGCTTTGGCTTTGTACAGTGCGTCATCGGTCAACTTAAATAAGCTGCTGGTTGAATGCTCAAGTGATGGGTTTATTGAAGCAACACCAATACTGATTGTCACGTAACTGGCATCATTGGGTTGCTTATGCTTTAACTTGAGCCTTCTGACTGCGTGAAGTGCTTGTTTTGCTGCGTAGACTGCTGCTTTGTGATTTTGACCCGGTAAGAGTAAAACAAACTCTTCACCACCATAGCGAGCAAAAAGCGCTCCAGCTCGACGTTCGATAGTATTGAGTGCGCTAGCGATCACTTGTAAGCATTGATCACCAGCGGCATGACCGTATTGGTCGTTATAAGATTTAAAGTTATCAATATCAATAATCAGTAAAGAAAGTGGCAGTTGGTGACGCTCTGCTCGCCGCCATTCATCTTTAAATTGGCAATCGAAGGCACGGCGATTTGCCACGCCTGTTAATGGGTCACATTTTGCCAGTAGCTCTAGCTGTTGATTTGCACTTTGTAACGCTTGGGTACGCTCTGTGACGCGGTGCTCCAGCTCTTTGTTCAAGCGGATCAGTTTCTCTTCTGCTTGTCGACGAACAAGGTGCTGCGACACAATAAAACCAAATTGTTTCAATAACTGGCGGTGATAACCTTTTAAAGGGCGTCCCGATATTAAGTTGTCACACGCAATCCAACCCACGGCTTTGTCTTCATCCCATAGCGCGACATAAGCATTCCATCCTGATCCTACAGGCTCTAAATCGTGATAGAGCTCGGTATTATCATTGATCACTATGTATTCCTGCCCTTTTAATGCATGTGAAGAAAACCAATGGTCAGGAATAGCGGATTCAAAGTAGTGCTCATCTACTGTAGCACCCGTCATATCAGTGCCATAGGTACCATGCATACGCAAATTTTCATCGAAAATAAAGATCGCCATTCTGTCGATATCGAGCTGTTTTTTCGCTTCATCAACGGCAGTGAAAAGTAGTTGATTGATGGATTCAGTACGCCACAGCATGAAGGAAATGTCGTGAAGTGCCTGTAATTGCTCAAGCAATGCCTGTTGATGGAATGATTGAATGTGGGGAAGCACTTCGCCACTCTCCTTGTTATTTTTGCTCGTGTAATAAGGTATTGTTAGCGAAATTTTAAGACTAAAGGTAGGTGCAGTTCTCAAATATGATCTGGCTTAGTTGCATATAGGGTGAAGTGTGTAGAACGTCACATTTTTGAGCGGGTTGTCGGTTGTCTTACAGAGGCAAATGCGCAGGATTGACCCAAGTGCTACGCGAGCACTTGAGACGAAGTGTGACTTGGCTTACCAAGGGATGTGTAGTGGTCAACTAAAATTGGTCACGGTTTTAGAGCTTTCCCAATATAATCGTTCTGACTCATTGGGAGTTAGACC
>NZ_NOIF01000137.1 GCF_002265265.1 Photobacterium sanguinicancri
CCCTTATTAGATTGTAAGTTATTGTTATAGCTGATTTTTAAATTAACTAAATCAAATGGGTATAACTACACCCACTTTTTAATGAGGGGGCATCCCTATTTTTTTACCATGACATAAACCTATAACGCTATGCCGCACGAAGTAATTTACTCATTAAAATCCATACTACATACCCCTGACATCAAAAATGTACAACATTAACGACCAATATCAGCTAAAAGGTGATCGTTTCACTTAAATTATTCACCCCCTCTTAATTTAAATGTAAACCATTGATTTTAAGTGCAATATTTCCTGTACAGCTTTTCTGGCTTTTTTAAAAGTGAACCGTACATGGTATTTCTTAGCCTACAGATGTATTTTTACTTATCCAATAATACCAGCTAGAACGCCCCGTACAGCTTTTCACCAAAAAAGCAGCGAAAAGATACACGAAAATAAACTCGTAATTAACCAGCAACAAAATCAAAGCTAAGCTCATGTTTTAAAAGAAATTAAATCACAGTGCAGCTTATTTTGCTTTTTGTCGGATAAATGGTGCCATGTATATTTCACAAAGAAGAACCATAAAAACAGCGACGAATGGTAAGTATGAATGGCCAATATGAGGGACATAAAGGAAAGAACAGATTACAAAGCAGTAAAGGATAAACCGTCATTATTAATGTCCCCACACCAAGATACCAATCGACATAGCTGGTGGTTCTCGTGGATTAATACCATTAAATACCTTCGTTATATATTTGTCGGAAAGGCAGATCGCGAGCAGTAATAAATACCTCTCCTAAATCATTTTCCCTGCACAACATTCTTAGCACTTATCTATCCTGCTAGCGATTCCGAGGTTAACCATACTAACGCGTACAGCTTTAGCTTAAGCGTACTGGAAAATGGTGAGCAATTTGACGCCCATACTCCAAAAACAACAAGGCGTACGTAAATTATTGATTTTAAAGGGATAAATCAACGTACAGCTTATTGAGCTTTTTCATGAGTGAACTGTACAGGTGGAAATGAGCATGAGGAACTAAAGATATGAACAAGATATAGCCAGAATACGGCATAACTTTAGTCATAAATCGTACGCCAAAACCCCAGCCCTATTCACACTCAATTGGCACAAAAGCGTACATATTCCTTTTCAGCTCCCTTAAGCTTTCTACAGGCGTAAAAAAGCCGAAGTATAAACCTCGGCTTTCTAAACCTACTGGATAAATAGGTGGGCTAACTCAACGCTGTATGGCTTTAGTACAAGGAGAGCACGCGGAGTTTACGCTAGTAAATGAGCATGCTCGACGCAGTAATTAAGCCTTACAGCAAAGAGATAGGCTGGCTATCACATCATGCCGCCCATACCACCCATACCGCCCATGCCGCCCATATCAGGCATTGCAGGCGCATCTTTAGCAGGCTTGTCTGTAATCATTGCTTCTGTTGTGATCATAAGACCAGCAACTGATGCTGCGAACTGTAGAGCAGAACGCGTTACTTTAGTTGGGTCTAGGATACCCATTGCGATCATGTCGCCGTACTCACCTGTTGCTGCGTTGTAACCGTAGTTACCTTCGCCTGCACGAACATTGTTCGCCACAACTGACTCTTCGTCACCTGCGTTTTTAGTGATTTGACGAATAGGCGCTTCCATTGCACGTAGTGCAACGCGGATACCTACGTTTTGTTCTTCGTTGCTACCTTCTAGGTTTGCAACTTTTGATGCTGCGCGGATAAGTGCAACACCACCACCAGCAACAACACCTTCTTCAACCGCTGCGCGAGTTGCGTGTAGTGCATCTTCTACGCGGTCTTTTTTCTCTTTCATTTCAACTTCTGTTGCAGCACCCACTTTAATGACTGCTACGCCGCCCGCTAGTTTTGCTACGCGCTCTTGAAGTTTTTCTTTATCGTAATCTGATGTTGCGTCTTCGATTTGTTGACGAATTTGCACAACACGGCTTTGAATCATCGCTTCTTCACCAGCACCATCAATGATAGTCGTTGCTTCTTTAGTGATAGTGATGCGTTTCGCTTGGCCTAGATCTTCTAGTTGTACTTTTTCTAGCTCAAGACCAATCTCTTCAGAGATCACGGTACCTGCAGTTAGTACTGCGATGTCTTGTAGCATTGATTTACGACGGTCACCGAAACCAGGTGCTTTAACAGCCGCTACTTTCACGATACCGCGCATGTTGTTCACAACAAGTGTTGCTAGCGCTTCGCCTTCAACGTCTTCAGCGACGATAAGTAGTGGGCGAGATGCTTTCGCTACACCTTCTAGAGCAGGAAGTAGTTCACGAATGTTCGATACTTTCTTGTCTACAAGTAGAATAAATGGGCTTTCTAAATCAACAGAACCCGCTTCTTGGTTGTTGATGAAGTAAGGCGATAGGTAACCGCGGTCGAACTGCATACCTTCAACAACGTCTAGTTCGTCTTGAAGTGCTTGACCTTCTTCAACAGTGATAACACCGTCGCGGCCTACTTTTTCCATTGCTTCTGCAATTAGGTTACCAACAGTTTCGTCAGAGTTTGCAGAGATAGTACCTACTTGTGCGATAGCTTTTGTATCTTCACAAGGTACAGACAGTGCTTTCAGCTCTTCAACAGCAGCAATAACTGCTTTGTCGATGCCGCGCTTAAGATCCATTGGGTTCATGCCCGCTGCTACAGCTTTAAGGCCTTCAGTAATAATTGCTTGCGCAAGTACTGTTGCCGTCGTAGTACCGTCACCCGCAGCATCGTTAGCTTGAGAAGCAACTTCTTTCACCATTTGTGCGCCCATGTTCTGGAATTTGTCTTCCAGTTCAATTTCACGCGCAACAGATACGCCATCTTTAGTGATGGTTGGTGCACCAAATGATTTATCTAGTACAACGTTACGGCCTTTAGGACCTAAAGTTACTTTTACTGCGTCAGCTAGAACGTTTACACCTTCTAGCATGCGTACGCGTGCATCATTACCAAATTTGACGTCTTTAGCAGCCATGTCAGTTTCCTTTCTTAATTCTTAATGTAGGTGAATGGATTATTCAACGATTGCCATGATGTCGTTTTCAGACATGATTAGCACTTCTTTACCGTCGATTTTTTCTGATTTAGTGCCGTAGCCTTCAGCGAAGATAACGGTGTCGCCAACTTTAACGTCTAGCGCTTGTACTGTACCGTTTTCTAAGATGCGACCTTTACCTACTGCAAGGATCACACCGCGTGTTGATTTTTCAGCGGCAGAACCAGTAAGAACGATGCCACCAGCAGACTTTGATTCAACTTCTTGGCGTTCAACGATAACTCGGTCGTGTAATGGACGAATATTCATCGGTCGTCTCTCCTAATTTGGTTATGTCCAATAAAAATAAGTGAGTAAGATAATGTAAGGCGCTTACTCCTTCGATACATAGCATGTTGGGTCGATTTTCTGGAACCCAAGCCTTACAAGCTAAATAAATTCAAAATTTCTTCGAGAACTTTTGCCCCGTCACATTCTTTGCTTTAGGGTGAGCGAGCATCTTTACGTCGAGGCAACTATGACGCGTACGAATACCCCAGATAAACACGGCCTTCTCACAGCCCCCATTGATCTCGTTTTACGCCGCCTCACCATTCCGATGGTGTTTGGCATGGTGGCGATTCTGATGTTCAATCTGGTTGATACACTTTTTATTTCTTTGCTCGGCACCGAAGCGCTCGCAGCCGTGAGTTTCACCTTTCCTGTTACCTTTGCGCTGAACTGTATCACCATGGGCGTGGGCGTAGGCTTATCCACCTCTATTGGCCGTTTATTGGGCCAAGGCGACATGGCATCTGCAGCACGTTTTTCCAGCCATGGTTTGTTACTCGCTGTCATCTTAATGATTGCCGCTTCAAGCTTAGGTTTAGTTACCATTGATCCTTTGTTTTCATTATTAGGGGCTTCACCTAGCCTGCTCCCTATCATCAATGAATACATGTCAGTATGGTATATCGCCATTCCACTATTAGTGATCCCGATGGCGGGTAACAGCGCGATTCGAGCAACAGGTGATACCAAAACCCCCGCTAAGATCATGATGCTGGCAGGCTTGATCAATGGGATCCTCGATCCGTTATTGATCTTCGGCTACGGCCCATTTCCTGAACTCGGGGTACAAGGGGCCGCGATTGCCAGTGGAGTCAGCTGGGCTGTGGCCTTAGTCGGCTCTTTATATGTGCTGACTAAGCGTGAAAAGCTATTGGCCTGGCCACAGCTTAATAAATTGCTCCACGATTGGCGCCAAGTATTAGAGATAGGCACCCCTGCAGGCCTGTCTAACGCCTTAACGCCGTTGTCTGGGGCATTCTTAATGGCAATTTTAGCCGCCCAAGGGACAACGTCTGTCGCCGCCTATGGCGCTGCAATGCGGATTGAGTCGATTCTTATCATTGTCATGATGTCACTGGGTTCAGCACTGATGCCTTTTATGGCACAGAACCTCGGGGCTAATAATCCACAACGTGCTTTTAAAGCACTGTTTATGGCAATGCGCTTTGCGATCGTATTTCAATTATTAGTGTTTGTGATGATGGTGCCGCTTAGTTGGCCGTTGTCGGCACTTTTCAGTCAAGACAGCCAAGTACAGGATTTATTGTGGCATTACTTGATGGTGGTGCCATTAAGTTATGGCTTACAGGCCGTTTGCATGTTGCTGATCAGCGGATTAAATGCAATGCATAAACCCATGAATGCATTAATTTGGAATTTACTTCGTCTGTTTGCATTTCTGTTACCAACAGCTTGGCTTGGCAGTCAATATTACGGGACTGAAGGGCTATTTATTGGCATTGCTATTGCCAACATTTTTAGTGGGATTGGTGCTTACTGTTATGCACTGCGTATTCGACGCCAATGCCTGACACCAACAGACCTACCAAACGGGTAAAAACAGGCAGTATAAATAGCCGAACGGGCTGGTCAAATAAAACAAGATATGAATAAAAAAGCAGCCTAGGCTGCTTTTTTTATTATTCACATATTGTCATGACTACAATCACATCATGTTACCAATTAAGGTAAACGCGGTGCGTCGTCATCTTTTTTCTCTTCATCTTTGCGCTCAAATTCCCCATCAAATACATCGCCATTTTGATTACGACGCTGAGAACTAAATGGGTCTTGTTGATCAAACGAGCCTTGCTGATCAAATGGACCTTGTCCATTAAATCCTTGACCACCACCAAAGCCGCCACTGAAACCAGCTCCCGCACCCATGCTATTAACTTTAACTCGGCTCATTAGCTGCTTGGCTAAATACGCACGTGGGGCTGGTAACAGCACAGCCATACCAAGAAAGTCAGTCATAAAGCCCGGTGTAAGCAGTAGCACTCCCGCAACCGCCAGCATGACACCTTCTACAATTTGCTGGGCTGGTAGCTCACCTTGCGCCAATTTGCCTTGTACCGACATTAAAGTCGCAATGCCTTGGCTACGCACCAGTGACGCCCCAACAATGGCCGTTACCAACACGAGTCCAATCGTTGGCCACATACCGAGAAAACCACCTACTTGTACAAACAGAGCGATCTCCACAATCGGCACAACAATAAAAAGAAACATTAAAATAGGAAACACGACTTACCTCTTGGTGGCCTGTGATAATTGCCGCCCAACGACCCCACTGTCGATGGTCAACATGAAAAATTAGGGTATATCTAAACTATGCGGGCATTGTGGCATTTTTCAAGCGCATTGGCGTAGACCAAGCTTGCATAATTCATGACAAGATAAAACAAACAAAGCTTTCACATTTTACTATATTTGGTCATTTTTCATCTTATTCAGCGCATCACTTGTTAACAGGTAATGTGAGCTAACTCTCGTTTTTATGCAAATAAAAACACGCCATTCAAAAAAGTGATCTGGATTATGTTTTTACCCCTAAAGGGGAGTATTATCGTCTGCAAATAAGGTGTCAGGTACGATCATCTAGCCAACACTTCTGCAGAATGGATTCTTATTCAGAACTGGCTCAACATTTGAATTTTCTTAGCAGATTCCCCATAAGGCTACATTATGTCTCAGATGATTGATCTAGAAAAAAACGAAGCAACTCTTAACGTTGCAACCCGCATTGAAGAAGATCTACTTGGTGAGCGTCACGTTCCAGCTGATGCTTACTGGGGTATTCACACTCTTCGCGCTGTTGAAAACTTCAACATTTCTAAAACGACTATTTCTGATGTTCCAGAATTCGTTCGTGGCATGGTTTTCACTAAGAAAGCGGCTGCAATGGCGAACAAAGAACTAGGCGCTATTCCTTCTGAAGTTGGTGAGTACATCATCAAAGCATGTGACCTGATCCTAGATACAGGCAAATGCATGGATCAATTCCCATCAGATGTTTACCAAGGTGGCGCAGGCACTTCAGTTAACATGAATGCTAACGAAGTTGTTGCTAACCTAGCACTTGAGCTAATGGGCAAAGAGAAAGGCGAATACGATATCGTTAACCCTAACGATCACGTAAACAAATCTCAGTCTACTAACTGTGCTTACCCTACAGGCTTCCGTGTTGCTGTATACAACAGCATCATCAACATGCTTGACGCACTTGAGCATCTAAAAGCCGCTTTCGATGCCAAAGACAAAGAATTTTCACACATCCTGAAAATGGGCCGTACCCAACTTCAAGATGCTGTACCTATGACTGTAGGTCAAGAATTCCACGCTTTCGGTATTCTTATTAAAGAAGAAATTAAAAACCTTAAGCACACGGCAGAGCTTCTACTTGAAGTTAACCTTGGCGCTACCGCTATCGGTACTGGCTTGAACGCTGCAACTGGCTACCAAGAGCTTTCAGTTCAACGTCTTGCTGAAATCACAGGTCTACCTTGTACTCCTGCTGAAGACCTTATCGAAGCAACATCAGACTGTGGTGCTTACGTAATGATTCACGGCGCGCTTAAGCGTACAGCTGTGAAACTGTCTAAGATTTGTAACGACTTACGTCTACTATCTTCAGGCCCACGTACTGGTCTAAACGAACTAAACCTACCTGAAATGCAAGCTGGTTCTTCTATCATGCCAGCTAAAGTTAACCCAGTAATCCCTGAAGTGGTTAACCAAGTGTGTTTCAAAGTAATTGGTAACGACACTACCCTAACTTTCGCAGCAGAAGCAGGTCAGCTTCAGTTGAACGTTATGGAACCAGTGATCGGTCAGGCACTATTTGAGTCTATCGACCTACTGAAAAATGCCGCTATCAACCTAACTGATAAGTGTATTGTTGGTATCACAGTGAACAAAGAAGTGTGTGAAAGCTTCGTGTTTAACTCTATTGGTATCGTAACTTACCTAAACCCATTCATCGGCCACCACGAAGGCGACATCGTTGGTAAGATTTGTGCGGAAACAGGTAAGAATGTACGTGAAGTAGTACTAGAGCGTGGTCTTCTAACTGAAGAACAACTAGACGACATCTTCTCAGTACAAAACTTGATGCACCCAGAATACAAAGCAAAACGTTACAACTAATAGTAACGGCCCTCGTAATATAAATTAAAATTTGGCGGATATTCAGGACGAGTGTCCGCCCTTCTTTGCTACAGATTCCCCCCTTTTATTTTTTTTGATTAACTTTAAGACAGGATAGATCCCTATGATTGGTGTAGAACTCTTTGTTGTTCTCGCGTTTATTTATTTAGGCGCACGTATCGGTGGTATTGGTATTGGTTTGGCAGGTGGCGCTGGTGTCATTGTGTTATCGCTCTTTTTAGGCGTGCCCACGAGTCAATCTTTTATCCCCGTAGATGTAATCCTTATTATCATGTCAGTTATTACCGCAATCGCCGCAATGCAAGTGGCTGGTGGTATGGACTGGCTAGTTGAAATAGCAGAAAACTTCCTTCGCAAAAACCCTAAACACATCACTTTCTACGCGCCTATCGTGACATACCTAATGACACTGATGGCAGGTACCGGCCACACGGCTTTCTCTACCCTTCCGGTTATTGCTGAAGTTGCTAAAGAGCAAGGCGTTCGCCCTTCTCGTCCACTTTCTATCGCCGTTGTTGCTTCACAAATCGCTATCACTGCATCGCCAATTTCAGCGGCAGTTGTGTTCTTCTCAGGTCTACTTGAGCCACTAGGCGTGGGTTACCTAACACTGCTTGCAGTTTGTATTCCAACGACTTTCCTAGCATGTATGGCTGGTGCGTTTGTTGCTAACTTCCTTGGCTGTGAACTAAAAGACGATCCGGTTTACCAAGAACGTTTAGAAAAAGGTCTGATTAAGCTAAAAGGTACTGAAAAACGTCAGATTTTGCCAACAGCAAAAACAGCGACTTACATCTTCCTAGCGGCTATCGCATTTGTAGTGTGCTACGCAGCAGCGATTTCAAGCTCTGTTGGTCTGATTGAGAACCCGGCTCTGGGTCGTAACGAAGCTATCATGACAGTAATGCTGGCAGCAGCAGCGGCTATCGTGACATTCACTAAAATCGACGCATCAAAAATCGCAGCAGCACCAACGTTCCGCTCTGGTATGACAGCATGTATCTGTGTACTGGGTGTGGCATGGTTAGGTTCTACGTTCGTTAACTCACACGTTGATGGCATTAAAGAAGTAGCGGCTTCATTACTGAGTGACTACCCATGGATGCTAGCTATCGTATTGTTCCTAGCTTCTATGCTGCTTTACTCTCAAGGCGCAACCACTGTCGCACTAATGCCTGCAGCATTGGCTATCGGTGTTGCTCCTCTTACTGCTATCGCATCGTTTGCAGCAGTAAGTGCACTGTTCGTACTTCCTACTTACCCAACGCTACTAGCGGCAGTTGAGATGGATGACACAGGCTCTACCCGTATCGGTAACTTGGTATTTAACCACCCGTTCTTTATTCCTGGTGTGGTGACCATTTCAACTTCGGTTGCACTAGGCTTCTTATTCGGCGGTATGATTCTTTAATCGCTTGAAAATATAAGTTCTAGAACAGAATAAGGTCACCTTCGGGTGGCCTTTTTTGTGCCATTGAAATAAATAACAGCGAGATAGATTGAATCGGTAGAACAACTGAAAAGCTGAAGTATACTCAACATGGTTAGTATTTACTTACTATCATTATAAGCGGTGATTTATTGTGGCTAAATAACAAGAGAGAATGAAAAATAGTGTTACGATTTTAATGTGTTAGAAAGGAGTAAAGCAGGAGAAAAACGCGGTAAAATAAGGTAATTATTGTCTCCGCCCCATCCTAGGGCGAAGACCCGAACACCAACGGATTCCCATCGTTAGTGTTCTACTCGAATAACTCACCAATCCCAGTGTCTTATTCGATATGTCTCAGTGTTTTGCTACAGATTCAGGTTGAAGACAGAACAACCTGAGTCCTTATAGTAGTCACAGCACGCCTAATGCGATAGAGGTAAAAGCGTGATGCAGCGATGCAAAAATGGTATGAAGTTAGATGACCTACGCACCCTAATTGCGATTGCTCAGCAAGGAAGTTTCAGAGCCGCAGCCAGTGCACTGGATATCCCCCCTGCGACCTTGAGCCGTCGATTACAACGGCTAGAAGATACCTTAGGTAGCCAATTGGTTATCCGTGATAGCCGCAATGTATCACTGACACCGCTTGGCCAAAATTACTTCGATCGCTGTCAGCCTCTCATTGATGATTTAGAAGCCGCCACCAGCGAAATTCAGGACAGCAGCCAAAACACCCCACGCGGCGCGTTACGTATTTCCGCGCCTGTTGGTTTGCTTACCTATCAACTGATGCCACTATTTAATCAGTTCTTAGCGCAGTACCCTGAAGTCACGTTATCGTTGAATCAGTTATCGAATCAGCAACACGATTACAGCCCCGAACAATATGATGTAGTGTTTAGGGTCGGTCAGCAGCCAGATTCTAGCTTTGCGGCTGCAACCATTGGTGAATCACAACGTATTTTGGTTGCTTCCCCTTGCTATTTAGCACAGCAAGGCACACCTCATACTCCTGAAGAACTAGAGCTTCATGCCCGCCTAGCCAGTGTGCCTGAATTTGAATGGGCACTCACTTCTAAGCAAAGTAATCAAACCGTCTGGCTTAACTCACCAGTACGGATGGCCATTGCCGATCTTAACAGCATTAAGCAAGCGACTATTAGCGGACTAGGCATCGCTTGCCTACCAAATTATGTTGTGGCAGACGCCATCGCCCAGCAGCGATTAACGACGATGATGCCAGAGTGGTACTCACCACCACGCCCTATTTACATGCTTTATCAGCGCTTAGGCTATGTCCCTTTGCACATTAGTCACTTCATTGATTTCATGCGAAGTGCCTTAACTACATCATCAGTCTTAACTTGCTCAATAGCAGATAAAAAATAACAGAAAAACACACACGATTACCCAGAGTGCCAGTGCCTTCACAAGCGAATACTATCAACCTCTGATCCAACGCAGATCTTGAGTGTTAACAAATTGATCTCGCTATAAGGCAGTGATAGCTTAAAGAAAAGGATTAATAATGAGATGGATATGGACGCCCAATACACTATTGTCATTGCCGATGATCACCCACTGTTTCGTAATGCGTTATTTCAATCGGTACATATGGCTTTCAGTGGAGCCAACCTACTAGAAGCTGACTCGCTCGACTCACTATTGACCCTACTCGATAAAGAAGAAACTGATGTCGACTTGCTACTACTCGATTTAAAAATGCCGGGGGCCAATGGCATGTCAGGGCTGATTCAGTTACGTAACCAACACCCCGATCTACCGATCGTGGTCATCTCAGCCAGTGAAGAGCACAGTGTGGTGAAGCAAGTACGCAGCCACGGTGCATTTGGCTTTATCCCCAAATCTAGCGACATGCGCGCTTTAGTTTCCGCGCTGAACCAAGTTTTAGAAGGCGAACCCTTTTTCCCTGAAGGCATGAATGAAGCCGATGATGATGGGCATACTGAATTAGCAGAGAGAATAGCCACCCTAACGCCTCAGCAATACAAAGTGCTTTGCATGCTGTCTGATGGCTTGCTCAACAAGCAAATCGCCTATGACTTAAATGTGTCAGAAGCAACAATTAAGGCCCATATGACGGCCATTTTTCGTAAACTTAATGTTAGAAATCGCACTCAGGCAGTAATTTTGCTACAGCAAATGGATTTATAGCATCAATCATTTAATTGCATCGATAGCAGTATCATCTATCGGTGCAGCTAACGAATACTCCCTTATATTTAAAGGGATATAGCAATAAATAGTATTGGATAGCATACCTTTAGCTTTAATGGCTAAAATCACCATGTATTTTGTAACAACTTAAACGGTCAAAGTACGCAATATTTTCATAAAAAGTCATACCTTTTTGCTATCCTTAGCAATAAATACAGATTAAACCCTCAAATTACATACAATTCCTCTCTATCATCTTAAGGAGGCTCTTTTGCTTAGTGCTTTAGTTACCCAGTTTGTTCTTATTTGGGCCGTCGTTGATCCTATCGGTTCTGTTCCTGTTTATCTTGCTCAAACCAACCACCTCACCGCACATCAACGCCGGTTAGTCGCATTAAAAGCTGTCGGCATTGCGACTGGCGTACTGTTATTCTTTGTTATCGTGGGACAGATCCTATTAGAAGCGATGCAAATTCCCCTTCCCGCCTTCCAAGCAGCGGGCGGGTTAGTCTTACTCTTATTTGCTCTCACCATGATTTTTGGTGAAGGCAAAGTTGACCAAGAATGTAAATTAAGCCAAGACGATGTGGCACATTCAGAGCTTGGCAACTTAGCGGTTTATCCCCTCGCGATCCCTTCTATCGCCTCTCCGGGCGCTATGATGGCCGTCGTCATGCTGACGGATAACAACCGCTATGCACTGGGTGATCAAATAATGACAACCTTAGTCATGCTAGCCGTGTTAACCATCACGTTATTGCTATTACTCGGAGCCAATAAGATCCAGAAATACATTGGCACAGTGGGCGCGGCGATCATCAGCCGAGTCATGGGATTAATACTCGCGGCCGTTGCAGTCAATAACCTACTGGTTGGCATAAAAGATTTTTACATCATGGGTTAGACCTTAGGCTAACGCAACATTTCATTAACACCTCAAAATATTCGCTAACCTCACAAAATCGCCGCATTCGTGGCGATTTTGTCGTTTATCCCTCGACTAAAGTTGCACTGTGTCTTTCATTATTCATTGCTATTGTCGTTACGTAACATTTTATTAACGTACAAATTGCGTTTTTACTTTCGTAACGTGTAAGGAGATAACAATGGCGTTTGAATCCAAGGAACATGCACAAGCCTACTGGCGAGAAAACCTCGCAACGATGGGATCGTTATTGGCCATTTGGTTTTTAGTCTCATATGGCGCAGGGATCTTATTTGTGGATGTCCTCAACAACTTTCAAATCGGTGGCTTTAAACTGGGTTTTTGGTTCTCACAGCAGGGAGCTATCTATACCTTTGTCGCCCTGATTTTTGTCTACGTGATGCGTATGAACGCACTGGATCGTAAGTTCAACGTACAGGAAGACTAAGAGGTTATTTCATGGATATTCAAACTTGGACGTTTATTTTAGTTGGTTTTACTTTCTCGGTGTATATCGGCATTGCCATCTGGGCACGTGCAGGATCCACCAGTGAGTTTTATGTCGCGGGCGGTGGTGTTCACCCTGTAGCAAACGGGATGGCAACAGCAGCAGACTGGATGTCGGCAGCATCGTTTATTTCAATGGCAGGTATTATTTCTTTCGTCGGCTATGACGGTGGTGTGTATCTGATGGGGTGGACGGGCGGCTATGTCCTACTTGCGTTATGCCTCGCACCTTATCTACGAAAATTTGGCCAATTCACTGTGCCAGATTTTATCGGAGAACGTTACTACTCCAGAACTGCACGTATGGTTGCCGTCTTTTGTGCCATTTTCGTTTCGTTTACTTACGTAGCAGGTCAAATGCGTGGTGTGGGCGTAGTATTTGCTCGCTTCCTCGAAGTTGATATCAACATGGGTATCATCATCGGGATGGGTATTGTGTTCTTCTACGCCGTATTAGGCGGTATGAAAGGCATTACCTACACCCAAGTTGCACAATTTTGTGTTCTGATTTTTGCTTTCTTAGTGCCAGCAATCTTCACATCAATCATGATGACAGGTACCCCAGTGCCACAACTAGGCCTTGGCTCAACACTCACAGGGTCAGAAACCTATGTACTGGATAAGCTTGATGGCTTGACCACCGAACTCGGCTTTACCGCCTATACCGATGGCTCCAAAAGTATGGTTGATGTGTTCTTCATCTGTGCAGCCTTGATGGTAGGTACCGCAGGATTACCTCACGTTATCATTCGCTTCTTTACTGTGCCTCGCGTAAAAGATGCCCGTATTTCTGCAGGCTGGGCATTGTTGTTTATCTCACTACTTTATACCACGGCACCGTCGGTTGCTGCATTTGCACGTATCAATATGATTCAGACTATCAATGGTCCTGAAATGCAAGGTGTCACGGCTGAACAAGCGCCAGGTTGGGTGACTAACTGGGAGAAAACAGGACTGGTTAAATGGGAAGATAAAAACGGCGATGGCAGGATGTTCTACTCGGGCGATGAGCGTAACGAGATGAACATCAACCGTGACATTATCGTACTGGCAAGCCCTGAGCTGGCAAATCTACCTAACTGGGTTGTCGCACTATTGGCCGCAGGTGGTTTAGCCGCAGCCCTATCAACAGCTGCAGGCTTGCTGCTGGTGATTTCAACCTCGATTTCACATGATTTGCTCAAGAAAGGGTTTAAGCCAGATATGACCGATAAACAAGAACTAATGGCCGCACGTATCGGTGCCGCTGTGGCGATTGTCGGCGCAGGGTATCTAGGCATTAATCCGCCAGGGTTTGTCGCTCAAGTTGTTGCGTTCTCGTTTGGCTTAGCCGCAGCATCTTTCTTCCCTGCCATTATTCTGGGCATCTTCTATAAGCAGATGAACAAAGAAGGAGCAATCGCGGGCATGTTAAGTGGCATTACCTTCACCGCCTCTTACATCATATACTTTAAGTTCATCAATCCAGCAGCAAGTACCCCTGAAAACTGGTTCTTTGGCATCAGTCCTGAAGGTATTGGCACGTTAGGAATGTGTTTGAACTTTGTGGTATCGATTGTGGTTAATAAATTTACCTCGGAAGTACCAAAAGAAGTACAAGATATGGTGGAATCAATTCGTTACCCTAAAGGCGCAGGCGAAGCACACGACCATTAATTGTTAAGTTAAACAATAGATTAAC